>JBLHSN010000001.1:0-71159 GCA_047626195.1 Myxococcota bacterium
TGCGTAGTCGGTCGGGGGCGGCGAACGTGGACTGGAGGTGGACGTGGACGTCGATGAGCCCCGGGACCAGGGTTCGGCTTGTGCCGTCAACCACCGAAATGTTGGGGTCGCTCCACCCGTTTCCCACGGGCTCAATGCCGACTATGAGGCCTTCGGCAATTAGCACATCGCGTCTGGGCCCGACGTGTCCTTCGGCGTCCATCACGGCGACGTTTGTGATGACGGTCGGTAGAGCGGGCTCGGTGCTGTCAGCGAGGGGTGCTGCCGCACACCATGCGACGAGGAAGACAATCACACTGCGACCGGTGTGCCACATGCGGTGCAGAGAATCCGAATCTGGTCACGGCCGACGTCCCGAATGGTGTGCCTACATGCAGGACATGCCACGTTCTTGGTCGCCTTACCTTCGGGCAGAGCTCGGCGGATCAGGGCATCGACAGCGCGCGTGCCCAGCGTCCGACGGAACGATTCCAGCGTGGCGAGAACCATGTTGCGGCCGTACTCATTGGGTGAATCTCCTTTGAGTGAAGCCGGGCAATCTACGTGGCCCAACAAGCTTTTGTACAGCGCGATTGCGCGGGCTAGCATCTCGCGAACCACATCGACGTCGTTGGCGGACTTCAGACGTCGTGCTGCCGTTTTGAACCCACCCAGGGCATCTTGCAGGCGGGAGTCGAAGGTCATCAGCTCGCCGAGAACGACTTCCTCCTCCAACCACGAGAACTGCGCTTCGGTCGTCTTCTCAGGCAACAGGTCTGGGTTTAGACAGAGCTCAAGGCCCTTCGCTTCGTAGGCGAACATGCGCCAGGCACCTGGCTCATGACTACGGCGGGCCTGTTCCATGGACTGTACAACCACTGCCTGACGTTTCGTCAAGAACCGCTCGCGTGGGATGTCACCTGGGTTGTCGTCAAGCTTGACCCACTTGCCCGTGGCCCATGTACCACTGCGGTCCAGCACCAGTAGGGCACCACAGTCACGACACAAAATGGTCAGGACCTCGGGGGCGACCTGACGGCGATTGGAACAAGAAGGACATTCAAAGTCGTCGAAACGCATGCAACTCCCAGACTACGCGGCCCCTATTCCGTTGGCGCGTACAGTCTTGGGAATCGGCCTACCCGCCACTTGTCAAAGGCCTCAAGGTCCGTGATTTTCGCACTAGGCATACCCGGCATTGTCACCGTTATCCCTGACATGACCTCGATCCGACAGGTGCGCACAAAAGCGCGTACCCTATCGTCGTTCTCTTGTGTTGGCTGCGCATAGAGCTTGATGAGGTCGGACAGCTGACGGTGATGGACGTTCATCCGTCGAGCCGAACGTACTCGTACTCGACCTCATTCTTATTGATCCCACGTGCAGGGGGCGCAATCCAGTTGGCCATCTTGCCGTGTTCGTACACAGGCTTCATCAGCGAGTGGACGTACAAGCGCTCTTCGTCCGTCGGTAGCCACTCGTCTTTCTTGGCGGCGAAATGCTCTTCGGTGATGGGGGTGCCACTCGGGTCGAAGAACTGACCGCCGTACAAGCCTTGGCGGCGATGAAAGCGATGGTTGGGAAGGGTCACACGGAACCCACAGTCGAGCTTGTCGAGTGCGCGGTTCCACCGCTTGAGGACCAACTCACAGTCCTTGATGTACTCCTCGCGAAGCACCTCGTTCATGGCGTTGCGTAGCGGAACCTCATCATCGACCAGGACGTCATCCTTGAGGACTTTCAGGGTCTTGCTGGCTTCGAGAGCCACGTGGTCATCCCACAGGTCATTTTCGCGGTAGCGGCCCTTGATGCCGTTCGCGAAGTAGTCGGCGGCGTTGGAACTGATCTCAGAGCCAAACAGGTCGATACTGTAGCTGAACCAGTAGTTGACGTACTTCTGAACGGTCTCGAGACGGATGCCACCCAGGTTCCGTGGGTCGCCGTTGGAGTCTTGCTTGGTCAGCTCGGCGCTGCGGCGCAATACGCGCTGGATGCCACGTTCACCCACGAACATATGGTGGGCCTCTTCGGTCAGCATGAAGCGGCAGGTGCGTGAGAGTGGGTCGAATGCCGATTCGGCCAGGGACGCGAGCTGATATTTGCCGTCACGGTCGGTGAAGGTCGTGAAACAGAAGAAGGTCAGCCAGTCTGGACAGGTCTGGTTGAAAGCGTCGAGGATACGCGGCTTATCTTCGTCTCCCGAGCGGCGCTCCAGCAGGGTCTCCGCTTCTTCGCGACCGTCGCGGCCAAAGTAGCCGTGAAGCAGGTACACCATTGCCCATAGGTGGCGGCCCTCCTCGACATTGACTTGGAAGAGGTTTCGCAGGTCGTAGACGGACGGTGCAGTCTGTCCGAGGAATCGCTGCTGCTCGACGCTAGCGGGCTCGGTGTCGCCTTGGGTAACGATGATGCGCTGCAGAACATTTCGGTACTCACCAGGCACTTCTTGCCAAACCGGCTTGCCGGCGTGGTCGCCGAAACCGATGGTGCGGTCCTTCTCGCGGTCCGCCAAGAAGATGCCCCATCGGTAATCTGGCATCTTCACGAAGCCGAAGTTTGCCCAGCCGTCGGCATCCGTACTCACCGCTGTGCGTAGGTAAACGTCAGAGGTCTGAAACCCTTCGGGCCCCATGTCCTGCCACCAATCGAGGAATGCGGGTTGCCACTTCTCCAGGGCTCGTTGAAGCCGACGGTTGTTCGACAGGTCGACGTTGTTTGGAATCAGCTGCTGATAGTCGATACTGCTCATGAAGAACCCCTGGCAAGATGACTTCGTATACCGCATCTGCGCGCAAACCGGACGCCCTACGTCGTTGCAGGCAGGCTAAAAGCGGAGGATGACGTCGCCAAGATTCGGTGAGCAGGCCTGGACCTCCGGCGCGTCACTGGACAGCAGCTGCGCGTGCAAGGTCGAGGATTGGCACGGCAGGCGATCAGGTTCAACGACTAGGCGCAGACTGGTGCTGGCTGCGTACGAGGCGAGTGGGGTCCCGATGAGATGGATGAATCCACTGTCATCGCCCACAAATCCGTTGAAGCGGAAGGTGCCGAGGCTTTGTTGGGTATCCGCAAGGGAGGCTCCTGGGTGCAGTCCTCCGGGAAGTTCCCATGCGGTTCCGATGACATGAACCCAAGCCAGGGTCTGACGTGCTGGCGATTGCCAAACAACGCGCAGCTCGTGGTCTGTACCGGCGTGAATCACGGTACCTGCCTGGACTTGACCCTCGCCAATGTCCACGTCTTGGTCCTTGAGTGCAGCTTCGCTGAGTCGCTCCGCTAAGCCCGCTCGCGTTGTGTCTGGGCGAAGTGGACCCACGTGTTCACCGGGAACAATGACTCCAAGCCCGGCATCTGGGTTCTGAACAACTCGGGGAGGGGGCAGGGTCGCATTGCGAATGGTGCCTTCGTTTTCACACTTGTTTGCTCCGCAAGCCGTAAGTGCGAGGCTGACGATGACAATGTCTAGTCGCATGTGAGTCCGTTGCGTCCCAGTAGAGCTGCGACTTCACGACGTGTTTCGGTATTCGCGCCGGCCAATGAGCGGCACAGGTAGAATGTGGCGGCCTGTGGGTTGCCTTGGCGAACCAGGCTGTAGCCGTAGCCGTAGTTCGCTTCAGCATCCGAGGGGCGTTCAGCCATTGCTCTGTCGAAGGCAGCTGCAGCGGCAAGCGGATCATTCTCTACCGATGACCAACCGCGGTCTATGAGAGCTTGTCGACTCGGTCGGGTGGGGCGAGCCGCGGGTTGGGGGGCGACAACAGGTAGAGAGACTGGGGTGGGCTCCGGAGCGACAGCTGGTTCGGTGGTGGGCTCGGCCTCGACCTCGGCCTGTGGTTCTGCGGCAGAGAGGGGTGATGCCACCGGCGCGGTGGCATCGACAGGTTCTGCGTCGTCAACAGCATCTTCCTCTCCGATCAAGCCCGGTACGCCCGGGGGCTCCTGTTGGGTTGGCGTTAGAGGCTCGTCTGGTGGTGGCGAGCCAGCGTTGGTAAGGGCTCTCCCTTGCCAGGCCAGGTACCCGACCGCAGCAAGTGCGAGGAAGATAGCTAGCCATGTTGCCGTGGCTACTTGGACGAGACGGCGCCGGGTCCGAGACCGTTTGCGTGTCCACTCGGTCAGGGCTGGGTCATCGAGCGCTGCGGGAGCCCGATTGGGTGGTCGAGGTGCCGTGGTCTTCTGCGAGACCGGTGTGGCTTGGCGAGCTGCGTTAGCGTTGTCGATCTCTTCGGTAGCATCTGGGTCTTTGGGTAAGTCGAAGGTCGGTCCTTGGCGGCCGGGAGCTGCACTTCCAAAATTTCCCAGCTCGGGTTCTCCGGTCGGCGCGACGTCGGGCATCATCGTGGGGGAGGACCCTCGACGTTCCGAGTCGCGGAAGATGGGCGGAGCCGGCGTTGATGTGCGCGCGGACTTCAGCGATCGGCGACGTGGTCCTGCAGAGCGGGGCGTGTGCGGCGTTGGGACTGGCGCTTCCGGTAGCCCTTCAGGTGGTGGTTCGCGCTTTGGCGGCGGCTCGCTGGTGACGGCGTGCCCGTCGACCACAGTTGGCGCTTGCGTTTCCTCAGTCGATGGATCCGGAGGTAGCAGTACCTGGGTGTACAAGGGTTGAGGGGGACTTGGGTCTTTGTGGATCCAACGTGGTGGAGGGGCGCTGGGGGTCGCGGTCGACAGTGGAACCGGCGTGCGGACGTCTTGTCCACCCGCAGCGATGACGTCAAGATCAGACGCGTCCATCAGGACGGCGCCACACCGGACGCAGGCTTCGACCTCGAATCCGCGAACTTTTCTTAGAGCCGTGGGCCCACCGCAGCGACTACACGGCTTCACGACAAGAACCTTGGACGAGGAGGGGGGACGTTCACGGAGTCCACCTTACCAGAGTGCGACGTTCGTGACGTGCAGGTCGGAAGACACTGTGTCATGGTTGCTCATGCGCTTGTTGTGGTTCACCTGCTGGTTAGGATTCGTTGTCGGCTGTCCGCCGGTAGACAGCGGGTCAGACACGTCCCAAGACACGTCCGTTACTGGGACGGATCACTCCGAGGTTGAACCGGACAGTTCGGTAGATCCAGGCACGGACCCCGAACCGACGGATCTCGACCAAGACGGCGCCTTTGTGCCGGATGACTGCGATGACCGCGAGCCGGAGGTGTTTCCCGGCGCGGAGGAGGTCTGGGATGGCCAAGACAACGACTGTGACGGACATGTGGATGGTCAGGGGACGTTCAGCGGCCAACATACGCTTATGGCAACCGCGATTGTGGAGGGGCAGACACGGCGGACGACGGTCGTATGCGACGTGGTGCTGACGCGAGCGACGGTCGTGATTGGCTACACCATTGACTGCGACGTTGCATCCGATGATGACTTGGCGATTCAGCTGCTGGGCGAAAGCCTCAGCATCACGCCTGAAGACAACGTGGCCATCGATGGTGAATGGGACGGATTGACGAGCGTGCAAAGCGTGGCCCCGTGGCAAGCGACGGGCTCCGGGACTGCCTCATGGTCGGATGACATGACCGAATTGGTGCTGACGTCGTCGCTGCAGTCTTCCAGCCTGCGGCTCAGTGGCTCGGGTGTGCTCGTCCGCGAAGAGTAAGAGCGTTCGGTTAGGGCGTCTGCGGAGGTGTGAGCTGCTAGATGTGATTGTCATTGGCGCGGGTGTGTCTGGCCTTAGCTGTGCCCGAATCCTAGAAGAGGCGGGGCTCTCGGTTGAGCTGCTGGAAAAGTCTCGTGGCGTGGGAGGGCGGTGCCACACTCGGCGAATTGAGGGCCAACCGGTAGACATGGGAGTCGCGTTTCTCCACGGCGACAATCCTGTCTTTCTCCAAGCGCTCGACACCTATGTTGGCGATGTAGCCTTCGAATGGCCGGTGTCTCTGTCCGGTGAGGGACCCACCTGCGCGCCGCGTGGGCTGGCGCCATCGGTTCGACGTGTTGCTCTGCCGGAAGGCCTGAATGCCTTTCCGAAAGCCCTGGCGGCTGGGCTTACGATTCACTTTCAAACGCTGGTGCAGTCGATAGAGATGGCCGGTGGCGCGTGCCGGGTGATGTCCGACGCTGGCGTCATGTACGAAGCACGCAAGGTAGTCCTGGCCATTCCGCTCGAGCAGGCTGGTGATTTGCTCGATACTATCGACCCGTCATCCAAGGATGTCGCCGGTCTCCGGGCATTGATGCGTATGTGTTCGTCGTCGGCATGTCTGGCGGTCGGCGCATTGTATCCAGCGTCATCTCCGGACCCTGGCTTTGACCTCATGCACCCTTCGATGTCCTCGTGTATCGCTCTGGTAAGTCACGACTCGTCAAAGAGAACTGCCCACGCATACCGTGCTCTCGTCTTCCAGGGGCGGACGAGTTGGTCCAGAGAACGCCTAGAAGCGCCGAAAGACCTCTGGTCGCTCGCTCTTTTGGAAGAAGCGGGCCGATTACTCGGGACTTGGGCTTGTCGGCCTCTTTTCATCCATGAGCATCGCTGGCGCTTCGCACGGATTGACGGTGCGCCTGCGTTCCGTCAGCCAGTGCTTACCGAGGTTGGCGGCGCTACGTTGGGGGTGACGGGCGAGGGGTTCAGCGAGTCTGGTGGCGTCGAAGGCGCCTTCATCGCAGGACATGACCTCGCAACACGACTTTTGGAGGTCCTGTGAATACTTTGAGCGAACGCAACCTCTCGGACTTGGTCGAGCGCGACCAAGATCACGAGTGCTCTGGATACGGCAAGAACAACGTCTGTGTCCGAGTGGTAGCTGTCGCTGAACTGCCCACCGAATTCGGGCTGTTCAAGATTGTTGCCTTTTGGAATAACCGGGATGGGAAGGACCACGTTGCCATCATCAAGGGCAACGTCGTCGGCGCGTCCTCTGTGCCGATTCGTATCCACAGCGAATGCTTGACGGGCGATGCTTTGGGTTCCGTGCGCTGCGACTGCCGCGCTCAATTGCACGCATCTTTGCGACGCATCGCTGACGAAGAAGTCGGAGCCGTTCTGTACCTGCGTCAGGAGGGCAGAGGCATTGGTTTGATGAACAAGATTCGAGCCTATTCCCTGCAGGACGGTGGCCTAGACACGGTCGATGCCAATCTAGCGTTGGGATTTCGCGATGATGAGCGTGAGTACAGCGTTGCTGCGCACATGGTCACCAGCCTCAACATTCAGTCGATCCGCCTCATCACCAACAATCCGAACAAGATTGGGCAGATGCGCGAGCTCGGGATCAATGTTGAGGGGCGGATTCCACATGTGATGCCGTTGACTCCCGAGAACGCGGACTACCTGCGCACGAAGGTAGAGCGGTCGGGTCACCTGATTGAGCAAGCGGACCTCGTACTTCCCAACGCCACAGACCAAGCGTAGCCTCGTTGCGCTGCCTCCGGGCGGCGCGACGTTGGGCATTTGAGTGCTGCTGCGGGAGTTGTGTAGGGACTGTTCGTCACATGCTGACATGCGCGGCTGGTACGGAGTTCGGTCTCGCTGGGGTGTAGGAACCACTGGACGATGTGCCTGTCTACCGTCGTAACTGGTACCGCTGTCCTCCTAGGGGTCCTCCTCGGCGGCTTGACCATGAGGTCCGTCAGCAAGAGTCCACCCGCGGACGTAGCCTCGGCGCCGTCACTGGGCCTCCGGCCAATTGGCAGGCGGAATGCTGCTGCGTAGATGGTGAACCGTGCACCACCGAATGGCACATTGCGCGTGGGCATGGCAACCAGATGGTCATCACCATCCTTCCTGTGAGCCTTGGCTTGAGTGAGTCGCAGGCACGTTTCATGGTTTGACTTCGCGAGCCTTTGATGACGCTTGTGGGTACGGTGGAGGAACTCAAGCGACGCCAGCTGTCGTCCGATGTCTGCGACAAACTACGGTTAGTCGCTCGCAGCACCATGATGGTGACGGATGTCTTGGACCACGATGGTGGGGGCGAAGTCGTCGGAGCGGATGGCCGCGAGTGATTTGCTGGTGCATCCGGGACGTTCGCAACGGTGTGTACTGGTCGTCGAAGACAACGACGTCAACGCCGTCATCTTGCGCCGTAGCTTGACCAATCTGGGGCTCGATTCACACCGGGCTGTTGACGGAACTCAGGCGTTAAGGGCGCTGCGGGAGTTTCTGTTCGACGCGGTTCTGATGGACTGTCAGATGCTGGTAATGGATGGCTATGAAGCCACTCAGCGCATACGAGCAACACCAAGTCTCGCCCACCTTCCGGTGACTGCGCAATCCCGAATGGATGACCACTTGACCAAGCCGGTACGACTAGAAGAGCTTCGGGCTGTTTTAGAGGCGTGGGTCGGACCGATGCAGGTCACCCACAGTATTGCTGGCCAATACGCGGTGAATTTCGACACCCTCGACCGGCTGCGAGCACTTCTCGTAGCCGAATTTGACGCGACGGTTCGGCTGTTCTTGACGGATGCTGGGGGTGCATTGACGGTCGTAGAGGAAGTCTTCGAATCCGGCGACTGGGAACAGTTGGGACGAGCCGCGCACTCTCTGAAGTCGACGTCTGCATACGTTGGCGCCACGTCTGTGTCCGAGACCTGTTCGCGCATCGTGCAGCAAGCACGAGACCAGAAGGCTCACCAGATGGATGCGATGCTCTTGGGACTGCGCAGGGGTGTGGAGGTGGCTTCGGCAGCGTTGAAAGACCAGCTCGGTCGCGCTCACTGAACTACCGTAGATGAGGGCCGTCATGACGAAGGGGGTGTACGTTCCCGTTGCCCCATAGCTGTCCAGTATCGGAGTAGCGGTTCGAGCGTCTCAATCTGCATGGGCTTCGGAAGGTGTGCGTCCATACCTGGGTCCCGACAACGCTTACGGTCGGCGGGAAGGACGTCCACGGTCATAGCAATGATAGGGGTATGGGTGTCACTATCGACCTCTAGGCGTCGGATGTCGCGTGTGGCGTCGAATCCGTTCTTGACGGGCATGTGGATGTCCATCAGAACGGACACGTAGGGTGTTCTGCGCCAAGCTTCGACGGCCTGCACACCATTGGAGACAACGTCCGCTGTGTACCCGAGCGACTCCAGCATGTGGCGTGCGACCTTCTGGTTCACTGCGTTGTCTTCAACAATGAGCACGGGTCGCTCGTGTCTGGCATCTCCCAATTCGTTTGTTGGATCCAAGTCCAGTACCGATGTCCGACGCGGAATTTCGGCCATCAATTCGTAGAGTTGCGTCCACCGAATGGGCTTTGGAATCGCGTGCCGGATTCCAGCAACCCGGTAGGCGGACCGGCCCACATTGAATCCGACGCTGGTCATGAGCAACGCCGGCAATGGGCCTGCCTTTTGGGTGGTTTGGATTGTCTGACTGAACTCGATGCGGTTTGTATCTGGCATGTGCAGGTCAATAATCGCGAGGTCGAATGGCATTCGTCGGGTGGCTTCGCTGACCAATAGGTCCAAGGCTTCTGCCGCACTGGCCGCGGCGATAGGCCCGGCTCCCTAGGTCTCAATGCGCGCCGTCATGACATTGCGCTGAGCTGCGTTGTCGTCCACTACTAGTACGCGGAGTCCCGCACTCAACGCGAATGGATTGGTGGGGGCTTCGCCGTGGAGGCGCTTGACGGGGGCTGTAAACCAGAAGGTACTGCCAAGACCCAAGGTGCTGTCGACACCTATCTGGCCTCCCATCACGCCGACTAGGCGCGAGCAGATGGCCAGGCCCAGGCCGGTGCCGCCGTGTATGCGAGTGGAAGAGGTGTCGGCTTGGAAGAAATCTTCGAATAATCTCCTTTGTAACTCTTCTGCCACTCCACAGCCGGTGTCCTGAACCTCAAATCCCAGGATGACCGAGTTGTCCCGAGTCTCGTCCACGGCGAGGCGCACAACAATCTCACCGCTAGGGGTCAACGTGACGGCGTTACCAATGAGGTTGACCGAGATCTGGCGTAGTCGACCTTCATCGCCGACCACACTTCGTGGTACGTCCGGCGCAATATCGATGACCAACTCGACACCAGCTGTCGTGGCTTGTTGCGCGAAGAGCTGGGCCACCTGGTCGATGAGTCGCGCTAGGTCGACCGGCTCCTCAAGCATCGATAGCTGACCGGCATTGGCCTTCGAGAAGTCGAGAACGTCATTGATTACGGTGAGCAGCGCTTCACTCGATGCACGAATTGTATCGGCGTAGTCGCGCTGCTGGACGTCGAGTTGGGTGTCCATCAGTAGCGTACTCATTCCAATGACCCCATTGAGCGGGGTGCGAATCTCATGACTCATATTGGCGAGGAACTCGCCCTTGACGCGTTCTGCGGTCACAGCCCGTGCGCTCGTCGTTCCGAGGTTTAGGGTTTGCTCGGATAGGCGTTGGGTCAGACGGGCGTTTTCGCTGTAGCTATTGAGCACCAGTTGTCGCAGCGCGATGGCCAGCACTAGGCCAACTCATGGAGCCGTGAGAGCCCCCAGTTGGCTACCCCCAGAGTCAATGGCGGTCAGAGTGTAGATGAGGACGCTGCACGCGACAACGGTCAGCACCCCGAACGCGAAGCTTAGGTAGGCAATGACGGGAAGAAGAACGATGTAGGTGAGGACGTCAAACGCGGGGCCGCTGGTGGTCAGGACGCGAATGGCCGCCATGGCTAGGCCGCCTACGACGACAAGTGCGGCCGACAGACGCCAATTGGCCGTCTGCCGAAGCGCAATAGGACGCAGGAGTGCCGAGCTGATGCCGACCTACTACGGCACATGCACCCACACGCTCGATTCGTCGGTTGACAAGACGACTTGCACAACGACAGCTGTGCCCAACACCACAACGGTCAGCCACAAGGTCATTAAGGCGCGGTCCCGCTGGCGCCCGACCGGGGTGGCCGCTAGCGACTCGGGCGTCAGAACGTCCAACCAGCTGCGCTGTGTACCAGCCTGTGAGGCACTGGCGTCAGACAATTTGCCTCCAACCCTCAGTCTACGTCAAAGCAATTGCATCACGTAGGTGACGCGCTTGGCAGGCACCGGTGTCCAACGGAATCAAGGAGGTCATATGACACGGTCGCTACTCGGTTTGGCAGCTCTCTTCGCACTGCCCGCTTGGGCCCAAGAACCAGCAGCAGAGGCGCTTACGCCGTACGAGACTGTGGTCGAACGACCGCTCGGTGCAACGGCCCCCGTTTCGTCGTCATCTCTTGACGTGGCGGAGGCTAGCGGCCAGTCCGCGGTTGCGCCCGCCGCCGGCGCGTCAGAGGTGGCGGCCTATGGGGCCGCGATGTCCAATGCCCAACGAAGTGCACAGGCAGACCCCACACCGGGGCTGAAAGAGCCGTCTGTGGTGGCAGGGAGTCCCCACAGCATTGTTGTTCCAGCAGCTCGCCAACCGGTCAGCGAGTCGCCGTGGGCGCAAGCGGTGGCGGTACAGCCGGTGAGCGGAAGTTCCAGCCGTGCAGCGAAGCCTGCTGTTCCAGGTGAGCCAAGCCCCCTTGGAAAGGCCGGGCCCGAAGCAACGTCGACGTTGGCGTCCCCGGTCCCCCCCCCACCCGTTGCTGCGCCCGTGGCATCACCGCCGCTTGCGGTCTCGTTGGATACGTCTAGTCGCCAAGCGCGTCCGTTTACAGCCCCAGGCGATGTGCAGTATGCCTCCCCCACGCAGCAATCAGCAGCCGTCACCACAGAGTTCCAGTCGGCTCCGGGCGGTTCGGTCGCAAAGCCAAGTGGTTCCGTCCCGCGTGAGCAGGCGCGTCGGGAGCGACGGGAGCAACGAACCGTGTTCGGTCCTCGTCGGCATACTGGCTTTGTCGGCCTTTACGGTGGCGGGTCGCTCGGTGCGCCTGGCTTTGGTGGACCGAGTTCGGGCGCGTTGGAAATTGGAGCCCTCATTGGTGGATCGCTTCGTCTCGGAGCGGAGTTTCGCGGTCTGTCCTACGGTCGCTCTGGGCCAGATGTGCGGCTTGCTTCCAGCGGCTTTGTCATCGGATGGGCTTTTAAGACTCGGGCCATCGTTCATCCAACCGCTGACGTGGTGCTGGGCGCGGGCTTGGTGTCTCACCAGAACGGCGATGTGATTGGTGGAGTGGGGGTCACGGCTCTACGTGGCGGCGCCGAGTTGAACCTCACGCGTAGCGTTCGCCTGACCGCGTCGGTTGGCTGGCGAGGCATCGCCGCTTCCAATTCCGACGTGCGTCGCGACTTGAACGGTCTTGAGGGGCTGGTCGGCGTCCGAGTGGGCTGGTTCTAGGCCCTAGGCAGCGGTTCGGGGGCATCATCCACTGGACCCTGCAGCCTGTGGATAACTTTATGGATTTCTTGGGCACGACTTGTGGGGGATTTCCCGTGATCGTGCTTAAAACTTTTTTTTCGCGCGAAAGTTGCGAAAAACACCCGTTCAATCGTTGTGGACGATCCTGGGGACTTGACAGCCCGAGACAGTCCCAAAATACAAAAAACCCCCAAGGAGAACCTTGAGGGGTTTCGGTGTATGGAGCGGGCGACGAGACTCGAACTCGCGACATCCAGCATGGCAAGCTGGTGCTCTACCAACTGAGCTACACCCGCAGAGCGCCGGCGCTGTAATCCGTCTGTGCGCGGTGTCCACTAACCGACCGTCGCTGTTTCCAGACAATGGCGTGCGCTTGTCTGGGCGAGGCTGACTGCACCCCAAAACAGCGCCGCTGTGACAGCCAAATACAGTCCTGAAACGCAACAAGCCCCTCAAGGTGAACCTTGAGGGGCTTGGGTGTATGGAGCGGGCGACGAGACTCGAACTCGCGACATCCAGCATGGCAAGCTGGTGCTCTACCAACTGAGCTACACCCGCAGAGCGCCGGCATTATAATTCGTCTAGCCGCTGTGTCCACTATTATCGATTGCTTTGGTTGGGGGACTCACTGCATTGTGACCGTCGCGCCGTAGGCGGCGGATGAGGCCCGGTCCCTGAAAAATCAGAGACGAATACAGCTGTACGGCAACGCAGCCAGCATCCAATAAATCTTCCACCTGGGTCGCAGTTTCGATGCCTCCCACTCCCACCACGGGGATGCGTCCTGCTGAGGCGGCCAAGGCGACTTGGATTCGGTCGCGTGCGAAGGGCCACAGCGGAGCACCGGACATTCCGCCGCCTTGGTTGGGGTCGGCGATCAGGAGGTCTCGGCGGATGGTGGTGTTCGTGGCGATGATGGCGTCAATGCCCGCAACGTGGGCGAGCTCAACAGCGTCATGGATGGCTTCGTCTGTGAGGTCCGGTGCGAGCTTCAACGCGGTGGGGGTGCCGTTGGCCGCTGCGAGGACGGCGTCTAAGATGCGACGCAGAGGCTCTGCGTCCTGCAAGGACCGCAAGCCAGGCGTATTGGGCGAGCTGACGTTGACCGTAAAGTAGTCAGCGACGTCTGCTAAGCGACGCGTTGATGTTGCGTAGTCCTGTGCAGCGTCTTCCAAGGGCGTGATCTTGCTCTTGCCGATGTTGGCGCCCACCGGCACGCTCGGCCAGTGTCCACGGCTCTTGAGGCGTTCCATATCGGCTGCGAGGGCAGCGCTGCCACCGTTGTTGAACCCCATGCGATTGATGATGGCGCGCTGGTCGACCAAGCGGAACATGCGCGGCTTGGGGTTGCCGACTTGAGGATGTGCGGTGACCGTGCCGATCTCTATGAAGCCAAATCCCAGAGCGGGCCAGAAGGGGATGGCCACGCCGTCCTTGTCCAATCCCGCCGCCAAACCAATGGGACTCGGCAGCGTATGGCCAAACAGTTGGGTGGGCCGAGCGGGAGCGCCGCACAGAGGACGCGCCAGCGCGCCGAGTAGGCGGGGTGCCGACCCCAGCACTCGAAGCGTCAGGTGATGGGCGGTCTCAGCGTCCAGTGAGAACAGCAACGGCCGACCTAGGGCCCACAGTGCGTCCATCATCCTCGCTTCTTCCGCAGCGGCCTGTTCTCCCATGCGTCACGGAGCGTGGGGAGGTTGCCGCGGAAGTAGTCGAAGAATGACGCGACAGTTACCAGGGTAATGAAGAACATCAGCCAGTAAGGCACGTTTTCGAGGGGCCATGCGGGGAATAGCGCTTGGAGGACGATGACCGCCATGATGAGCTGGGTGCCGACACCTTGAACGACTGCTTTGATCTTACCCGTTGGGCGAGCGTCAATGATGACGTCTCGGGTTGCAGCAACCGTCCGAAAGAACGAGATGGCAGCGTCTCTGTAGAAAATCGCTAGGACCATCCACAGACTGGCGACGTCAATGGCGTACAAGCCCAAGAAGATGGTGTACCGACAGAATGCGTCGCTAAATGGGTCGTACAGCTTGCCGAAATCCGTGACCAGCTTGTAGCGGCGGGCAATCCAACCATCCAGCAGGTCAGACAGCTCTAATAGCAGCGCGAGGACGGCCGCAGCGACGGTCCACCATACACTTCCGCCGTTGTGGCCAGTCACAAGCAGAGCCACAGCGACTGGTGCTAGCGGCAGACGCAGCGAGGTCACTAGGTTGGGGTCGATGGGGGCGCGATCCATAAAGGCGAGCATAGCGTGATTAGGGCAGCGCGGCTGGGCCGTGGCGCAGGTAGTTGATGGCGGCGGCGATGTTGAAGCCAATGCACACCCATGCGACATGGCTTCCGACGGCCTGCCAGTCGATGTCGAGCCACGGGCCGTGGAACAGAAGTAGGCCCAGGGCAGTGGCTTCGAGGCTCACAGCGACTCGCCCAGCGAGGTTGACGTCGAAGACGCGCCCGGAGCGTCGAGCGGAAATGAACACCACTCCGGTGACGATGTCCCGGAAGATGAGGAGTGCCGCGACCCATCCGCTGACCCATCCGGCTCCCCAGAGTCCAATCCAGGTGATGTTCGTGAGGACCTTGTCGCTAATGGGGTCCAGCCACCGTCCGAGCTCGCCGGTCGCCTGAAGCGCCCGCGCCAATGCACCGTCTACAAGGTCTGTAAGCATGGCGAGGGCGAATATCGGAAACGCCCATCGGCTTGGCTCGCCGACCAGCAGCAGGAACGCAACAACGAGGCCGGCGACGCCCCGACTTGCGGTGACTGCATTGGGTAAGTGACGCAGCAATCGGGAGCCTTTGGTTGGGCGAAAAGTAGGATAGGGACCGCTCCCAGAGAGGTTTCTATGTCTAATTACACGGATACGCTGGTCATCGGATCCGGTGCCGCCGGTATGTTCTTTGCTCTCAAGGCCGCTGAACACGGGAAGGTGTCGGTCATCACGAAGACCGAAGAGGTCGAAGAGAGCAACAGCCGCTACGCCCAAGGTGGCATTGCGGCGGTGTGGTCGGGTGACGACTCATTCGACAACCACATCTCCGACACGCTTGTTGCGGGGGCTGGGCTGTGCCGGCGTGAGGCGGTGGAGTTGACCGTGCGCACCGGACCCGAGCGAGTTCGCGAGCTCATTGAGATTGGCACTGCCTTTACGGCGTCTAACGACAACCCAGACGAGTACTCTCTGCACCGTGAAGGCGGGCACAGTCACCGGCGAATTCTGCACGCCGATGACCTGACTGGTGCCGAGATTATTCGTGCGCTGCATGCGCGCTGCGCCGAGCATCCCAACATTACGGTCATGGGGGAGCACACGGCTATCGACATCATCACAGCGGGTTGGCTTGCACGCCGCAGCGGCGCCATTCCCCCCGTGAAAGACCGCGCTCTTGGCGCCTACGTGCTCAATAGCGGGACCAACGAGGTGGAGGCGTGGGCTGCTTCCATTGTTGTGCTGGCAACCGGTGGAGCCGGAAAGGTCTACCAATATACGACAAATCCCCCCATTGCGACCGGCGACGGGATTGCCATGGCGTGGCGTGCCGGTGCAGAAGTGGCGAACATGGAGTTCGTGCAGTTCCACCCTACCGCCCTGTACCATCATAAGCTGACCAGCTTCCTCATCAGCGAAGCCCTGCGTGGAGATGGTGGCGTACTGATTCTGCCGAATGGCGAGCCATTCATGGAGCGGTACGACGAGCGCAAGGACCTCGCGCCGCGTGACGTTGTGGCTAGGGCCATCGACAACGAACTGAAAGAGAAGGGGCTTGACTGCGTCTACTTAGACATGCGGCATCTGTCTGCAGACGAGCTTGAGCGCCGCTATCCGAACATCGACAAGGCTCTGAAGTCGGTCGGCATCGACATGTCAAAAGACCCCATCCCGGTGGTCCCTGCTGCGCACTATTTCTGCGGCGGCGTTCGCGTGGACCTCAACGGAGCCACGAGTGTGCGCAACCTGTATGCGATTGGTGAGACCAGCTGTACGGGGCTTCACGGCGCGAACCGCTTGGCATCGAACTCACTGCTCGAAGCGATTGTCTACGCGCAGGCTGCGTGCAACCAGATTGTGGCCACTCGTGGGGAAGACGAGCCTGTTCTCGACCTGCCGATGTGGGAAGTTGGCAGTGCGGCTGACAGTGATGAGCAGGTCATCATTCAGCAGACTTGGGGCGAAATCCGACGGTTCATGTGGAACTACGTCGGTATTGTACGAACACATCGTCGGCTCAAGCGGGCCGAGCGCCGGATTGCACTCGTCCAAGATGAAATCCAGAAGTACTACTGGGACTTCAAGATCACAGCGGACCTTATCGAGCTTCGCAACTTGGCTACAACAGCACAGCTGGTTGTGCGCTGTGCGTTGCTGAGGCGAGAGAGCCGCGGGCTGCACTACACGCTGGATTTCCCCGAGTCAGACGGGCGCTTCATTCGGGATACCGTCATCCAGAACACCCGGTACTAGGCCCGCGACTGATGAGCGAAGATGGCTAGAGCCCGGACCGCCCAACGCGCCATGGGTGAGGCGGTTGGTACCCTAGTCTCGGCGGAAGGGCAGGACATCCCCCTTCTTTGTTGGCGGCTCCGGAGCTTCGCTGTCCTCAACTTCAGAGGACACGAAACGGATGTCGGTGTACCCACACATCTGACAGCTTTCCTGAACGCGGACCAGCCGTTGCCCGGGCGGATCGGGCAGTCGCTCGCCCACGGTCTGAAGGGCGCCACGGCCGCATCGAGGGCAGAAAGCGAACCGGTTCCTGACTCCGCGGGACAGCACCTCTGCGTTCGGACAGCTAGGGCAGGCCAAGACCTCGTAGGTGTGCAGGCCGTCGGGAGCCGCCAACACGTCGAGGGCAGTACCACAGTCCTTGCAGGCACGGTTACGCCGCAAGAACCAGGCACCCACGAACACGGCACCCAGGGTGAGACCGGCTACGGTCGCGACAGTCACGTGCAGCAAAGACGTTCCTCCGCGCTCATTCCCTGACCAACGATAGCTTCGATGTCACTCACCGACTTCGGAACACTCGTGAGGACCTCGGGGCCAGTAGCAGTGATGTGGATGTCATCTTCGATGCGGATACCGCCAAAACCGTACCAAGAACGGGCTTTTTCGATGTCCACAATGTCCCTAAATTGAGCGACCAATGCAGCGTCTTCCAAGATGGCTGGCACGACATAGAAGCCAGGTTCGACGGTAATGATCCAGCCCGCCTCTAGCGGCAAGTCCATGCGGAGGTACCGGGTTCCGAACGGCTCCGGTCGGCCTTGGCCAATCGGGTAGCTGCTGCGGTCGCCAAAGTTCTCTAGGTCGTGAACATCCATGCCGAGGTGGTGTCCGATTCCGTGGGGGAAGAACAGGGCATGCGCGTGGCGTTCCATGGCGTCGTCGACGCTGGCGGTGATGAGTCCTTCACTGCACAGCCACTCGGTGAGCACTCGACAAGAGGTGTCATGGACGACGCGATTGCGGACACCGACCTGTGCGGCTGCGATGCCGGCGAGCTGCGACTGAAGGACGGCCTCGTAGGCCGAACGCTGTCGTGGAGTAAAGGTACCGTTCACTGGCCAGGTGCGGGTGATGTCAACGCCGTAGCCGCTAGGAAGCTCGCCACCGCCGTCCAACAGGACCATCCTTCCGGCTGTGAGCGGGTCTCCGTGATGGTGGTTGTGCAGGACGTCGCCCGATTGGGTGAGGATGGTGTCGTACCCGGTGGTCAAGCCACGGGCTGCAAGTACGCCTTCAAACAGGGCGGTCAAGCTTCGTTCGTGTCCGCCGACCTGGGTTCCGCGGAGCACGGCGTCGAAGGCAGCCTCCGTGTTTCGTGCAGCGGTGCGCATGGCGTCGAGTTCTTCGGGGGCCTTGGTCTTCCGCATGTCGATGACCGCGTCCATTAGTGCTTCATCACCGTGTTGGCTACCGAATCGTAGGGCGGTTCCGGTCAGCGCACTGACTGCACGATTGACGCTCTCATCGGCGACGGCAAGCGTTCGTACGGGCCGTCCACGAATGGCATCGGCCAGTGCGCTGCGCGGCTGAGCGTGGGTTGCCCCGTAGCGCTGGGCGATTTGTGCCAAGGTTGTGCTGTGTCCGTGCCACAGGGCATCGTCGGCGTCGGGCTTGGGAACGAAGAGGGTGAAGCTACCGTCTTCGAGGAGGGCAGCTGCGCCAGGGATTGCACATCCGGTGAAGTACAGGAAGGTGCTGTCTTGACGGAAGGTCAGCTTGTTCATCGGCAAGTTGCGGCTACGGTCTCCGTTGCCCAACAACAGGACAGGACCGTCGATGCGGTGGTTCAGCGCGCTACGGCGAGGGGCATGATGGGCGATGTCCATGAGGGCTCCGTGAAGACACAGGCCGTAACCCGCAGTCCCGCGATGGCGTGCGCACCGCGTCGTAGCACACCTACGGACATCTCCTTACCGAGACGTCTGCCAGGCCAGCTCGCCGTTTCCGTGTCCGCTTCCAACATGCATCACCACGGTCGACGGGCTCTCAACGGTGCGGTGAAAGCGCGCAATATAGAGCTTAGACCAACGATTATGCTGGAGGTACAGTCCCAGATGCAGGGGGGTCGGGTTGCGTACGCGGTACACCGTCACCAGCTCTTGCGGCGTGCCATCAGCCGTGAGTCGGATGTTCCAGCGGTCGTCACCTGGGCCAAAGACCATCTTGGACTGGGCACCGCTGTCGGCGCTGAACACGACCTCATGGTAGGCGTCGGCATCACCTGCCATTCGGGCTTCGAAGGTCGCCTGATTGTCCGGTGCCGGGTTCAGCAGGACCTCGCGGTAGTCGGAGAGGTCGCCGCGAAAGTCGGGTGTGAGCAGGGTGCCGCGCAGAATGAGCACTGTGGAGAACTCATTGTGGAGGATGAGTTCTTGCGTCGCGGCGTCGTGCTGCTGTTGGTAGGAACGCTTTGCGCGGCGAGTGACGGGGTCGGCCACCGAGGTCGTCGCGACCAGCAGTCCGAGAACGCACAACCAGCGGCTCACGTGGCCTCCAACATGTCGCGTGTCACGAGGGCAGTCAGGGTGTAGCCTGCAGCAGCGATGCGCTCACTGGCGCCTTCTTGACGGTCGACGATGGTTATGCACTGGGTCACGACCAGTCCAACCGCTTCGGCCTGTTCGACGGCCTGCAGCAACGACCCGCCGGTTGTGGTGGTGTCTTCTACGATGGCTACTTTGTCGCCTGGAGACAGATTGGCCATGCCCTCAACGCGTTTGCCGGTGCCGTGGCCCTTGGCTTCTTTGCGAATCAGAAAGGCATGGATGGGGCGGCCCTTGAACGACGACAGGGTGCTTGTGGCACAGGCAATGGGGTCAGCCCCGAGTGTCAGTCCGCCAACGCCAACAATGTCGTCGTGCAAGACTGCCAACACAGCCTCTGCTACGCGAACACTGCCGATGGCGTGAAGAGTGGTCTGCCGGGCGTCGACGTAGAAGTCGGAAGTCTTGCCGCTCGCCAACGTGAAGGTGCCGAAGCGAACAGATTTTTCGCGCAGTAGTTCGATGAGTTCGGTCATGGTTGGCCTGGATTGTGGGCATTGAGCCAGTCGACGACACCCGCAAGGACTGCAGCGTTGCCGGGTTCGTTGAACACTTCATGCCGCATATTGGCCTGACGCGCCAGGGTGATGTCAGCGCCGTAGCGTCCGGCAAAATCGATCAGCGATGGAATGCTGATGATGCGGTCGTCCGAGCCATATGGGATGTAGGCGGGTGTCGTGTAGTGCACGGCGGCGGCATGGATGCGTTGTTGGGCCTTCTGCATCTCGATGAACCACCGTGGTGTGATGGTCGAAAATACAAGAGGGTCGGCCCTATACGCGTCGAGAACCGCCGGATCCGAGCAGATGTGCTCGAGAGGGATTTCGTTGGATTGCGGTAGGCTTGGCCACACCTTGGACAGCAATTTCGCCCCTTTCAGCTTCCACATGGGAGCTTTGACCGCCACACCCACTGTAGTCGCACTACCGACGTAGCCCCACGGAGATGCGTCTCGCAGGTGATCAAGGCTCACCATTGTTCCCATGGAGTGCGCGACGATGGCATGTGGTCCTGGATCCAGTGCGATGGCTGCACGCAGGTCGTCGACGTATTGCTCCCAGCTCTGCACATGACCGCGTTTACCGTCCGACCGGCCATGCCCACGGAAGTCCACTCCGCGAACCGCGTAGCCAGCGGCCGCGAGAGCATTGCCAACGTGCGCGTAGCGACCGAGGTGCTCACCAACGCCGTGAACGAGGACCACCTTGCCAGCGACATCGCCGGTAGGAGTCCAGGTAGTTGTGGACAGACGAGTACCGTCTGCCGAACGTGTGGTCGCGTGGACCATGGGGCTACTCCGGGAGGAGGAAGAGGGAGAGGGATGGGAACGCAACGATGACGGCCAGGCAGAACAGCATCAGCACCAAGAATGGCAACACCGAGCGAATCACCGAGGTGATAGGCCGCTCGAACACCGTAGAGGCGACGAATAGGTTGATGCCCATGGGTGGCGTCAGGTAGCCGAGCTCTAGGTTCACAATGAAGATGATGGCGAAGTGTACCGGGTTCACGCCGTACTGTGCGGCAATCGGTGCCAGTAGGGGGGCCACGATTAGAATCGCCGACAGGATGTCCATCACGCAGCCAAGGAGCAGCAGGAAGATGGTCACAGCGACGAGGAAGCCGGCTTTGCTCTCCACATGCTCGGCCATCCACTGGGTAGCAGCTTGTGGAATCTCTTCGAAGGACATGAAGAGATTCAGCGAGATGGCCAACACAATGATGAGGAACAAGGAACCCATCATGACAGCTGAGTCGGTGAAGACTTCCGGCAGGTCCCTCCAGCTGAGCTCGCGATGGATGAACAACTCGACAACAAGCGCGTAGATGACGGCAATCGCGGCCGCTTGGGTCACACCGAACTTCAGCGTGTAGCCGGTGCCGGGAATCGTGAATAGGGCGTAGATACCCCCCAGAATGAGCACAGGAAGCATCAGGCTGAAGAAGCCACGGTACAGAGCCGTTCCGACGTCTTTGCCCCACTCGCCAGTTCCGAACGCGGCGCCCTCTGGAGCGGCGCGGTCCTTACTCATGAGCTGGGAGACCAGCGTGTAGCCAATCAGCGAGATGGCGATGAATGCGCCAGGTATCATGCCGGCAGTGAACAACTCGGTAGGGTCAAGGTTGATGCTGCCAATCTTCTCACCATTGGCGTCGAGAATCGGCGCACCGCTAACGATGACCGCGTAAACAATCATGGGAATGGACGGCGGGATGATGATGCCAAGGCCACCCGCCGTCGACAACATGCCCATGCTGTAGCGCTCGGAGTACCCAGCTTTCGTGAGCATCGGGAAGAGCACGCTACCGATCGCAATGACCGTCACTGGAGACGAGCCGCTAATGGCGGCAAACATGGCGCAGGCAAGAACCCCGGCAATGCCCAGCCCACCGGGTAGTCGCCCCAAGAATGCTTTGGCGACGGCAATCAAGCGGGCTGCGATGGAGCCCTTTGTCATCAGGTTGCCGGCGAGGACGAAGAACGGAATCGCGAGAAGCTCTTCCTTCTTGGTCGCCTCGAACATGTCGGAGACGACTGAGACAACGGACCCGTCTCGGATCAGAAGCCACGCACCTACGGTGCCAATACCGACGGAGACGAAGAGGGGTGCTCCCATCAATGCAAGCAGGATGCTTGCGGGGAGTAGCAGGCGCGTCTCACCCGAATACAGCCCCCAAGCCATGGTCGCGAGGGCCAAGGGTAAGGCCAGCGCCAACGCAACGCTCATGAGTGAGCGGTTCTTGCCGGAGGGGGCGGGCAGTGTTTCGTCGCGTGGTGGCGGTACCAGCACGAACCCTAGGAAACGAAGCGCCATGATGGAAAAGAAGAGTCCCAGGCCTAGAACCGGAATCCACAGAGGGAAGGGGTCGCCCGTCTCTACATAGGGAAAGGCGGGGGGCATGGTCGAGAACTCGAAGCCCTGCTCGTACTTGGCGTCTTCCCAATCGTATTGGGTCTCGAACTCGGTGCCGGGGCCGTATTTTTCTCCAGGCATCAGAGACACACTGGCGTTGACCAACGGGGTCATCCAGCTCCAGGTCGTCACCCCTTCAAAGCTGTCATGGGTGTGGTCGGCGTAGATGAAGTCCCAGCTTCCTTGCGCCAGAAGCGCGCACAGAGCCATGGCGACGAAAGCGGTACAGCGCTTGATGACGCGGGCGGGGCCTGGCGTCATGATGCGGTCGACAGCGTCTACGGCTAGGTGGCGCTTGCGGCGCGTGGCGATGGAAGCACCGGCAAAGCCAACGACCACCATAAGCATGAGAGCGAGGTTCTTTTGGCCCTCGAGCTCCCATAGACCGCCGAGCGTGGTGTCGAGCGGGACCTTCAGCTCGTTCATCATGTGTTCGTTGAACACGAGGAAGGTCATGGCGACGAGCGACAGCCCAATCGCGACCTTCTCGAACATGGCGACTACCCAGTCCAAACGACGAGCGGCGCCACGGGCGAGAATACTCGCTCCCGTGGCACCGATGATGCCGTAGAACAGGATGTTGTTCAGGGGACCGCTGTCAGCGGATTGGTGGTTCGCGTCTGACATGAGGCCCCTGGATAAACTACTGACTGCGTCGGCGGTCCAGTTCGGTCTGAATCGTACTCAACAGCTCGGTACCGCCATCAACAGAGGCGGCAAAGCCGCTATGCATACCACGACCGACCCGGCGAAACTCGGCCTTCTCGGCTTCTGTCAGCACGATGACTTCGAGCTCTTCGCTGAGCAGCTCTTGGAATGCATCATTCTCGGAGCGGATGTCTACGCGAGCGGAGGTTGCCAGCGCCTTTTGGGCGTCAAGAATGGCGCGAAGCTCTGGGGTCAAACCGTCGTAAAACCGTTTGGACCACACGATCGCTGCGGGCTGGTAGATGTGCTCGCTGACGGTGTAGTACTCAAGAGGGCCCGAGAGACCTCCGAGGTTTAGGAACAACGGTGGGTTGTCGAGGCCGTCGACCACACCTGACTGCAGTGCAGTCAGAGTCTCGGTCATCGATTTTTGTACGGCTTGGGCGCCGTAGGCGCTGTACATGGCCATGTGCACTGCGCTCTCTTGGGAGCGCATCTTGAAGCCACGTAGGTCTTCTGGCGTACGGATGGGCTTGCCCTTGGTGGCGAAGCTACGGAATCCATTCTCTGACCAAGCGCCGAGAACGAAACCACGGCGGCCGAGGAGCTCATTGACTGGCGTCCACAAGACGTTGTCGAGAATGTGGTCCGCTTCGGCAAAGTCGTTGAACAAGTAGGGGAGTTCGACGACCTGCAGAGCGGCGACATTTCCGCCTTCCGCCAAGGCTGCCGTTGTCACCGCACAGCCTTGTAGGCGTTCGCCGCGACGGGTCTCGCGGACCATTTCCACTTCGCCCATCTGTCCTGGTGGACGGATGACAAAGTCGATTTGACCGTTGGATTGGGATTCGATCTGACGTTCCATCGACTTGAGCATCTCCCACCACACGCTGTTGGTGGGAGCGAGGCTGCCGATGGACAACTCAGTGGTGCCGTCTGCTTGAGACGGGGTTGCGAACAAAGCAAAAGCGGCCGCGGACAGTGCCGCTCCAGCTGCGATAAAGCGCTTCATAGGTCTACTCCATGCCGCCAGCGGCAGCTTCAATGGCGCTGCGGGAGAACAATTCGCTACGCCGGTCTAATAGGTTCTGAGCTTTTATCTTCTCGAGAACGTTCTCTTGAGCCACAGGACCCCCGATGCCGTCTGTAGCGTCCAAGACAAAGCGAATATCTTGGTCAAACATAGCGATGTTTTCGGTTGCAACCGCCAAGTACTCGGCGCGGAGAACGCGTGTGCCGAGGTAGTCGGGGGCGCCCTCGATGGACGCTTCGAAGTACGCGGCGCTGCGCTCTAGGTCCTGACCGGCGAAGCTTGGCAGTACTGCGTAGTAGCTACCCCAGTAGCGGGCGGGGCCGTAGTGGTAGAAGTTTGGGTTGAGTTCTTCGGCGCGGCCAATGTAGGCCTTGACCGTTGGAAGATGCTTGAGAGTCTTGGACAGACCCTGGATCTTTCCCCATTTGCCGAGAGCCGATGCGCTCCAGTAAAGGCATGGGACGTCGGCTGCGGTTGCCGATGCAACGGCGTCGCGTTCGCGCTCGCCTTGTTGGATGCGTTCGGCGATGTCCGGGTTGAGTGCGAGGCACATGGCGCCATACTCAATGGCCTTGCCCCAGCGCTCGACCTTCAGTTCTTTTTCGTCTGTGTGGGCGTCACCGTACAGGTACCAGCCGCGGGTCAGGCGCTGAGTAGCGGTGCGGTTGGTGGGGTCCATGGCAAGAACCTCTTCGTAGGCGAGCAGCGTAGCGTGGAGCTTGCTGGCGTCCTCGCGAGCGGCCCACATACCTTGGGCTTCTTCGAGCTTGGCCGCGACCATGGTTGCGTCAGCGCTGGTTGCAGCGGGGGTGGGGGCGGTAATTGCGCCGGGGCTCTTGCCACCACATGCTGTGAGGGCCAGGACAAGGGAGAAAGCGAGTGTGCGCATTGGGCAGTCCTCGGGTCGATTGTGGAGGGAGTTGGTACAGGTTGCTGCGACGTTTGTCAATGGTTTCGGCTGGCCTGTGTGCCCATCGTGTGCCACCCATTGCGGTGCCGTGATCGCACCTAATAGAGGGTGGGCCTGCGAGGTGTTCCATGCTCGTCCGAGACATTCCCTTGGCGCTCACGTTCGATGATGTCTTGTTGGTCCCTGGTGAGAGTCGGGTATTGCCTCGGCAAGTGGACTTAGGTTCAGCACTCATCCCCGGTCTGCGACTGTCAGTGCCGTTGTTGTCGAGTGCGATGGACACCGTCACCGAGGCGCGCACGGCGATTGCCATGGCCCGACTTGGTGGCCTGGGCGTCGTCCACAAGAACCTGACCATCGAGCGTCAGGCGAGCGAGATTCGCACAGTGAAGCGCGCGGTATCCGGCACCGTTCTGGACCCCGTCACCGTGCCATCCGACCAGCCGGTCCGTCGTGCACGGGCTCTGATGCGCGAACATGGCATCAGTGGCCTGCCCGTTGTCGATAATATGCGCGTGACCGGTATCGTCACCAACCGAGACCTTCGCTTTGAGCAAGGCCTGGACCGCCCCATTCGGGACGTAATGAGCACCGAGCTGATCACGGTGGGTCCCAACAGCTCGGTCGAGACGTGCAAGGCACTGCTGCAAGCGCACAAGATTGAGAAGCTGCTGGTTGTGGATGACGATGGTCGACTGCGTGGCTTGGTCACCATCCGCGACATCGAAGATGCGGCTCGATTCCCGAACTCATTCAGAGACAGCCACGGTCGTCTGCGGGTTGCAGCGGCCATTGGTGTCGGTGCAGATTGCGATGACCGTGTTGCTGCCCTCGTGGAAGCGGGCGTGGACGTCCTCGTTGTTGACACAGCCCACGGACACAGCATGGGTGTGTTGGCCGTCGCGCAGAGCATCAAGGTCCGCTACCCGCACATCCCGCTAGTGGTCGGTAATGTGGCCACGGGCGAAGCAACGCGAGCGTGCATAGACCACGGTGCGGACATTGTTAAGGTTGGTGTAGGGCCGGGTTCCATCTGTACGACACGCATTGTTGCCGGAGTGGGTGTTCCACAACTCACCGCGATTGCTGATGCGGCCGAGGTCGCTCACAAAGCCGGTAAGACCATCATCGCGGATGGTGGCATCAAGTTCTCCGGCGACGCCGCTAAGGCCATCGCGGCCGGAGCAGATGCTGTCATGGTCGGCTCGATGTTCGCGGGTACTGACGAAGCACCCGGAGATACAGTCTTGTACCAAGGGCGCCGCTACAAGCAGTACCGGGGCATGGGATCGATCGATGCGATGGAGGCTGGTAGTAAGGACCGGTACTTCCAAGACGACGCCGGAGACCCGGAAGCGGAGACCCGTAAGCTGGTGCCGGAGGGCATTGTCGGTCGGGTGGCGTACAAGGGGCCCCTGGCAGACGTGGTTCACCAGCTTGTTGGTGGGTTGCGCGCATCGTTTGGCTACTGCGGAGCCGAGAGTGTCCCGGTCATGCAGGAGCGCTCGCGGTTCGTCCGAATCACGTCAGCGGGACTGCGTGAGAGCCACGTGCATGACGTGGACATCATCAAGGAAGCGCCCAACTACGCGTCTCGCTAATCCCAGACTAAGCGAGCTCAGGACGGTTGGCGAAAGCGTCCAACGCTTCGGGATTGGCTAAGGCGTCGCGGTTCGGTACCGCTTTGCCTGAGACAATCTGTGTCACCGCTACCTCGACCTTCTTGCCAGACAAGGTCCTTGGGATGGCCGGCACCGCTAGCACGACGGCCGGCACATGACGTGGCGTGGTGTTCGAGCGAATCTGCCGCTTGATCTTAGTAACGAGGTCTCTCGTGAGAGGGAGCCCTTCACGTAGAACGACAAACAGCACGACGCGGACGTCATCTTGGTAGGGTTGGCCGACGACGATGCAGTCGAGGACCTCGTCCATGACTTGGACTTGGCGGTCAATCTCGGCAGTGCCAATGCGCACGCCACCTGGATTGAGCGTAGCATCCGAGCGGCCGTAGACGATGACGCCGCCGCGCCCAGTGACCTCGATGTAGTCGCCGTGTCTCCAGATCCCTGGAAAGTGGTCAAAGTAAGCGCGCCGGTAGCGTTCACCGCTGACATCATCCCAGAAGCAGACCGGCATGGACGGGAATGGCTTTACGCAGACCAGTTCGCCTTTTTGACCGATTACGGGAACGCCAGTCTCGTCCCAGGCTTCGACGGCCATACCCAAGCCACGCTTCTGGATTTCACCGGCAAACACGGGGTCCCACGGGCTTCCGAGCATGAAGCACGACACAATGTCAGTACCGCCCGAGATGGAGGCCAGTTGAACGTCGTCTGAGACGTGGTTGTACACCCACTTAAAGTTCTCGACAGACAGCGGCGCACCTGTGGAAAGTACCGTCCTTAGAGCGGACAGGTCGAACTCAGCGTGTGGGTCAATCCCGGCGTTCTCGACGCTGGAAAGGAACTTAGGGCTGGTACCAAATGCTGTGACGCCTTCGGTCTCAGCCATCTGCCACAGGACTCTGAGGTCGGGGAAGCCCGGGCTACCGTCGTACAACACGACGGTACAGCCAACGGACAGCCCACTGACTAGCCAGTTCCACATCATCCAACCGCAGGTGGTGAAGTAGAACAGGACGTCGTCTCGGTCTAGGTCTGACTGCAACACCAGCTCTTTGGCGTGCTGCAGAAGGGTGCCGCCTGCGCCGTGAACAATACACTTGGGCACACCGGTGGTACCGGAGCTGTACAAGATGTACAGCGGATGGTCGAAGGGCAGGGCGTCAAAGACGAGGGCGTCTGCGTTGGTCTTCAGAGCTTGTGGCCAGAGTATGGCGCCTTGGAGGTCAGTTACGTCAGGCACCGTGTCTACAACAGGGACCACGATGATGTGTTCAATCGCGGAAATCGCATTGGCCACTTCGCGCACACGGGCGAGCGTATTGAAGGTCTTTCCACCGTAGCGTACGCCGTCTGGCGCCACGAAGACCTTGGGAGCAATCTGCCCGAAGCGGTCCATGACGCCATTGAAGCCGAAGTCAGGGCTACAGGACGAGTAGATGGCCCCCACACTGGTTGCGGCGAGCATGGTGACGACGGCTTCGACGCGATTGGGCATCAAGGCCGCGACACGGTCACCGTGGCCAACGCCCCATTCGCGGAAGCGCCCGGCGAGCTGACGGACGTTGTCAGCGAGTTGGGCATAGGTCCAAGTCTGACGCTCACCAGCTTCGTTGACCTGAACAATGGCAGGCCGTTCGTCGCGGAAGCGAAGCAGATTCTCGGCGAAGTTTAGCCGCGCGCCGGGGAACCAGTCGGCACCGGGCATGGTAGCGGCGCCGAGTACGGCGGTCGCAGGTGTTGAGGCCAGTACGCCGGTAAAGTCCCACACGGCTTGCCAGAAGCGTTCAGGGTGATCCACAGACCATTGATGGAGGGCGTTGTACTCCGAAATGCAAACACCCTCCGCCTGCTCGAGATGCTGCGCAAACCGGGTGAGGTTTGATGCAGCGATACGAGCAGGAGAGGGTATCCAGAGGGGATCGCTCATTTGGGGAGCGTCCGCCAAGAGACTACTTCTTCACCGCGGTGCGAACCACGACGATTCCGCCGTTCGGTCCAGGAACACCGCCACGAAGGAACACGAGGTTGCGCTCGGTGTCGATCTTCATAATCTCGAGGTTCTGGATGGTCTTGCGCTTGCCACCCATACGGCCAGGCATCTTCTTACCCTTGAACACGCGACCTGGGGTCAAGCGAGTACCGATGGAACCACCATGACGGAAGAATTCGTGCGAACCATGTGTGGCGATGAAACCGGCGAAGTTGTACTTCTTCATGACGCCGGCGAAGCCCTTGCCCTTCGAGGTACCGATGGCGTCAGCGAAGCCACCGACTGCGAATGCGTCGTCGACACCGAGGGTCTGGCCAGACTCGAAGGTCTGTGCCTTTTCGGCGGACAACCGGACTTCGCGGACGTGGCGGATACCACTGGCGTTAGCCTTAGCGAGGTGACCACGGATGGCCTTGGTCTGACGACGTTCCTTCTGGGTGCCGAATCCGAGCTGGATAGCGTTGTAGCGGTCACTGCCCTCTCCGGACTTGACCTGAAGGACGGTGTTCGGACCGACTTGGACGACCGTCACGGCGAGGGCTGCGCCGTCATCCGAGAAAATCTGAGTCATACCAATCTTGCGGCCGATAAGGCCCATGCTTTCGTTTGCCATTTTGAATCCTCGCATAGGACGACTTTGACGCCGTCGTACGGGTGATGCGGAGTATTTCCGCGTGCCAAGTAATCTTGGCGAGCCCGCGCGTGTAACGAGTTTGGCGGTCTTCGCCAAACGGTCGCTACACGACGCCGACTAGAAGGTGTATTTGAGGTACCCGGAAGCACTCAGTCCAAGGTCGAAACCGAGGGCGTAAGACACGTCTACATCAGCGCCCATTGAGAAGTGGGACAGCTTGGTGTAGTACTCGAAGGTCGGGCCGAAGAACGCGATGGGGTGCGGATTGCGGTGCACCGTGGTGGTGGTGTTCCACGCGGCTTCGACTTCCGTGGCGAAGGCGTTCGACTCAATGAGCAGCGGGCTCAGCATGATGCCGGCGCCGACGCGGGCACCAATGCCAATACGGCGGCTTGGGTAGACGCTGTACTCAGCGTTTGCAGCCAGTAGGAACGTACGCGTGTCACCCTGGATGTTCTGCGACGGTGTGCGGCCCAGGAAGATTTGGTCTTCCCAGCGTTCGCCGTTGTGAACCCCTTGGCTGAACTGGACTTCCCATGCAGCACTGTTCTTCTCGTTGTCGAGGAAGTCAGAACCGACGGCAAAGCCGAGTAGGGTGCCTGCTTGAAGCGTTGAGCTGTAGTTGCCCAAGTAGAACGTGCTGCCAATGTTCGACTTGAGGTAGTAGCCGCGTTCGATTTCGCGAATGACTTCCCCTTCAAGCGAATCGCGGCGGCTGCTACGGTCGCGCGCGTTTGGGTCAGCATCGAGGTCCGTCACGTCATCCTGAGCGACAGCGTCACTGATGACGACAGAGGACAGGGCGAGGAGAATGGCGAGGGTCTTCATCCGGAGGCTCCATGGGGCTCTTACCGCGAGGGCGGGAACTAGCACTTGTCACCACATGCTGCCAGCCTTCGAAATCGTGTGTTGACAGGGTGTGGACGCGCGATCCTGTGGTCATTCAGGCTGAAGGGAGAGACGGTAGGTGGCCATACCGACATCACTGGGGGGCGTTTGGGGAAATTGAAAGCGAGTCGAGCGGCGCACAAGGCAGTAGGCCGATGTAGCATTACCGGTGGGAGACCCTAGCCATACAGCGCTTGGTGGGGCTGTGGACTTGGCAATGCAAATGTCGATGACACGTTCGCCTGCGAGGTCAGCCGAGTGCATGCGTTTCCGTCCATAGTAGTCTTGAAGTAAGCCCAGATGTTTCGCGATGACCCCGTCGACTACGAGATGATTTGGGGTACCGACTGCGTCAAGACAGTCGGACCGTCGCCACCGCTCGGCGCTCACCATCATCGTCAACGGCAGGGAACCCGAGTGGTGGCCACTGCTTGGCGTCGTACGGTGACTTGAAACATGACCTGAAGTCTTACCCTCGTGTGGAGGCATTCGCCGAGCGTGGTCCGTCGCCACAGAATCGCACTGGTTGACTGTCATCAGCGTGGGGGTCGTCTTGTGCAGTAGCCGTGGACGAGACGAAAAAGGCGCAGACGGTGACTGTCTACAATGACATGCAGGGCTCCCCAAACGAAAAACGGCCGGCACCCGAAGGCACCGACCGTTCTTAACGCTACGCGATTCGTGAATTAGCCAGGGCTGAACAGGAATGGGTAGGAGACGATGACGACGCCGCCGCCACGGGGTTCCGGGAACTGCATGCGCATGAAGCGACCGGTGATGCAGCCTTCGACCGCACTATTGCCCATAGTGGTCTCTTTGACGGATGCTTGGGATACCGAACCATCACCAGCGATGGTGAAGCGGATGACGACCTTACCGGCAAGGCTTGGGTCGCGGGTCAGCTCGCGCTGGTAGCAGTAGCGAATCTGGTTCATGTGGCGCTTGATGACTTCGTCAATGAGCGAGCGGTCGAGGGCACCGAGGATGATGGGGTCGCCACCGAAGGTACCGATGGCTCCTTCGCCACGTTCACCGAGGTTTCCACCACCGGAGCCGTAGCCAGAAGCACCCGAGCCTGCGCCCTTGGTACCGAGACCACCGAGGCCTTCAGCACTACCGCCACCACCGAGTCCCGAACCACGGGAGCCAAGGCCACCAGAGCCGAACTGACTGCCCTTGGCGCCGATGAGACCGCCGATGCCGCCAGTCATATTGGCGTTGAGGCCGGGAGCACCGAAGCCTGCCATGCCCGGGTCGCTGGAGAGGGCACCGAGGATACCGGCGTTCTCTGCAACTTCGCGGTCCATTTCTTGCTGCTGGGTCTCGACCTTGTTGCCCTTGGCCTGTTCGACCTTGGACTCTTTCTTACCGGTCTTGCCTTCTTCCTTCTTGGCCTTCTCGCCCTCACCAGCATCCGGGTTGTTGTCCGGGCGCTTGTTTTCCGGCTTCTCTTCGGGAGGTTGCTCCAAGAGCAGCTCCGCGAAGCGGTCGGGTGGCTCGCTGGCCGTGGTGTAGATGCCTTCAGGCAGGAGCGAAACGTACAGAACGAACGCGCCGCCAAGGAAAGCCATGAACGAGAGCAGTGCGACGAAGAGGTAGTCAACGTCCGAGCCGCGCTCGGTGCGCCGGGCGCCGGTCACGGTGTGAGCGAAGAAGGTGATGCCTTCGACGTCGACGACTAGTCGGCGGTTCTCATCCATCGGGATGACCATCACGTCGCCTTCGATCTTGGCATCTCCGCTGGCCACTAGCGATGCGATGGGCTTGCGGGTCTCGCCAATGTCGACGAAGCCACCCCAGTCCTTACCAATGCGAGCGACGTACTTGTCGTTTTCCCACACGAAGAGCTTGTGACTGTTGCCGTCCGGGAGGCGTTCTTCGGGTGCGTAGAAGTCTTGGCGCCACTCGGTCTCAATGTCGGAGAGGAACGGCGGAGCATAGCGTGCGAGGAAGCGAAGGGGACCGGGAACCCAGCCCATGTCGACGCCTAGGACGTTCCAGCGGTAGCCCATGCTTGGACCCACAGTCACAGGGTCACCGCCAAGGGCGTAGTGACGGGTGTCAAGGAGGGTGTCGCTCCAGATCTGGTTGACCTCGAGAACCTTGGGGCGGTTCTTTTCGGTCGGGTGCGGCGGACGGGTGTTCTGCTTGAGAATCACGTCCAGCACCGCTTCGCGTCGCTCAAAACCAGATGGAGAAGCCGTAGCTGCCATCGGGGTTGGGTCGCCAGCAGTCGGTTCGTTGATGTCAGCGTCCTCGGGGAAGTCGCCATCGACACCCACGACGGTTGCGACGTCATCTGCGAACGGGTCAGCGGACTCGCCGAAGCGAACCACGATGCGAAGGTCTCCAATCTCAACAGCATCCCCTGCATTCAGGGATGTGTTCGACTGGATGGCCGTGCCGTTGACCTTGGTCCCACCAGGGATGCCAAGGTCCAACAGATGCACAGCACCGTCGTCACTGCGGTTGATGACCATGTGCAGGGGGCCAATGCCCTCTCCAGCAACGGTAAGCAGGGCGTCTTGGCCGGAGCCAATGGTGATGCTCTCTTCCGAGCGGTCCACCGATGAGATCAGGTCGCTTCCGCGGTAGATTTCAAAGGTCAGGGGAGTTGTGTTGGAACCGGCCATCGAGGGGCCTCCAAAGCGGCAGCAGAAGGGTGCGGAGGATGACTACTTGACGTCGTCGATCGACTCGCGCATCTCGGTGTTGAACTCGGTACGCAGAGTGATGAGCGGGTTGAAGCTTGCGCGGCGGCGCTCGAGGAGCAGCTGACCTTGCGGCTTGACGAGCTCACCGGAGACATCGACTTCTTCGAAGTCGATTTCGGTGCGTTCTTGGTAGATGACGTCTGGCTCTTCCTGCGCGAAGGCGGGAGCGGCGAGGACGGTAGCAGCGATAAAGCCGATGACGATGCGCATAGGGTCTCCTAGGTCTGGACGTCTCCAGACGAGGTGCGGACCAACGAGGGTCAGACCGCGGATACTTTGTTTGTTTTAGGTCGTTCGACAAGCCTGAGCGGGTCAGGTTGTCGTCAACCAGTTGTCGACAGGGCGCACAATCCTTCTAAAAGGAGTGCAGACTGGCGCGAATTTCAGAACTGAAGTGTTGGCGTAACCTGATGAATGGCGTGATTATTCGGCGGTTTTTCTCGGACACCATGATGACACTCGGTCGCTGGACGGTTCCGTTGACGTCGACCTCTTCAAAGTCGAGTTCGGTCACCTCGGGGATCAGGATTTCCACATTGTCGTTGGCGAACGCGGGGCCGGCCACGAGTAGGCCAACGGATAAGAGCAAGACACGCATGAAACTCTCCAGGTTTAGGTCTCTCTCAGCAGACACGCCTGGGACCGAACGGTTCCCGAGCGTGACGCCTGGCGATAAGAAAGTTCAGCCTGGGGAGAACAGGAAGGGGTAACTGACGATTGCCATGCCCCCGAGCTCCGGGAACTGCATGCGCATGAAGCGACCGTTGACGCAGGACTCCACGGCGGAGTTGTTGACGGACGACTCCTTGGTGGCCGCTCTGGAGACAGTGCCATCCATAGCGATAGTGAAGCCGACAACTACCTTACCGCCAAGATTAGGTGAGCGCTGCAGCTCACGTTGGTAGCAGTAGCGAATCTCCTGCATGTGCCGAAGCACCACCTCTTGGATGAGAGAGCGGTCAACGCTCAGACCCAGCACGATGGGCTCTTGAACGGTGGTGATGCCACCTTCCCGCTTCGTGGTGCAGTCTGCGCACCCTCCATCACCAAATGGGTTGCCGCCAGGTCCATTCCCACGTGGCCCCCATCCGCCAAGACCCTCAGTGTGTCCGCCACCGCCTGGACCGTGTCTAGACCGTCCAAGACCGGTACCTCGTTGGGCCGCTTTGGGACCGGTCAACGAGCCGATGCTATCTGCGAGGCCGCCTGAAAGAAGGCCTTCCCCCAGAGAATCCATACCCGCGGCCGACCACGCTCCAAACACCCCGGCATTATCGACAGCAGCTTCATCATCGCTCTGCGAGTTTCCGATCTCAGCGGCCTCCAATAGGGCGTCGTCTTCGCCGGTCTGGCCTTCGTCCTCTGCGGCCGCTTCTGCGCTCTCCGCAGCGGCTTCCTCTTCGGTTTCAACAGCGAACTCGGGCTCCTGCGGAAGCGTGAGCTGGACCATTCTCTCGTTTAGTTGGTCCATCGCCGCAGTGGCATGAAGGTGGGTTGGAGCTGGGGCCGTCCACAGCAGTAGGGCGATGATGGCTGCGGCGAATCCGGCGATACTCATGGTCCCAACAAACCCGTAATCGACGTCATCTGTCGGGCGTGACACCAGTCCTCGCGGTGCGTCTGTCAGGCGTGCTTCAACACGGATGGCCGTGTGGCTCAAGGTGAGAACGTCTCCGTCGCGCAGCGTATACAGCCGTTCACCATCCACCGACCGGGCTCCTAGCGCCGAATCGTCACCGCCGTGGCTTCGAGTGGCAGCCCACTCAGGAAGCATACGCGCGGTAACATCGTCACCGTCCCACTCGAACAGCGTGTGTGGGGTGTTGGACGTAGGGCTCATCAGCGAGCAGTCTACGTCCGATGTCTCCACTTCTGAGAGCAGGGGAGGTGCAAACCGGAGCAGATGCCGCCAGTTGCCGGAGACGGTGGCCAGAGGCACGCCCAAGACGCTCCAGGTAGACGTGGGCCGTGCCGCTGTCGCGACGGGGCCGTCTCCCTTGAGGTGGTGCTGGGTATCTAAGAGCAGGTCGCCCCAGTACCAGCGTAGTTCCAATGCGGTGGGGGTTTGGGTCGTCATCCGAGCCTCCTGTGTGGTGTACAGGGTCAGACTGGGTTCGGAGACGTTGGGTCCGCGAACTTCGTCAAGCGACGGTCAACGAAAAAACGCGCGGCATCCTGGGATACCGCGCGCTTTTGTCTAGACGATGTCAAGCTTACTCGGGAGCAGGGGCCTCTTCTGCAGGCGCTTCCGCGTCCACTGGAGTGTCGTCGGGAGCCGGTGCAGGAGCGGCAGCGCCGCCGCCAGCTTCACATGCCGCGATAGCTGTGTCCCATCCTGGAGTGTAGCTCGAGAGCAGCATCTGGATGTCAGCGGCCATGCCCGCATCATTCGCGTCGACGACTAGCTGAGCTTGTTCCAGCATCATCGAGCCTTCCATCGCGACCATTTCGTCCAAGCATCCCATGTTCGCATCGAACTTGGTCTGGTAGTCGGTGATGGTGCCGGCCATACCGGTCAACAGCTCTTCGTTACGACGTTGACGCGCTTCTTCTTCTTCGCGACGTTGACGTTCCAGACGTTCGATCTCCGCTTGGGCTGCTTTGGCTGCCTGAACAGATTCCATCTGTGCGTATACGGGATCGGTCGCCGGCAGGTCGCCACCATTCGCTGTGATGTAGGCTTCTAGGTACTTGATGGCCTTGTTGAAGTTCTTGGTGTACTTCTCATGCAAGGTCGCAGCATTGTAGTAGGCCAGCGTGTATTGCGCGTCAGCCTTGATAATCTCGGCGTACAAACGGTCTGCAGCTTCCAGGTCGCCCAAGCCGCGCTTGGAAACGGCGAGCCCGAGCTTGGCGTCCAAGTTGCCGGGGTCAGCAAGGGTCGCGCGCTCGAAGCTGTCGTTTGCAAGCTGGTAGTCACCAGAATTTAGCGCGATAAAGCCAAGGTTGATGTTGGGCTCGAAGGCGCCAGGCGTCAGAGCCAAGGCTTCTTTGAACTTGGCGATGGCCGCCGCTTCTTCACCTTGGACAAGGTCTGCAACACCGAGGTTGTTGATCACGCCCGGGTCTTGGGTCTCCATCATCGACATGGCCTTCTGGCTCAGCAGCTCTGCCATTCCGAAGTCGCTATTTGCCTGGTACATGGCGGAGAGAGTACGGTAGACCTCTACATTAGCCGGGTCTGTTAGCAGAATACGGCTAGCTTCAGCGTGTGCGTCTTCGGTGCGCCCAGCCTTGCCCAGTGCTTCGATGTACGCGATGTGCGCGTCCATGCTGCCCGGGTTGGCTTCGAAGTTTGCTTGGTGTACGCCCAAGGCATCATCTGGGCGACCCAGTTCATTTAGCATACGGGTGTAGCTGAACACGCCACGCTCGTAGGTTCCGTCGGCTTCGTATGCCTTCTTGTAGTGTTCTAGAGCGACTTCATCGCGGCCGAGCTGCTCGGCAATCCAGCCGGCGTTGAAGGAAGCCTTGGGGCCTCCACCAAGTTGTTCGGCCTTGAGGAAGCGTTCGTACGCCGTGGCGTAGTCGATGACGCCGTCACGGTCGGGTGTCTGCAGAACAGACAAGCCATTCTGGAAGTTGGCGACGGGGTCGTTGGCCTGCTCTTCGGTCAGTGCGAGGGCTCTCTTGCCACCACAGCCAGACACGGACAGGGACAGAGCAAGTGCGAGGGTGGACGCGGACGCGATGCGTAGAAATGCGTTCATCTTACAGCTCCGTTTCGAAGGTGAAGTTGCGGTCGGTCGACGTGGTCGCATTCGGCGTCAGTAGAGCCTCATCGAGTGCTGGATACTGCTCCGGGTCAAGCTCACCCAGGCGACGCACGGCGAGGGCCGTGTTGGCGTCGTACAAGGTCAGCTCGAAAGCCTTGCCAAGTGCGGCCGAGTAGGCTTGAGCGGCTTTGTCACGCTGCGGGTAGACTTGGTCTTCGATGCGCAGCTTGTAGATGTCTTCCTGCGACGGAGTCAAGTAGAAGGGGATGTCGCCGTTGGCCAGGGTGTCACCCATGTTCTCGTAGGCGCGACCCATCTGGACCAAGCTTGCCAGGCCGAACTTGCCGGAACCGGTCCCGACGATTTCAACGAACATGGCTTCGGTACGTACTAGACCTTCACCCTTTGCGGTGAGAGAGCCGGTCAGCGCACGGTCTTCGCGGCTCTGGTTGGTACAGTCACAGCCGGAAAGCTCGAGAGCCATGAAGGCTTCAAGCTTCGGCAGGGCCAGCTCGTACATCATCTCAGCTACGTAGTTTGTGTAGGCGCCGGGCTCTCCGCCGCCCTCGACAAACGTCTGGTACTCGGCAACCGTTTCTTCGTAGATGCGGTTGGCACGACGCTGGTCGTTCTGAGCTTCCAACATGCGGGCATGGGCCAAGCGAGCACGGGTGATTTGCTCACGTGTCGCGGTCTCTGGAGCGTCGTTGTAGAACTCGTAGTAGGAGCTTGCGGCATCCGACCAGTTCTCATTGGCGGCGTAGGTCTTGGCAATCGACAAGCGGGTCTCGTTCACGTCCGGGTGTTCCGGGAACGTAGCGATGAACTGCTGGAAGTTGGCAACACTCTGCTGTTCCTGGCCGAGGGCCTGACGGAATAGTGCCGCGCGGTAGATGGCGTTAGAAGCGCCGTCATCCAAGGTCGCGACGGCTTCGACGTCATCCGCTTCTACGAGGTCTTCGCGGCGGTCCGGGTACAGCGAGAACAAGACCTCGTAGTAGAAAGCGGCGCGGTCGAAGTTGGCCTGGTCTTCGTAGTCGAAGCCCAGGGATCCGAGCTGGTCGTAGTAGTACTTGGTGTTGTCGCCGAAGCGCGGGTCATCGATGAGGATGTGCCGCACGCGCATCACGTCGCCGGGCTGGTTGGCCTCACGGTAGTAGATGCTGGCGTTATTCAAGATACGGGCGTTCTCTTCGGAGTCCGGGAACTCTTCGGCGAACGCCAAGTAGGCGTCAGCTGCGGTCGCGTGGGCTTGCGATGTCGTGAATTCGTCTTCGATGACCTTCAGCGATGCACGCTGGTAGATACCGTACACTTCGGTCTTGAAGGTGCGACTTCCGAGGTCCTCTTCGTCGTAGAAGAACTTCGCGTTCTCCTTGAGGGCCGTGTAGTTCTCGGTCAGCACGAAGCTGTCCAAGATGAGGTTGGCAGCCTGTTCGGCCTGACGCGTACCTGGGCTCATGCCGATGACGCCACGGAACTGACGGGCAGCTTCTTCGATGTGGAACTTGTTGTAGAGCAAGTAAGCCGACTTGTAGAGGATCTGCTGGATGTTGTTCGCACCCTCGTACAAGGTTGCGTACTTCTGGCAGCTGTCAACGAGGCGCTGTTCCCACTCGGTAAGCGGCTGCGGCTCGCGAACTTCCGTTGCGTTGGAAGCGCCGGCGTTGAGCCCGCCTTCACGCTTCACCATTTCTTCGGCAGCGAAGATGGCGGACTCGGCGCAGAACTCGGAGTGCTCACCTTCGGCATCCGTGTCGACGACGGCCATGTACTGGTCCCATGCTTCGTCGAACTTCTCAACCTTGTACAGCAGCTCGGCGTACTGGTAGTGGGCGACGTAGGCGTCTTCGCTCTGAGGGTAGTTCTCAAGGAACTTGTCGTAGCCCTGGTACGCAATATCGAACGCTTCGGATGCTTGTGAGCCCGACAGACGCCGGCCTTTGTCGTGGTAGAACGACGCGATGCGTAGGAAGTTCGTACCGATTTTATCTTGGGCGTCTTGGACCTTGTCGGGGGAACCGAGGTTGGCCTGGGCCCATGAGCTTCCGCTGCCGTAGGTCGACAGCATGCGGTCGACTTCGGCGAGTTCAGCGTCCGCGTTGCCCATTTTGTGGTAGGCTTGGACGATTTCGTTCTGGTAACCGGGGTTGTCGGCCGAGTTCGGGCTTTCCGAGATCAGGCGGCGGTAGACAGAGACGGCGTCTTCCCACTTGCCTTGCTCGAAGTAGATGGCCGCGAGGCGCTTGAGCATCTTCTGGTACAGGTCGCGACGACCCAAGCCTTCGAAGTAGGCCAGGGCTTCGTCGATTTCACCAGCGTCAGCGAAGAAGCGGACCAAGTCGCGCAGGGATTCCTCTTCAAGCTGAAGAGGAGCGCCGCCAGCCGACTCACGCTGTGTTTGGCTGTAAGACACTACCTCCTTCATGGAGGTGATGGCTTCGCCGTATTCGCCAACGTTGAAGTACGACCATGCGAGTTTGTACAGCGCGAAGCCGTACTTGTCGCAGTCGCGGTAGCCAGTGGCTTTCTTGTAGGCAATCAGCGCCTTGTAGGCGTTGTTGTTGTCGAAGTAGAACTCACCGATGTTGACGTAGGAGTCGCAGACGAAGTTGGACTCCGGGTATACGCGAACCAACCGGCTGAACTGCTCGACACCGTCTTCTCGGCGACCCACATCCTGCAGCGACGATGCCATGAAGTACATGGCCTCATCAGCGCGGGTGTAGCGGGGATAGTTCTCGAGAATTTGCTCGTACAAGCGGATGGAGTCATTCTGCCAGCGTTGGCTGCGGGTCAGGTCTGGCTGCATGTTCTCGAAGGCACAGCCATCGGTGTTGAAGCAGCGTTCCTGCTCCTGACCGAAGAGCTCCATCTCAGCGAAGAACACGTAGCGCCCTTCGTCGTAGTACAGTTCGGCGAGACGAAGCATCATCTCGGCCTTGCGGGTACCGGACTGGTCACCACGAGACAGCAACTCACGCAAGAACGTGATGGATTCCTGGCGCTTTTGCTGAGCGGCTCGGGCGTAGGCGGACTGGGTGTCCATGGTCTCTGTGTCACGCGCGGTAAGAACGCGGCGACCTTCGTCATCATCTTGGGCCAAGGCCGAGTTTGATGCGGCGAGAGGTGCCATTAGGATGGCGAGGAGTCCGAGGTTTCGGGTCCACTTATTCATGGAGTCCCCCTAGGGCAGAGGTGAGGCGACAGGAAGGAAGGAACAATGCTAGTTGCAGGACGTGCTTTCGGTGTACCGGTAGTACCCGAGCTCGTCGTCCCAGAACTCGCCATTGAACGGCCAGTAGATGATGTCGCGGGACGTTGCAAAGTCGACGGTACGCTCTTCGAGGGACTCGATGAGCGGGTTGGTCGCACGGTACTGGTAGTCGAGACGCTGGGCGTCGACAACTTCGAAGCGGACAATCTCGGACTGGCTGATGAGGTCCGTGATGTACTGGTACTGCTGGGTCATCTCGCGCAGCATGGCTAGGCCAGCCCGACGCTTGTACCGCTGACGGTCGCGTTCCATGACCTGCTTAATGGCAGAGCCTACGGTGTCGCGCCAGATGGCTTTTTGGGCGTCGATAGCGATTTCTTCTTCATCCATCATGTCCATGTGGCGGACGATTCCTGCAATGTCGCGATTGCGAAGCAGGTGAAGGAAGAAGGACTCGTTGAGCGAGGATGTCGTGCCGGCATCTTCGAAATAGTGCTCGAATGCTTGGTCGGCTAGGGCGCGGCCATCTTCTGTCGAGTATTCGGCCAAGAAGGAGCGAAGTTCCATCTTCATTGGCTGGTAGTCGTCTTCAAAGTCCAACAGCAAGCGCTCCACTTCGTCGTACTCGCATAGCGAGAAGAAGGTCAGGCCCCGTAGAACCGTGGCTTCCGGAAGGAATTCCCGGTCGTCGTAGTAGGGGGTGCGCGTGGTGAGGAGCAGGCCCAACGTCAAGTTGAGGTCGTTCTGCATGAACGTGGCCCACGACCGCTCGAACAACGACTGCGGCCAGTAAAGGCTGCCACGGTCGACGAGAGAGTAGTAGTTGTCTGCGTTCTCGAAGCGTTCGAGACCGTAGTAGATGCGGGCGATGTTGACGAGAGCGAGGTCCTGGAGGTCCTTGAGCTCAAGCGCGGTACGCTCATCTGTGGCCGGAACTTCGGCTTGGTACACATCGCGGAAGGCTTTGACAGCACTCTTGAACTTGGAGCGCTCATTGTGAATGACGCCCTCGAAGTATTTGCTGCGCATGAACAGTTCGGAACGCGGCGACACTTGCTGGAAGAAGCGCAGTGCATCAGTCAGCTCGCCTTGTTCGTAAAGCTTGCGACCCATCAGGTAGGACAGGTGGTTCTTCGCTTGACGAGGGAACTGTTCGGGCGGAATCAGCTCAACAAAGGAGAGCAGCTCGGCGTCGTTGCCATTGATCTGCGCAATGGAGACCAGCTTGGGCAGTGCGTACTTGAAGTACGGATTGCGGGGGCCCTGGCGAACCACTTCCTTGAAGTAGTACTGAGCGCCGTGGTAGAGTTCAAGGTCGAAGAGCGCTTTCGCGAGATAGTACGTGATCTTCGATTTGTGCTCTGGGTACGTGTCTGCCTGGAGAAGGTCAAACAAACCCTTGCTAGCCGTCAGGTACTTACGAGCTCTGTACATTTGAACGAGTGTTTCGACTTCGCTCGGACCTTGCTCTTCGCCAAAGGCTTCGTCTTCCGGACCGTTATCGACAGTGTCGGCGAAGTCATCAGCTGGAAGGAAGAGGTCTTCGCCGAGGTCTTCCTCGCTCATGTCAGGGCCAGGGTCTGGGCGAGTCATCGCGCCACCACCAGCAGGTGGAGCTGCGGCAGTGCCGCCTTGCATGGCTTGGGCTGCGGCGAGGACAGGCCCCGGAGCTCCGCCTTCGACGAGACACAGGACCTGCTCGGAGGTGTAGCCACCACCAGCGGACTGCATGGCCTGAATGATGACGCTGTCACCAATGCCATAGCCGACCATGGTCATGATTTCGTCGCAGGCAAGCTCAGCCTGTGCGGATGTGGCGACGCTGAGGCCAGCCAGCAGCGCGAGGCTACGCAGGGGGGAGAAAAAACGGTTCGTCTTCGCGCGCATTACTGCATCCCGGGGAAGAAGAAGGCGACGCTGCCGAGCAGCAGGAAGTTGTTTTTCATCTCGAGATTCAATGACTTGACGGTCTCGATGTACACCATGGACCGACCTTCGATGCGGAACGCGATGTTCGGCGTCAGCAGGATCCGGAAGCCACCACCAAAGTTTGTGGTCGGGTGGTACTGGTTCTGCGTGGCCACAGCGACGGGGTCGTCTTCGGCCTGAAGGGCCTCAAGGTCGTCCGAAGTGAACACGATGCCGGTCCCGAAGGAGCCGAAGACATCGAAGTTCACGATGGTCTTGCCGAGAACGGCAACCTTTCCGTAGATGGGCGAGAACTGAAAGTTCACATTCGCGTAGAACAGAATCTTCGAGATGTCTGGCGACACCTGGTTCTCTTCAACCAGCTGACGCGTAATGGCCTTCCAGTCGCCCTTTCTAAAGTCGGGGCTGAAGGAGCCGATAAGCTCCACCGCAAAGACTTCGGTGAGGTGATGGGAGATACCAGCGCCGAGCAGGTAGCGATTGATGAATGGGTCGTTGGTGACGAAACCGATGTGCGGTGCGGCTTCCCAGCGGCCAATCTTCAAGAAGCGCTTGCGGGGCAAGGCCTTGATGATGCGACGACGGGAACGCTGGTCTTCCGGCAGGACGATTTCTTCGGAGGTCACTCCGATTCGGTCGTCCATGTCGCCAGATTCAAGCGCGCGGCGCTCTTCTGCGACGGTTTCTTCGCGCTCGGGACCACTACCAAAGAGGTCATCGTCCGATTGCGCGTGTGCAACGGGAACGCCGCCCAACAGGGGGGCAACGAGAAAAGCAACTGCAAACCAAAGGGTCTTCATGGGGGTGTCTCGCCTCATTAGAAGTCGAACACGCGACGTTGCACGGTCGGGAAGAAGAACGAGACGCCGACGGAGGCGACGAACACGTTGTAGAGCCGCTGTTCGTTGACCGGAACTTCCGGGTCGTACTGCGGCTGGTTGTCGATGTAGAAGTTGAACCGGCCGTCGAGCTTGATGGCCATGAGGCGGTTGATGAAGAAGTTGGTGCCCAGTCCAATCGTCGGCGTGAGCTTGACCTCATTGCCGTTGTCCTGGAGCGCCACAAAGTCGTTGCCGACTCCTGCTTCGTCAAAGGTTGCGAAGTAGTCAACTTTGCTGATCATCCCAAGTCCGGCGACGCCGTACAGGTCGAATGAGACCACCGTCTCGCCGAGCAGGTTGATCTTGCCGTAGACCGGCGCCCAAGAGCCTGCGAAGCTCGCGGCCAGCGTAACTTTGTCCAGCGGCTGCTGGAAGTTGCTGGAGTTCGGACCCGTGCGAGCAATCTGCACGAGGGCTTTGGTCAGACCCTTGAGGTCGCCTTCGCCGAGGTCGGGTGAGTAGTACACCTGACCGAGCGCGCTGAACTGCTCGTTGAAGTGGTAAGCGACCTGCAATCCACCGATGTAGCGAGTCGCGAACGGGTTGTTCGGGACATAGCCAGCGTACGGCGTGATCTCGAACCGTTCGGTCTTCGTAAAGAACCGATTGGTGAGAACCGGACGGTCTCGGCTGGGGTTGCGGAAAGTTTCCAGTGCGGCGACGCCTGGGCTCTCGTCTTCAGCTTGGGCGTATGCCATGCTGGGGACGGCCATCGATGCGGCTGCAAAGAGGGCGGTAGAGGCCAGGAACGCGCTGGCAGCGCGGCGGACCCGAGACATGGGCTTCACTCCGGTGCGAGTGGGGGATGTGGAAGGTCCCTGTGCTGCTTTCGACAAGAATGTCAGAGTGCAACTTGGGAAAATCAAAGACATGAATAAATCCTAGTTCCCAGGGCAGATCGTAAGAACGGTCCCAACTAGCCGCGCGCCTCGGGGTGCGTCAAGTCAAGGGAAAGACACGAACGGGGTGACAACGATGATGTGCCGCCCAACGCTGTCCCTCTTGTGGGGAGAGGCCGGGGTCCTTCAAAAAAGGTGGAGGCCGTTTACGGGGCTGATCGGACACGCCACTGGCGTACAATCCACGACACCCCGCCGCGGCGGTCACGGACCACAGCGTACCAAAATCCGACTTCCTCCTGCAGATCTGGAGCAGTCCAGTCGGACTGTGTGAAGGGGTAGAGCGTGGTGGCTTCCATGGCCGAGCCTTCGGTGGCGTACCAAGAGACGAAGGGTTCTTCGATTCTTTCTTCGAGAACGCCGTCCGGGTTGATGTACTCGTAGGTCTGGATCGTGGTGTCCGGAATGACAACTCCAAGCTCGTACGATTGTCCGGCGTCCACCTCTGCAGTGTCGTCAGGACCAATGAGGACACCGTCCACCGAAAACGATTCGATGATGGGGTTGTCATTGGGCGTGGGGGCCTCGCTGACGATGATGCGTTTGTAGCCGGACTCGAAGGTCGCGAAATCGAACTCGGCATCCGGGTCTGCGCCGTCAGGTGGGAGAACGGTTGCCTGGACGGTGAACCCGAGCCCCTCGGCGCGGTCCTGGTCGTCCAGGCTGTCGAGTGCATCCTGTGGAGCGGTCCACTCAGGTGGGAAGGTAGGCTCAAACCCAATGACACCCGCGTCTGCGAGGTCTTCGGGTGTGGCGTCTTCCGACAGGATCGACAAGTCGATGGCACAGCCGAAGGGGGTGGTCTCTTCCGGGCTGCATGCCACCCACAACGTTCCGCCAGCTTCACCTTCGGGATCTGCGAACAGCGCTGTAAACGTGGCATCTTCGCCGGGCTGAATCTCGGGCGGCTCGGCTTGGATGGCCAAAATGCGCAGCGATGGCGTCTTCCATGCCGGGGTCAGGTCGCGTGGGCGAGGGTACTTGTCTGCGTTGATGACGCAGGCGGGCAGGAGTAGGCATAGGCCTGCGATGAGTGCTGTATTTTTCATGGGTACAACCTCACTTCAAAGCCAATGTTCGGGATGAATGGTAGCCCCCGCACATAGGCGCTCTCGGTGTAGTCGGCGTTGTAGATAGTGAACTCGGGATTCACGCCGCGTACAGCGTTGATGAGGTCCACATAGGTGTTGAGCTGCCAACGGCGGAACGTCCACAGCTTGTCTAAGCGGAAGCTGGTCTGGAAGAACGGTGGCAAGCGTTCGCTGTTGTACCCACCCAGTGCCAACGGATTGTAGAAGTTGCCGTCGACGTCGTACACACCGGTGTTGAAGGGCCGAGTCGGGTTGCCTGTGACGAACTGGACTTGTGCAGAGACCGAGAAGTCCCGCGGAAGGTCGTAGCCCCCCTGTGCCGAGAAGATGTGCGTCTGGTCGAAGTCGAACAGGTAGGCTTCTTGCTCGGGACGGTCCTGACGTTCGGAGCGCGACAAAGTGTAGCTGACCCACCCGAAGAAGCGATTGACTGGCGCGTGGCGAAGGATGAATTCAGCGCCATAGGCTCGCCCCTGGCCAGAGTTGACGAAAGCAGCGCTACCGTCTCCAACAAAGCCCGGACTCTGCACGACAAGCTGACTCAATTCCTTGTAGAACAGATCAACGTCCCAGGAGATGGCTGGGGACAGTTGGTGCTCGAACCCGAGTGTCGTCGACCAACTGCGCTCGAAGGCGAGGTCCACGTTCGTACCCAGTCCTACCGACTCAAAGGGCTGTGCGGGCTGATGAAAGATGCCTGTGGCCGCTTTGACGGTCCCGCCGTCGAACGCTTTGAGGCGAGTAGCAAAGCGTGGGTCGAAGGACACGCGGCTGTAGGGTTTCCCTGCCCCCTCGGCGATGGACCCGCCGTAGGTGTAGAGCAGCGTATTCGCCCGTAGACCGCCTGTGAGCAGCCAGTCGTCGGCTTGGTCAAGCGGGCGCCACTGCGCCTTGAGGTAGCTGTCGATGGTCCAGGCGGTACCGCGACCGTCGAAGGAGACGGGGTCGCGCTCTCCAAGCGGGTCGTCGAGGTCCGCGACACCGAAGGGGGAAGCAAAACGGAACTGCCACGGGCCACCAATGAGGTCAACGCCTGGGGTGACGGTCAGCTTTGGGTTGTGCACGTAAGGAAGCTCGGCGCGCATCTGGAACAGACCGTTGGTGTTGGAGAGCTGGAAGCCCTGACCGAGAGCGAAGGACGTGGTGTCAATGCCAACAGACGGCGTGACGTCTAGACTCCAGCGTTCGGACAGGGCGCGTTTGTAGCGCGCGATGATTCGGTGGCTCTGGTACTCGGTGCGGAAGGCGCCTTGGGTGTCTTGGTCGCTTCCCTGGGCCACATCGTCTGGGCTGGACAACTCGATGAGGTCGTTGAAGCCATAGACGAAGAGCGAGAAGAACTCGTTTTCGTCTTGTGTCGGCGGAATCCACTTGGCCGAGTAGTCCCAGTAGCGCGGCTTGATGTTGAAGCCGGTACCGCCGGTGACCAAGGGCAGAAAGACGTCGATGTATGAGCGACGAGCCGCAAAGGACAAGCCATGGGTGTTCTCGCCTTTGCCAACGTTGCCTTCCCAGTACAGCTGGCTGTCGAGGATGTCCGTTCCCCAGACCAATCGGCTGTCTTCGAACTCATCCTTCGTCTTGACATCCACCACGCCGCCAGAGCTTCGCCCGTACTGAACACCGTAGTTGCCCGGCAAATAGTCGACTGACTGGATGAGGTCTGGGGTGAGGACAGAGGTCGTTCCTGTCAGGTGGTAGATGATGGGAATGCGCACGCCGTCTACGTACACAGCGCTGTCTTCCGGGTTGCTGCCTCGGATGACTAGCAGGCCGGTTCCGAAGGGCGAGCGTGCCGCCCCGGGCAGGGTCTGGATGACCTTGATGGGGTCGCCGAAGGTGCCTGGGATCCGGCGGGCTTCGTCCATGGTGATGGTGCGACGCGTGATTTCTTCGCGGTCCTTCTGGTAGACAGCCACGACCTCGTTGTTGCGGTAGGCTTCGGCGCGCATCCAAAATCGGAACTCGGACTGCTCGCCTTCGAAGATTTCTATCGAGGAATCTACAGTGACATGACCGGGGTGCAGGACACGCACAAGGTTGTCGCCGATGGGGACACCGCGCAGCTCAAAGCGACCGTCCGCGTCAGTGCGGGTGGTCAGCTCGCTCCCGTCCACCGCGACCACCGCGCCTTCGACGGGACGACGTGTACCCATCTCCACGACCTCGCCGATGAGGTTGATAGGGAGTTCAACCGGGGAAGCATCCGGTTCCGGCGGGGCCTCGTCTAATGTGAACCCGTAGTCGAACTCAAGGGCGACGGGAACGGGACCTTCGGCTGTTCTTGCGGGTGAGAAGCGCATCTGTCGCACCGCGATGAGGGCCGCTTCGTCAAATCCGTTGCCGGCAGGGCCCACGACTTCTGCGTGGGTCAAGGCACCGGTCTCGTCCAACTCAATGAGCAGGGTGACGATGCCCTCGATGCCGTCCGCTTCGGCTTGTTCTGGGTACGGTGCTTCGACGTACTCCAGCACCGAGGGGGCGGCGATGAGGGGCAACGCCTCGGCTAACGGGTCGTCAGTCGACGATGGGTCTTGGGCCCAAGCGGTGGAAGTCGTAAGGCATAGGGTGAGAATGACGGTTGTAAGTCGCATCGGTCAGTAGTCCGTCATGGCGAAGCGGCAAGAATAGGGGACGCCGCGAACGATGACAGGAGTACCGTCTCGCGAGCCTGGCCTCCACCTCGATGACAACAACGCCGCGCGGCAGGCTTGGTCGGCTTCGGGGTGGAGAGCGTTCATAAGGACCACGGACTGCACATTTCCGTCGGCACCGATGGTCAGCTCCGCTTCCACGCGGCCTTCAATCTCTTGGTCGCGCACCACATCTGGAATCACCAACGTGGGTGGGTTGCGGATTCGCGGCGCTGCAGTGACAGACGCGTAGGCGACAGTGGCGAACTCAACGTCGTCATCGGGGTTGAGCTGAGGCGCGGTGGCCGCGGTGGATGTGGTGTTGCCGGTCCGCGCTCCCATGTCCATGCCGTTGTCGCTCATGGAGTTGTTCGACAGGCCTTGTGTGAGCCGCCGCACGGGTGGACGGTCCGGAGGCGGTGCCTCACTGGGAGTCTCTGGGGTGGTCTCTTCAAACTCGACCTCCTCCGGCACGGGCGGCGGGTCAGGCTGGGGGATGGGCTCCGGCTCCGGCTCCGGCTCCGGCTCCGGCTCCGGCTCCGGCTCCGGCTCCGGCTCGGGGTCCGGCTCGGGCTCCGGTGGAGGCGGTAGGTTCACGATGACCTCCACCCACTGCATTTCCTCGCGTTCGGGAGGGTCAATGTTCGAGATTCCAATGGCCAGTGCAACATGAGCGGCTCCGGACACACCGAAGGCGGCGAGCAGCACGATTAGCACCCGCCAGTCACGCGTCTGTATGGCCGCAGGCAGCATCATCTAGCGACCCGATCCGAGTCCCATCGTTGCCGGGTCGGGCTCGATGATGGCTGAAGGATCGATGTTGAATGCGAACTTGCTGATGCCGCTACTCTTGATGACGTCCATGGCCCACACAACCCGTCCGTGTGCCACCAATTCCTCGGCGGCAATGAGCACGACGGTGTCTGGGTCGTCAGCGAAGGCAAGGTCTAGGGCAGCAATGAAGGCGTTTGGTGTTGTGGCGACGCCGTCCATAAGCAGTCGGCCATCTTCCATTAGTGTGAGGCCAATGCTGGTGGTCTCCATGGCCTCGCCAGTTGTTGCACTCGGGAGGTTGGCTTGGACGGCCATCGGTACGACTGAGGCGGTCACCATGAACACGATGAGCACGACCAAGATGATGTCTACGAAGGGGGTGATGTTGATGTCGGCGATAAGGTCGTCATCACCGGCGAACTTACTACCCATTAGACGCGACCTCCGGGTACAGCATGGCGGTGACCTGCCGCGACAGGGACTCGGCGCGACTGATCCGACTCTTCACCCAGCGGCTGAGAACGTTGTACAAAACGACGGCGGGAATCGCGACGAGCAATCCAACGGCAGTAGCGACGAGAGCCTCGGAGATACCCGCGATGACGGCATCGTTGGCACCAGCGGCCTCCATGGACAGGTCTCTCAACGCTTTGATGATACCGAGAACGGTACCGAACAAGCCGAGGAACGGGGCGTTGGAGCCCACGGTCGCTAAGACGGAAAGGCCTCGCTCCATTTTTAGCTTTTCGGCGAGCGCCACAGCACCCATGGCTTCCTCTGCGGCAGCGGGGCCGCGGTTGGCGACATCAACGCCAGCACTCAGAACACGGGATTCGAATCCCCCTGCGGACGCCAATGCCGCTCCGAACATGGCGATATCCGCAGTCTGAAAGAACTGCGTGAGTGCTTGTGAGAGCGCTGTGGAATCCGTTCGATCTCTGAGAAAGTACAACAACCGCTCTACGGTCACTGCCACGGAGAGCACCGAGAGCCCTACGAGTAGCCACAGGACCCACCCTGCGCCGAGTAGGGCGAACGAGAGCATTCCTTCTTCAAGCACAGGCGCCTCCATGCCGATGTGCTGAACACGGCAGGGCCGTCGTAGCCAAGACGTACCCAACCTGCCAATCGGACACAGTCACGTTGCGTTTGTCTAAAACGGAAAACGGGAAGCTCTCAAAAGAGAGCTTCCCGCTTTAAATGGAGGCAGCACCCGGATTCGAACCGGGGCGTATAGGTTTTGCAAACCTGTCCCTTAACCACTTGGGTATGCTGCCAACGGGCGCCAGCTAACCGTGTCTACCCGGTAGCGTCAAGCCTCGTTCAGCGCGATAGGCGCTTGTCGGGTGAAGGGGGCCGTGTTTTCGGCGGCGTTCTTGCAATCATCTCGGGCATTTTGTCTAGGATTGATTGCACACTGCGTCTGTGACGCCCCAAACGTTGGCCTGATTCTCGCATTCTGATGAGACCACGCCTGGAGAGATCGATGTCCAAGACCAGTCCGAAGCCGAAGAAACGTTCTTGGTTGGGGCGCATCTTCCGCTTTTCAGCCGCAGGCGCCTTCTTGGGAATGGGGTTGAGCGTGGTTGCCCTCGGGGTGGCCGGCGTACAATACAAGGGTCACGTCCTCGACAACCCCGGTGCCCATCTTGACCGCGATGCCATCCAGGGAATCATCGCGCAAGAGTCGCCCGTCTACTACCGAGACGGTGTCACCCGGGTTGGCGTTTTCTTCGACAGTGAACACCGGGCCTACGTCCCGTGGGAGCGCATTCCAGCACCTTACGTCGCCGCCATTGTGGCTGCGGAAGATGGGTCTTTCTGGGCACATCATGGCGTGAGCCCCAAGCACATCGCACGGGCCATGCGCGATAATATCGAGGCCGGTTCCGTGGTCTCGGGCGGTAGTACCCTGACTCAGCAGACGGCAAAGAACCTTTACTATCGTCCTGATCGGTCGTTTCGTGCAAAGTGGACCGAGCTGGTCAACGCCCTGCGCCTCGAAGCTCACTACGACAAGACTGAGATTCTGACCTTCTACATTAACCAATTCCATGTGTCGGGAAATGGGCGGGGTCTTGGCATTGCCGCTCGCTACTTCTTCGACAAGAGCGTGGACGACTTGACCACCGCAGAGTGCGCCTTCCTAGCGGGCTTGGTGAAGGGGCCGGCGAACTACGACCCGTTCATCGGAGACGCGGAGCGACGGGCGCGAAGCTTTGAGCGTGCTCACGAGCGGACCCGGTATGTACTTCGCCGAATGAGTGAAGATGCCGCGGAAGATTTGGCGGGACCGCAGCCCAAGCGTAACGACCCCATTGCCATTGCTGCCCATCAAGACCGCGTTGCTGCCGTGCGTGCCGCGCAGGTCGAAGCACAGCGATTGTTGGAGGACGACTTTGTCCTTCCATTCCGGCGCGGAACCTTCCGCTACGACAGCTCTGCGGTCCTCGACGAAGTGGCTCGCCGCCTTGGAGAAGCGCCATTTGACGAGGTTCTGGCAACTGCAGGAATCGAAGATCCCGCGACCGCTGGACTGGTCGTCATCACCACTCTCGATCCAGAGGTCCAGGTCGACGCGACCTACTCTCTGTGGCACCACCTCACCGAGGTTGGCACCTGGATGGAGGGGTACACACGCGAAGACTTTGTGCGAACCGACGGTCGTGGGCCATCGTTTGCGCCTGACCATGCCGCACGACGTCATGAGTTCCGTGTTGCCGAGCTGAAGGAGATGCTCGATGAGGATGGACAGCCACACTGGATGGCGGACTTGGGAGGAACCCCATGTCTACTGGACCGCGACGCCATGGTTCGCGTAGCGGTCGCGATTCATCGGGGAGACGTGAAGAGTCGCTCGGCTCGCGCCCCGACCGCGTTCGTCAACGAAGTGGCGACCGGCTTTGCACAGGGAGACTTGGTCTGGGTCTCGGTGCGCGACGTCAATGAAGGGTCGGTACCGGTGTGTGATGTCGAGATTCGCCCTGAACTTCAAGGGGCCGCTGTGGTGCTAGAGCACGGCCAAGTGCGTGCAATGGTTGGAGGGAATGACAACCGCAACTTCAACCGCGCCACCGCCCTCCGGCAGTTTGGCTCCACATGGAAGCCTATCGTCTACCATGCAGCCATGAAGCTGGGCTGGGGGCCGACTGAGTTGCTGGACAACCAGCGCAATGTCTTCCCGTTCAGCGGAACGTACTACTACCCGCGCCCGGACCACACCCCGGCCGAAGAAGTGTCGATGGCCTGGGCGGGGGTCAACTCAGAGAACTTGGCGTCCGTTTGGCTGCTGTACCACCTGACCGATAAGCTGGGAACGGCCGACGTTCAGGCTTTGGCGGAGCAGCTGGACTTGGCACAGCGGACGGGGGAGAACTCAACAGACTACGCGCGTAGAATCCAACAAGCTGGCGTTCTGCCCACCCGTGGGCGCATGCAAGAAGTGCTGTTCATGAAAGCTCGACACGAGGTGCTGCAGGCCATCGAAGCGCGCGGCAATGACGATGTGTTGTCGCTCCGTTCCATGTCCTATGGCTGGGGCTACGATGCGGAGCGGGCACGGGTGCGTGGTGAAGGCAGCAGCACACGGGCGTGGAAGATGCGCTCGTTGGACCACTCTTGGACCCACTTTGAGCCGCTCATGGAGCGCTGCGACCTGCAGTACCTCACTCTTGGGCGGTACTGGGACGGTCGCAGTGCGCCTCAACCGCGTACTGTGTCTGACTTGAGCGTACTCATCGACGGTGACGTCACGCGCGTGGCCTGTGGTGCCATACCGACTGGCTACGTGTCTGTGGCAGACGCCTTTGAGGACAATGTTGGGAGTGGGAACGGCACAAACCCCAGCGGTCATCCCGATAAAGTTCGGCCCGGTTCGCGTCACTTCAATCCCTTCGGAGTGGGCAATACACAAAAGGCCAATCGGCCCGACCTCGCAGCTCGCACGGATATGCGCGTAGATGACCGAATCTCTTTTGGAACACTAGACGCATTGGACCAGGCGTTGCGTCGGCGGCAGCTTGCCAGTGGCTCGGTCTCTGGTAGTGACCTGTACGACCCAGAGAACCTGTACTGGCACCAAGACTTCCGCGTGCTGTTGTCCATGCGCTACGTGGCCGAGATGGCTCGGCAGTATGGGGTTCAGACTGAGATTGCCGAGGTCCTCTCCATGCCCTTGGGTGCGAGCGAGATCACGCTGGAGGAAGCCACCGGGGTCTACGCCGGATTGGTCAGCGGTCAGGCTTGGCACTTTCCGGGTGAGGCGGGCGGTGCGTTCAACCAGACGCGCTTCGCAGAGACCGCCTCTTCAACTCTGTTGATTGCCGAGATTCATGACGTAGACGGCAACGTCATCTACCGTGCAACCCCAGAGCCGGTGCAGGTGGCAAGTCCAGAAGTGGGAGCTATGACGGCGGACATTCTTCGCGAAGTGATTCGCTATGGCACGGGCCGACGTGCCGCAGATGCTGTCATGCATGAGGGGGCTCGGGTGCCGCTTGGCGGTAAGACGGGAACGACGAATGACTTTAAGAATGCTGCCTTTCTGGGCTATGCACCCCGGGTAACGGCGGGAGGCTACTCGGCCGCCGACGGCTTCGCAGTTGGCGTATACGTTGGGTACGACGACAACCGGCCCATGTCTACGGGTGGGATTCGCTTGGCAGGTAGCAGCGGCGCTCTTCCGGCATGGATCGGCACGGTGCAAGGATTGGACGACGACGGACTGCTGGGCGAGCCGCGCGGGTCGACCGATGGTGGCGCATGGCCGCTGGATGTTCCAGAAGGGCTCGTCCGATACCCTGTCGACAGCGACGTTGGCCTACGGACGGACGCAGCGGTCGTCAGTGTGGACCTTGTTGGCGGTCCTACCGTTCTGTCGTCGCCCGTTGTGGAGGTGGAGCCAGAGCCCATTATCACCACGTCGCAGCGTCGCTGGCCGATTCGCCTGGCTCCGCGCACCGATGCTCGGACAGGTACTGCTGCCGACCCGAAGCCACGCGGCCTGTGGGGACCGCGCCGCTAGCCGCCTAGGATGCCTGTAGGAGTGAGAGGCGCCGCTACAAATCAAGAGCGCCGCTGACCCTTGGGCGCAAACAGAAAGGGCCCGGACGATTGCTCGTCCGGGCCCTTGTCACGAGACGGGTCTCGTTACTGGTCGGTTCCAACAGCTTCTTCGGTCTCGACAGCTTCTTCGGTCTCGACAGCTTCTTCGGTCTCGACAGCTTCTTCGGTCTCGACAGCTTCTTCGGTTCCGTCAGCTTCTTCGGTCTCGACAGCTTCTTCGGTTCCGTCAGCTTCTTCGGTTCCGTCAGCTTCTTCGCGGGCGGCTTCAGCAGCAGCCTCACCAGCTTCACGCTCGGCAATAGCCTTACGGTACTTCTTCGCCGTCTTGATGTCGTAGATGTCGAGCAACTCAAGAGCGGCCGCTTGGTGGTCGAAGACTTCGTAGGCGATGCCTGCCTCTTCGAGCTGCGTGATGATGACGTCTTCTGGACCGACCATGGTCATCAACTGGGTGCTGGGGCACGCTGTCATGAGTGCCGTCATGTCTTCCATGTTCACGGCGGACAGACGTTCTGGGAACCCGCTAATATTCGACCAACCGGAATTGGAACCGATGGTATTCATGAGACGACCTGTCATCTGACCGACCGACTGCTGACCGAGCACGTACTTGCGAGCGAGGGACAGCTGTGTCGGACGGAAGCGTTCCATCGGGAAGTTCCCGGCGGCTGCGTCATCTGCGACCTGGGAGAACGTAGAAGCTGCCAGCGCTACAGCATCGTTCTGGATCAGCCCGCCCATATAGAAGAAGCCAGTACCGCCGATGGAAGAGCCTTGGTATCCTGAGGCACCGTAGGTGACGCCTTCACGCGCACGCAGGGTCTCAAAGAGGTGGTCGGAGAGCATCTGGCCGGCGACCGCCCGGGTGGCGTCGGTGTCGTTCGAGCCGTCCGCCGTTCGGCAGTAGGACTGAACGTTGGTCTGAGAACTCTGCGGATCGTCAAAGACGTAGACCATGGGCTCATACTCAAGGATCGGAGCCATCTCGATGGTTGGGATCTCCATGGCAGAGGCTTCTGACGTCCACGAACCGAAGTAGGTTCGTGCTTGGGCCATGGCTTCTTGCGAATCGACGTTGCCGACAATGAGTAAGGTGGCATTTGCCGGGCTATACTTGGCGGCCAGGTAGGCCTCTACCGCATGCTTATCCAGCTCCATTCGGACATCGAGGTCTTCCGGCATCATCGCGTGGAAGGCGGGGTGGTCAGCGCCCATCTGGTTGAAGACCACGGCGCGTGTCCAGGTGCTCTCACGACGCCAGCGACGGGACATGTCCTTGCGGGCGTCCTTGATGCGCTTCTTGGCCTTACGGAACTCGACCGTCGAGTTGTCTAGGCGGGTTCGGAGCATGTACAGCGCACCGTCAACGTTGCCGGAGGGAGCCCGAAGGCCCAGAGAGCTGTACTCGTCAGTGGAGGTGTCGTTCCACGAACCGGCAATGCGCAGGGGGTCGAGCACTGGACGGCCTCTGGCGTCGTACTCATTGCCAGCATCAACGAAGAAGCCTTCCGCCCAGCCATCGGTGTCCGCTAAGTCGAGGTCGCTGCCACCCCGCGTGATCAGCTGTGCCTCAACCAGCGGCGCTTCGCCGTGGGGCATGACCACTACGCGCAGACCGTTGGGTAGAGTCTCTTCGAGCATCAGGTCAAAGTCGGGCAGGTCCACCTGACTCGCGATGAACTCCGGAGTGATGGAGTCTGGGCTTAGGGCGGAGACGACCAAGTCGTTCTCTGCTGTAGCGCCGGCGTAGTCTGACTCGGAGCTGTCGAGGGTGCGTTCGTCGTCTGGAATCGGGTTCAACACGACCATTGCCGCACGGTCACGACGCATGTAAGTCCGTGCGTAATCCATGGCGTCCGTGACCTGGAAGTCAGCCATCTCGGCCATCATGTCGGTGTGGTACGTCGGGCTGCCGGTAAAATGAGCGTGCATGGCGATGTCCGTTGCACGGGCACCGTTCAGGCCGGCAACGCGGTCGAGGGACAGGAGAGTGTTGCTCATCAAGCCCATCTTAGCGAGCGAGAAGGAGTTTTCATATCCCGCGCGGTACTGCGGAATCTGCATGAGCTCGGGGTTCCACATCTCGGGGAGCTGGTCGATCATCAGCTCTGCCATGCGCTCACCAGGAGCGGACTCGGTGATGCCCATGAAGCACATGATGGTGGTATTTTCTTTGCTATCCAACGCCTGGCAGCCGACATCTGGCACACCTTTACCCGCGCCGTCACCACCGCCGCTGCGAGTGACTCGGGGGTCGTCCCAGACGCCTCGCATGATCTGGTTGCCGGCCATATTGGCGGCGATTCGCGCAACAGTGGTCTTGCCTCGGTAGCCGCCGGGGGCGGACCAGGCGACGATGACCTGACGGTCGTCGACCGGAGCGTCGAACACGCCCACGTCGGTGTTGTAAGCGTCGCCTGCAGGCATGCCGAAGGCTTCGTATCGGTGAGGGATATCGTCTTCACCGCCCAACAAAAAGGGCTGCGGGTTGTCTCGTGTACCGGGCGCGATTGCCGTCCACAGTACTTGGTCTTCGCGGGGATTATCCGGGTCGATGTCTTCTGGATTGATGCCATCACGCGCGTACCAAATGATGTCGTCAGACGTCAGGTCGGGGTGCAGGAGGCTCGGCTCGAAGTTCTCGAAGATTAGACTGGCGGCTTCTTCAACGTCGAAGTCGCCCACGAGCACCATGGTCGTGTTCTCGGGACGGTAGTAGTCCTCAGTGAACTTCTGAATATCTGCATGGCTAATATTGTCTAGCGAGCCGTGTGTACCAACGGTCATGCGGTGGTACGGGTGCTCTGGTCCGTACACGCGGTCGAAGACGTAGGGGAGGGCTCCCATGCCGCCATTCTCCATACGCATGCGGAGTTCGTTGCGAATCACTTCGCGTTCACTCTCAACCTCTGCGGGATAAGTTCCACCCACTGGGTCCGTCATGCGAAGCGAAGCTAACCGAAGAAGAGGCTTAAGGGCGGTCTTCGGGCAGATGGTCATGTAGTTGGTCCAGTCGGTCCACGTGGATGCGTTCAAGCCGCAGCCCATCTCGGACAGCACGTCCCAGGTCCGCGGTCCTTCGACCAGAACAGTTCCGTCTACGTCGAGCTCGCGGAGGTGGCGGGACTTGAACCAAAAGTGTTCGACGAAGTGGGCAATGCCCTCTTTTCCAACGGGGTCGCTCGTCGAGCCTTTGTCGAAGACGGTCGTGATGGCGACCATCGGCTGACTGTGGTCGGGCTGCACGTAGACGGTCAATCCGCTCGGGAACACGAAAGTTCGAGTGGTAAGCGAGTAGTCCGGAATGTGCGGAGTGAGGTCCGGGACTGGGATGGCACCGTTGTCGTTGGTGTCGGCGATGCCGTCAGTGCTCTGAGCGAGCGCCGGCGCCATGGAGAGGCCCATCAGGGCTAGTAAGGTGCAGAGTGGCTTCATGAGCGTCCTCACAGAAAGTGAAAAAGGGAGCGGGGTGTAACCCGAGTGTCAGGCTTTCGGAATGTGTAAACCATGAGGGTCACCTGACCGTTCCCACGCAACCGGCTGGCGCATTACGCCACCCGTCCGGAGACCCGACCTGGAACTTCCCCTCCTCATTGGCATCGCAGCGCTTGGCGGGCCGCTATCGATTGTACTCTTTTACACATTCGTACACCCGCAAGCGGCCCTTGGGCTGTTCGGGGCGGGCCGTGGCCAGAACCTAGACAATGCGGTCCGTGGGCTGCGTATAAGTCTGGCTGTCGCGTTGTTTACAACGGCTTTCTTGGCTGGTTTGGCCGCAGCGCTGCTGAGCCGGACGTCCGGCTACTAGCAACGGCCTCTATCGGTCTGGAAGACACGAGAGGCGAAAAGTGGTGCCTAGGGGCGGACTCGAACCGCCGACAACACGGGTATGAACCGTGTGCTCTAACCAACTGAGCTACCCAGGCAGCGCGGCCGCTTCTAACTTGGAGTTGTGGAGCGTCAAGTGGTCGTTACGCGGAAATCTTTGTGGAGGGTCGCGCTTGGGTGGGGTGCAGTTTTCGGGTGGTTACGGAATCAGAGGCTATATATTGTAGTTGCAAGTTAGCTTATTCGAATCTGGCGTGCCTGGGGGGGCATGCTGAACACGCTAAGCAGCGAAGCAGTAGAGCTGCCTAAAATGCAGACGCTCAACGTCTGTCCTGACCGCTGGCCTCTGAAATCAGACACTCGTCACTCTGGGATTCGGACGAGACGACCGAGGCGGCAACATACTGGGGATTGGCTGGGAGCGACTCAGCGGGTAAGGTGCGCGACCCGGAGGTTCCGTGATCACAGTGCTCCTACTCGTCGCGTCTGCCTTGGCTGCAGAGCCAGGAGAAGTGCGGCTTGGCTTTGAGGTTGGCGTACAAGCGGACCAAGCCGATCGGGCAAGCGGAGACTACGCCGATTTCGGTGTGGGACCACTACTCGTAGTGCCGCTTACCATCGCTCTCACTCCCGGCACACGGCTGCGTTCCATGCTGCGGGCGGAAGTGGGCACTGGAACGGACCGGGTCACCTGGGACGCCCCGGTAAATGGCTCAAGCACGGCCTTGTACGCAGATGGGCACTGGGCCATGGCGGCCGTCGGGTCGGCGAGCTTGGGGCTTGAAGTGCTCCTTCCGATCCGCTCATCTGTCGAGGTCAGTTTTGGCCTGGATACGGGTATTGGTTGGGTTGGAACTTATCACTCGTTCAGCGATCGGACTCGTGTCTTGCTTGACCAGACGCTCAATGACCTGGAAGACCCGAACAACGTGGACCCCTACACCTCCCAGGTCGTTTGGCGAAACAGCGTCGATGCGGCTGTCGCGATCCCGGCAGGAGAACGGTTGCACCTGACCCTACGAGCGGGGTACGCGGTCGCCTTCGTCGATATGCGACCTCTCCAGAAGGCGCCCGAGGCGCTGGATGCTCAACGTGCGGCTTACGGGTGGAACCCGCTGAGTGCAACGCTGGGAATCTCGCGCAGCTGGTAGTCCGCAGAGGTCCTCACACCTGAGGTTGTTGTGAAGCTTTACCGCGCCAAGATTCCCGCTATTGCCAAGGAAACCATTGCACTCCTCGTGGACGATGGTGACATTGAAGTAGAGTCGGAAAACCGCGAGGAAGCCGAGCGCGACCTCGAGGCCATCATGGAGGAGTACCTTCGCCGGGACTCTGACTTCCGCACGTCCATTAAGGACGACATGGCCCGCCGCAACACGCCGTACGGCCAGTACGGCCGCACCCGCTCACGCATGGCGGAGCAGACGGGGCATCCGCTGGGAGATGACGTCGAGCGTTTCCTCACCCGCCAATTCATTGAGAACATGCTCATCTCGAGGTTCGTCGAAGAGGTCTACAGCGAAGACAAGGACATTCACAAGAAGGTGATTGCCCTGCTTCGGACCCACACAGTCGACGAAAATGAGATTCGCGAGGCGGCACAGTCCCGCATCAAGAATGTCAAAGAGGGGACGGTCGACTGGGAGATTGAACTCCAGAAGGCTGTCCGCGAAGAAAAGAAGCGTCGGGGGCTCCTCGGGCCACCCCGCAACCCGCACCAGCAGAAGTAGTGAGATGGCTTGCGCCGATTGTTTGGGGTCTAGCGGCTTGCTCCGGGACCCCAAATATCGCCGTGGAGCCAGTTTTGGACGGCACAGAAGCACCGGCTATTCAGGTCGTGTCGGTACCTGCTGCGCGTCCAGACAGCAATGGCGTCGCCGAACTCGTCATCCAATACGAAGGCGTCAGCCCGCTGTACCGAGGCTTCTTCAATGATGCCGCTGCGGGAGATGCACTTGCCCGTGCTGCCCAGGCGTGTGTCGGAGACACCACATACTTGTACGTCTCTTACGACACAGAGACGCGAACGGGCCGCTTGACCCTTCGTGTGGAGCCAAATGTGGCGACCTGCCGTCCGGTGCAAGTGGATGGTGGATGGCAGACTTCGCCCAGCTTTCCGCTGTCACGGGCGTTGGCGCACTATCGAGACGCACTGGCCTCTGCCTATGACCTGCGGATTGCCGCCTTTCACGTTCAAGTGGCCGTTCGAACAACGCGTTCCATGTGCACACTTCGCGCTGAAGGAACCCACCCACCGGATGGCGATGGGTTCGGGGCGTGCGTCTTACACGGCCTAGAAGAACGCTGTGGCGTCGTTGGAGATGACGGGCTGCTTGCGTTCGAGGCCGCCGACATCAGGGCACTAAGGACCTGCTTCGGACCCTGAGCTGCCCTCCGCTTCGGTACCCTCCGCTTCGACGGGCGCTGCGGGTACGGGCTCCACGCCGGAGAGCTCTGGCGGGTCAATCGGTGGCGGGGTGTCAGCGGACTGCCATTTGGCGAGGCCAAACATTTCTTCGCCCTCTTCGATGGCGCGCAGGCGGTCAGCCAGTGAGCCGAGGGTGACGTTCGTATTCATCTGCTTGCTTTCGTAGCCCCACAGAATGAAGCTGACGTAATTGTCGTCGGCTGCGTACCACTCGAAGTGGTCGCCATAAAAGCCGGTGAAATCCCAGCGCTCGCCATTGGCGAGGTTGACCATTGAAATACGCGGTGGCGGGATGTCCGTGGGGTACCAATGCGGAAGCGTCTCTTCAAAGGCCTGGGCCCGACGACGTTCACGCTCACGGAGGTGTGGGGGGAGCTCATCCCAAGACCGCTGGTGGAACAGGGGGATGGGCTCACCGGTGTACTCGAGAGCCAGCCACTCACCCCGCGGCTGAAGAATGCCACGGTTGGCGCGAGGCCACTCTCCTCGGACGTCGCCGGTGGTGGCGTCGTACAGGCGGGTTGTGGCGTTGCTTCCAATAGCGACGGCGCTTGCGGCCGAGTTGTACGTAAAGGTGGTGATGGGCGCGGTCAGTGCCGCAGTCCACGCAAATGGGCTGGTGACAGCGCCATCGTCCGTGGCCATACGGTAGATCTGCCGCTGTCCAGAGGCAACGCCGGTAAAGTACAGCGCATCAGGCGTGCCTTGGAAGTCGGCGAGCTCGGTGAGCCCTGGAATAGCGTAGGGACGAACAGTGAGCTGAACTTGGTCGAAGACTTGAACCCGCAGCGGTCCACCTTCGGCCTCTGCAGCAACGGGAATCGCAATCCGGTTGGTATCGAGCCATGCCGACGGGCCTACGGGAACATCTGTCGGGACGATGATGGTGTTCTTCGTCTCCACTTCCGAGTGCTGGATGTGGTGGGAGTTGGGCAGCTGGAAGAACAGGTGCGTACCGGTTGGTGACCAGGTGAAGTTGGAGAAGTTGTTGCTCCCACAAGCCTCGAACGCGAGCATGAAGTTGTGCCGGACTGACAACGCGCGAATTTCACCGGGGCTGCATCGGTCGAAGGCAGAACCCACATTTTCGTAAAAGGACTTTTCCGTTGGATCGCTCCGACAGCCAAGGAAAAGGGCGGTGCAGGCAAGAAAGAGGCGGGAATTCAAGACGGTCGTCTCCGGGTGACGAGAAGGGCGCCCCATAGGCCGACACAGCCTAAGAGTCCAAGCGGAACCGACGGTTGGCGTTGCGCGCTGCATGCACACCCCGTTCGTTCAAGACGGAACGGGGGGGCTGCGTCAGCCGTGTCAGCCGTGTCAGTGTCGCTCATGGTGTCATGGGTCACATCGAACAGCGCATGGGTTCCGTTTGTGTGCACCCACACATCGAATTGACCGATGGGGAGCCCCGCCAAGGACCAATAGGCGTCGGTCTCGGTAGCGTTGATGAGCGAGAGAGGGACGGGTGTGCGGTGGTCTCCAGCCAGCACAATCGCTACCGGCCCCAACCCAAGGTCGCGACCCGTGATGTGAAGTTGTCCGTTCTCGGGCAGGCCTAGGGTAAGTTCGGCTGCCCCGCCTCCTTCAATGAACACCGCGTTGGGCCACGTGCGGCCGTCGCTGGCAACAAGGGTGTACGGGCCTGGCGGTTGGTCGTCGGGCACGCCTGTGCTGCTGTCCCGCACGGCGAGCACGGTTGTGATGGCTGGGCGGGTCAGTGTCACAGCGGTGCCGATCCCTTCTGGAAGGGTGAGTCGCTGCCCTGCGCGGGTGGTGGCGCTCTGTGGGAGGCGCGATTGAAGCTGTAGCGGAACGAGCTCAATGACGCCTTGCTGCTGGCCGATGATGTCTTGGGTGACAGATGTATACCCAGGTGCCGAGATGCGTAGAGCGGCGTCACCCGCGGCTAAGTAACGGGCGAATCGTCCACTCAACGGGTTGGCATAGAACACAACACTGGTGTCGGAGCGGCCGTTGGTGGCCACGAGCTGTGCGGCGATGGGCTCGCCGGTATTCGCATCGCGTACCTCTCCGAGTACATCCGGTGTTTGGGACAGCCACTGCAAGACGGCGCCCGTGTGGTCACGGACTTGCTGCGCGAGCACGTCTGTTGGTGGGGTCTTGGCGGCGGTGAGCTCCAGCGTGTAGTCCATGCCGCCGTAGCTGCCATAGCTCCAGTCGTTGGTGTCGCCCGTTGTTGGATACCAGTCCGCCCCATTGGTGACGTAGAAGTTGGGGTCGTCGACCTCGTCTGCGTACACATCGCACAAGGCCCGCATGACCCGTTCTTCGGCGGTGTCGTCGAAGGTGTAGTTGTAGGGGTAGCCAATGTTTGTGGCACCCGAGTGAAGCGACAGGCTGGTGTAGGGGACCGTGAGCAGTGCAGAGTCCCGTATGGCCTGGACTTCGGGTTCAGAGAACGGTGCGTCTCCTGACTGAAATGCCTGGACGGACCACTCCAGCCCATAGTTGCGGTTGAGATCAACGCCCATGGCGTTCTGGCGAGTGAAGCTCGCCACGCCATCTGGGTTGACGTAGGGGATGACCCAGACCGTTGTCGATGCCAGAAGATCCGTGATGGCGGTGTTGCTCGATGGGCGAGAGAGCAAGCTTTCGGCGACCGCTAAGGCGACTTCGAAGCTGGACGACTCATCTCCGTGGTGTGCGCCTGCAATCCGCACGCTCGGTGCCCCGACCTCTGGCGGCTGTCCGATCCAAAGGGCCAAGATGGGTCGGCCGTTGTGAGACTCTCCCCACTGTTGAAGACCTGCATTTTCGTATGTCGCAGCAAGATCATCGAGTAGTGCGAACCCTTCGGGAGTGAGTCGATACCCGTCTCGCACGCCGCTCCCGGATGCCGCGAGGTCCACTTGCCAACCGTCTCGGCGAAGTCTGGCCATTCCGGCATCTGTGGCCACTACACGCAGGCGTGGTGAGCCATTCCGGTGGTCTAGTCCCTCGGAAAATCCGACGTCAGGTCCGACGACTCCTTGAAAGCTACCATCCGAAGATGCGCCTACCCAAGCGTCCATCGTGGTCGGCGGCGCTGCGATGGCACCAGAGGCAGCAACCAACCCAAGCGCAAGGCAGGCAGTGTGATTACAGACCGAACGCATGCGTACTCTCACTTTTAATCGTGTCGTGGGTTCCGGTGCGATGGGCTCGGTGTATCACGCCGAGTTGCGCGCTCCGCACGGGTTCCGTCGGGCCTGTGCCGTGAAGGTCATGAAGCCGGTCGGCGGTGAGCACGCACATCTCGTCGAGCGGATGCGAGATGAGGCGCGGTTGCTCGGCCTATTGCACGACGAGCAGATTCTTGGCGTCAGCGAGCTGCTGCGCGTCAATGGGCAGGATGCGGTTGTCATGGAGTTCGTGGAAGGGGCGGATCTGAGCGAACTTCGCGCCATTGCGCCCATGCCGCCACGGGCATTGGCTGAGCTTGGAGCCGAGCTTGCTGGCACCCTGTACCGTGCGCATACGGCGATGCATCCGAGCACTGGGGAACATCTGCATGTCATTCACCGCGATGTGAAGCCAGCGAACATCATGATTACGTCCCGCGGCGGCGTGCGTCTGCTGGACTTTGGCGTGGCGCGCGCGGTTTTTGGAGGCCGTGAAGCGCAGACGCGTGGCTTGGTTCTGGGGACGTTCAACTACTTCCCACCGGAAATCATCCTCGGAGCGGATCCCACACCAGCCGTCGACATCTACGGCTTGGGCATTTCCTTGTGGGAGTGTGCGGCTCGGGAGGAGTGGGGCACGCCGGTCATGCAGCAGTCGCGCTTTGAGCGTCGTGTCGAGCGTCGGCTCACTGGGCTGGCCGATGGCTACGCACCCTTGGCCTCGGTGCTTCGTGCAATGCTGCAGTTCGAGCCCGAAGACCGCCCCAGTGGGGATGCGGTTGAGGCCCAGCTGCTTGCCATTGCCGATGAACTGGCGGGGGCAGGGCTGCGCACGTGGTCGCGCAAGGTGGTGCCAAAGTCGATGGCCTCGCGCACGGTTGAAGCGCCGGACGATGATCTGACGGGACGCACCTTTGATGTTGAGGCAGACACGCCCACAGACACGACGATGACGCCGATTGATGTGTTTGAAGAGTCCCCGCCTGAGGCACCGAGCGTCGGGCCACAGCCTGTCGAGACTCGCTGGGTGAGCAACTCGGGCCGAGTCGGTGTCGAACAAGCGCGCACCGGTCACTCCGGTTCGCGAGCCTCAAAACCGCAGTCCGCCGGTTCCTTGTCGCCTGCAGCTTCCACTGACATGCCGAAACGCCGAAAGAGTCGCGGGGGGCCTCCGCTGTGGGTGGTCGTAGCCCTTGGCGGTCTTGGCGGTCTGCTGATCGGCGTGTTCTTGCTGCTCGTCCTCATCGTCTTTGCGGTCGCCGTAAACGGCTAGGCGTCGATGGGCTGCATCCACACGGTAGTGGGGGTCAATCCAAGACTCGCTAGCGCCCGTTCGTAGGCAGTCTCACGGTCCCCGCCCAAGATGAGGTCGGGGTCGATGTCAGCGAATAGCCACCCGCCAGTCTCAATCTCATGATCCAGCTGTCCAGGGCCCCAGCCGGCGTAGCCTAAGCACAATACAAGGTCTGCACGTTGGCGGAGAAGGGTGGCGAGGGCGTCGTTGCTGCGAGTCACAGTGATGCCTTGCCCGACCAGCCACACCTCACTGCCGCTCACTTCGCCGGTGGTCACCACAGTTCCGCTGTCGGTCTCGACAGGACCGCCCCAGCTGATGTGGCCATTCGTATAGTCCGATAGGTCAACGTCTTCGACGGTCAGGACCTCATCGAGGGTGTGCGCAACCGGACGGTTCACAATGACGCCAACGGCCCCTTCTTCGTCGTGGTGCCACAGCAGAACAAGCGTCCGCTCAAAGAAGGGGTCCTTCATCTGAGGCGACGCAATGAGCAATATGGGTTCTAGGCCGTTCTTAGCCAGGGAGACCGTACTCCTGAGCTCGCGTGAACACCGGTTCGCCGGTGCCATCAACGCACTCTTGTGTGATCAATACTTCGGAGACCCCTTCGATAGATGGGACCTCGTACATGACGTCGAGCATGACCGTCTCGATGATGGCACGCAGCCCACGGGCGCCGGCCTTCCGAGTTTGCGCTCTGTCGGCAATGGCGGCGATAGCTCCGTCTGTGAACCGGAGCTTGACCTTCTCGTACTTGAACAGCTTGACGTACTGCTTGATGAGCGCGTTCTTCGGCTCGGTCAAGATGTGCACAAGGTCCTCAGTACGCAGCGGATTCATCACGGCAATGACCGGCAACCGACCGATAAACTCAGGAATCAGACCGAAGCGTTCGAGGTCTTCGTTCTTTAGATGGTTGAAGAGCTCCGTGCGCTCCAAGTACTTGACTTCGACATTGTCTTCTTCAGCGCGGGAGAATCCGACCGAGCGGCGTCCGAGACGCTGCTCGATGATGCGCTCCATCCCTTCGAAGCTACCCCCAACAATGAACAAGATGCTCGTGGTGTCGATCTGCACTTGTTCTTGATTGGGCAGGCGCTTGTTGCCCTTGACCTGGATGTTGGCGACGGTGCCTTCCAGAATCTTGAGCAGCGCTTGTTGGACGCCTTCGCCGGAGACGTCACGGGAGACCGATGACGTAGCTCCCTTCCGGGTCAGCTTGTCAATTTCGTCGACGTAGATGATGCCGCGAAGGGTACGCTCGACGTTGTTATTCGCCGCTTGGAACAAGTTCAGAACAATGTTCTCGACGTCCTCGCCGACGTAGCCTGCTTCCGTAAGCGTAGTGGCGTCTGCGATGACGAAGGGAACATCTAAGAAACGTGCCAGCGTTTGGGCGAGCAGTGTCTTGCCTGTACCCGTAGGTCCGACGAGCAACACGTTGCTCTTTTGGATTTCGACATCGCTGTCGCCGGCGTTCGTGTTCGCTTCGAGCCGCTTGTAGTGGTTGTACACCGCCACAGCGAGCTTGCGCTTCGCTTGGTCTTGCCCAATGACGTACTGGTCCAAGTACGCTTTGATCTTGGCAGGAGAAGGCACACCACTGTGACCCCACGTCACCGGCTTTTGGTGTGAGTTCTCACGGATGATGTCTAAGCAGAGACGAATACATTCTGAGCAAATGTATACGTTCGGGCCCGCGACGATCTTGTCGACCTCACGCTGGGGCTTGTGACAGAACGAGCAGGAGAGCCCGCTAGGGTTGCTGTATTTTCCCATCAGCTCCTCGGGTCCGCGGTTAGCGGTACCGTCCCTGGTCCCATAGAGAATTCACTATAGGCGGCCACCTGGCCATGGTCAACGCGCGGTTGAGCGGTGGTCTGTACCCGGTTGGGCGCTAGCGTGCAGGGAGACATACGCGTACTATCGGTACACAAGGGGCGTGACTGAACGGATGGCTCTCGAATACTACAACACGCTCGGCATCCAAACGGATGCAACACCTGACGATATCAAGCGTGCATTCCGAAAGATCGCTCGTGAATGCCACCCGGACGTGACGGGTAATGACCCGGTTGCGGCGGCACGATTCAAGGTGGTCCGCACCGCCTACGAGACACTTTCGGACCCAGACCAGCGAAAACGCTACGACCGGAAGGGTCAACGGCGCTCGGGTCCCAAGGGGTCTTTCTTCGATGCGTTCTACAAAAACACCGGTCGCCAAGGCGCCGGGGGCGGGCCTGCTCGCGGTGCCCATGATGCAGGTGGACATGACTCGACTCGCCAGGCCCGACGGGACCCGAGAAATAACTTGGATCTGGACGACTTATTTGGTGACAACGCGGACTTTGGCTTCGCGGGCGGCGGAGGTGGCAGAAGCCGTGCGAAGACCTCGCATGAAGATCACAACCGCGCACGCTCCGGTGCCCAAGGTGCTGATGTCCACGTTCAGATAGATGTTCTCGAATCGATCGCCAAAACAGGTGGAAGCACAAGCGCCACTTATCAGCGGATGCAGCGCCCAGATTCTTGGGCGCCGGGAGACGCCGACCCAGGGCTGTCGAGTGTGAGAGACATCGCCGATATTCGAGTTCTACCAAACACGCACACCGGCCAAGTGCTGCGTGAGCGGGGACTTGGGGACGCGGGTCCCTACGGCGGTCCTTACGGCGACCTTCTTGCGCAGATTCGTGTTGTTGCCGACCCCCCAGGGTCTCGGTCCGCGCGACCACAACGAGATGCACCTGGGGCGAGCGTTCACGCCGAGCCGGTTGCCGAAGACTTGGTGGTGGACGTGCCGGTCGCGAGTGCGGTCCTCGGAGGCCGCGTGTCGGTGATACTCGACAACAAGCCGGTCAGAGTCACTATTCCGGCAGGAACGTCATCGGGCACGCGCATGCGGCTGCGCGGCAAAGGTCCAGACGGCGCTGATCTGATGTTCCGCGTCCGTATTACTGTCCCGAAGACGCTCGATCCCGAGTCCATGCGGCTGATGGAAGCGTTTGCCAAGCGAAACCCGAGCTAGCTGTCCGGTACGCCATTCAACCCGTCCTGCAGGGTCTGGGCCAGTGCGTTTAGTCCGTAGGTCTTGGCTTCGGCGAGCCCTTCGGTCCACGCTTCGGCCGCGTCTTCCAGGGCACTGTGCTCGGCGTACAGACGACCGATGAGCCAGGCTCCCGTGGCGCTGGTCTCGGTGTCTTGCAGACGTTTGGCGACGATGCGGGCGGCCTGCAAGCGAGCGATGCCTTCGTCGTAGTCTTGCTGACCACGGATGTACCCGAGGTACACGTCATTGAGCGCTTGTCCGCCTTCCCAGGCAATATCTGTGGCGAGCTCGTGGCTTCGCTTAAAGGCGACCCACGCCTTGGCTAGGTCGTCGTTGCCAAAGTGCGCGTCGCCAATATTGTGGTGGTTGATGATGATGCCGCGCGGGTATCCGATGCCCTCGCGTGTTTGAAGGGCATTGCGGAACCACACCAAGGCTTCGTCGTAGCGCTTGTCGATGAGCGCGACGAGACCCCGGTTATTCTGCGCACGACCCAGAAGAATGCGGTCCGATGCGTGGGTAGCGGCTGCAAGGGCATCTTCCAGCAAAGGCGCGGCGTCGGCTCCGCGGCCAGCGCGAAGGTGTTGGTTGGCCAATCCCAGCAGGCAGCGTGCTCGTGCCGAAGGGTCCGAACCGGCAGTGGCAAGGGCTTCGCTCCACAGGGTGAGCGCGGCGTCGTTGCGACCCTGTTGAAAGGCGAGCTCAGCACGGGCTTCGAGGCAAGCGACAGATAATGCGGCATCGTCTTCAAACTGCAGCATGGCTTGAGCCTGTCGCAGATGGGCATTGGCTAGAACGGGCTTGCCACGATCCATATAGCTACGGCCGAGTGCAACATGAGTACGCACTTCAATCCACGGCAGCGACGCATCGCTGGAGATGTCGAGAGCCAGCTGTAGCGCGCGTTCACCGCGCTTCCGGTCGCCACGCAGAATGAGCAATTTTCCAATACGGAATCGGAGCATGGCTTCGCCTTGAGTGCGGGCATCCCAGGTTGAAGGGTTCTCGGCAGCGGCTTCGAGCCAGCGTAGACCGCGCGTGTAGGCGGAGAGAGCCCGTTCGATAAACTGGGCGGTTTCCAGTCGTCGCCCAGCCATATGCGCGTACCTCGCAGCATCGACGACCCGTCCACCCTCTGCGCAATGTGCCGCGAGGGTCTCGTACCAAGGCTCAAGACTGTCGGCGTAGAGGGTCTCCATAGCTACAGCCACGAGCAGGTGTTGGTCGCGTCGCTGCACCCCGAGAATGCCGTGCAGCACGCTGCGACGCACGAGCTCGGACACAAAGGCCCAGGTCTCTGGCCCTTCTTGTACGAGCAGATGGTGCCGTGTCAGGTCGTCGACGATGGTGCGAACGTCATCCATACCGGCGGCTTCAGCGAGAAGGCTGAGCGGGAAGTCAGCGCCGATGGTCGCAGCGAGCTGAAGGACTCCCTTGCTTGCAGAGTCGAGGGCATCGAGTCGACTGGTGACCAGAGCGTTGAGCGAGCCGGGAAGCCGTGGCGCCCGAACATTTGCGACATATTCGGCGACGCCGTCTTGGACCTCAACTTGGCCACTCTCCACCAAGAATCGCAGCATCTCTTCCAGGTACAGCGCGTTGCCTTCGCACGTGCGAGACACGAACTCGAGTAGGTCCTCGCTGATGTCGTCCACACCGAGCGTATTGATGAGTAGACGACGTTGTGCGCGTCGATCGAATGCGCCCAGTGCGACAACGGGGCCGAGAGCCTCGAAGGCACTTGCGACGGGTTCACGATGAGAAACGAGCCACAGGATGGGTACGTCGGCTGTGCGTTCTACGAGAGCGCTGTAGTGCTCGACTTCGGAGCTAGAGAGGCGCTCGGCATCTTCGAGGGCGAAGACGATAGGGCTGACCTTGGACAAGGCCTTCACGAGCTTGGTCAGGACGACGATGACGGCTTGTGCGCGCGGTGGTTTTCCAGGTCCGCCCATGAAGCGAGCGATGATGGCGGTGTCTTCGGCGGCGAGTCCGAGTTCGGACAGGGTCGCTAGTGCGTCGACAGGATTGAGACCGTTTGCGTCTGCGCCCGTGATCAACCGAATCCAGTCGCGGAATGGTTCCATGGGGGGGTCGACGCCTCGGGGAGCGCAACGACCCACGTAGAACGGGACCCTACGCTTGTCAGCCAAGTCGCGAATTTCATGGAGGAAGCGTGACTTACCTGCGCCCACGGGGCCGGTCAGCGACAACGCGCTGCCCATTCCTTCGTCTAAGGCAACGAGCGCTTCGTGCAGAACATCGACCTCTTGTCCGCGTCTTAGCCATGACCCGCTGCGCGTGACGCGAAGCCCCCGCTTACGCCCCAGCATGGGCCAGGCATTCACCGGTGCCTTCCCGCCCCGATTGGACAATTCAATGGGGGGGCCGAAGGTGAAGGCATCCCGTACGCTGTTGCGAGCGGCATCTGAGCACAGAATTTGCCCGTGGTCGGCGAGTCCAGACAGACGCCGGGCTAACCGTGTGGTGTCACCGCGCGGAAGGTAGTTGTGACGGCGACCCCGAATGCCACCAGTGACTTCTCCCTGGTGTATGCCTACGGCGAAGCTTACCGGAATGCCCTGCTCCCGAAGAAGCTTGGCGTCTTCACCGAGCGATGAGGCGAACTGCAGTGCGCTGATGCCATCTTCTTCGCGGGTAATGGGAACACCGAAGAGCACGATGATCTGGTCGTCTACGGCCCGTAGAATGCGTCCACCAAGCCGGTCTGCGGTGCGCGCGACGCGCCTGAGAAGTCGGAATTGGCGACGGAAGAGGTCTTCGGGTTCTAAGCGTAGCGACAAGTCGGTCAGGCCGTCGACGTCGACGACAACGGAGGTGACGGGCTTCCGTTCGGCATCGCTTGCCGGCAAGCGTCCCGGCCGCGGACCGTTCGAGGCGGTGGGAGTAGGGTCGGTATGTCCGAGGTCCTGCAGGTCCATTGCAAGACTGCGCAGGTCAACGAGGGGTTGGGGGCGGCGTGCATCGACAGGAAAGGTGTGCGCCATCCACTTGGCAATCTCGGCATTTCCAGCCGGCTCACCATTCTTGAACAGCCAAGCGCGCAGGTCTTCTTCGAAGAGGGCCGCCGAGGCGTAGCGTTCATCCGGGTTCTTGGCCAAGGCCTTACGCACGACCTGCCACAGCCCTTCGTTCAGATCGACGCCTTCGTCTCTAGGGTCTGGAATGACCGCTTCGCGTACCCGGCGCAGCTTTTCGCTGGGGTCCGGGTCTTGAAACAGCCGATGCCCGACGATGAGCTCCCACAGTACAATGCCGGCGCTGTACACGTCTGTCCGGTGGTCGAAGGTGCCCCCTTCGGCTTGCTCGGGACTCATGTAGGCGTATTTACCACCGCCAGGGCCGTCTCGAACGCCTTCAGTCTCGGACTGCACGGTGTTCATGAGGCGAGCGACGCCAAAGTCGACGAGCTTGGCCGAGCCGTCGAAGGTGATGACCACGTTGTGCGGGGAGACGTCTCTGTGAACCAAGCCGAGCAGGTTGCCGTCCGGGTCAGGGCGGGTGTGCGCGTAGTGCAAGCCGCGGAGTAATTCGGCAGTGATGGCCACACTGACTGGAATGGGCAGCCGTTCGTCGCGCGCTCGAAGTGTCTTCACGAGCCGGGTCAGGTCCCGTCCATGAAGGTGCTCCATGGCCATGTACCACGCCTCACCGACTCGTCCGAGGTCGTACACCTGCACCACATTGGCGTGGTTGAGTTGGACGCTGATGCGGGCTTCATGGATGAACAACTGTACAAACTGGGGGTCTTTCGCCAGCTCGGCTCGAATACGCTTGATCACGAGTCGCTTCTCAAATCCGGCAATGCCGAAGCTGCGCGCCAGATACACTTCGGCCATACCACCGGTCGCAATGCGCTCCAGAAGCTCGTACTTGCCGAATGATGCAGGAAACTCCACGACGCTCCTGTAGCCGGAACCAACGGGCCTACCATCGCGTAACGCGTGTGAGCTTGCACTTGCGCCAATGTCAGACCAAGGTGCGGACATGTACGAATCGGAAATCAGTACCCCTGCGTGGACCCAGGGCTTCGCGTGGCTCGTCACGGGGGTGCTGGGGGGCGTGCTGATCGGCGTGCTGGTGTTTCGGACCGCGCCTGAACCCGTGGGGTGGACGTCCTACGCGGGGGTTTACCAAGCGGTGGCCCCGAGCGTGGTGAATGTGGCTGTAGACGGCGACTCGCTTGGCGTTGGCAGTGGTTTTGCGGTGGGAACCGACAAAGTGGTGACCGCTCGGCACCTCGTTCAGGGCGCGGACAGTATCTCGGTCCTGGGTCTGGATGGCCTGGAGTACGAAGCCGCCGTGCTCGGGTCGGATGCTCGGACGGACCTGGCACTACTCGATGTCCCCGGGGCATCTCTACAGCCGGTGCGACTAGGCCGAAGTCATACCTTGATGGTCGGTGATACGGTGTTGGCGATTGGAAATCCTTACGGTCTTGGCCACAGTCTGGCGCAAGGGGTTGTTGGCGGGCAGCAGCGGTCGATGGATGGGGGAGATGGGAGCGCAGCCTTTGTTCAGCTGTCCATTCCGCTCAATCCCGGCAACTCGGGCGGTCCCATCTTGGACGACAGCGGATTGGTTGTGGGCGTGCTCGCTGGGACCCACGCCCAGGGCCAGGCAATCG
>JBLHSN010000002.1:0-65534 GCA_047626195.1 Myxococcota bacterium
GTATGGCAGGTCTTCGGTGGCCACACGCTCTAGGATGCGCAGCGGTTCTTCGCCGATGGAGCTGTAGAAGGCGGCTGCGGTCACGCTGAAGCTATCCGGGCCGACTTCGTAGCCTTCGCTTCGGGTCAGGTAGACCTCACTCCAGAGATCCATGACGCGCGGGCCAAAACCAGGGTCTTGCAGGTAGTCGTCAACGAGCACCTCGATGGCTTCCGGGTCGTCCAGTACCCGTTCGTACTCGTCTGCTGATGGCCGCACACCGCGGATATCGAGCGACAGTCGGGTGAGCAGCTCATTCGCCGGTAGCGGCTCGACCACGTTGGCGGAACCACAGCTCGTCAGCAGTATACAAGAGAGAAGCGGCTTTACCATGGGGTGTTCTCCCACTCGCTGAGCGCGGAAAAGTCGGGGCAGACGTCGCCCAGGTAGCTTCCACGCCAATACACGCCGCCGCATCCGTCGCAGGTCTCCGGGTCGATTTCCCCGCCGAACTCGGTGGTTCCGTCGAAGACAACGTCGAACCAGTTGCCGTCCGCCGCGCGAACCCCCATGACGCCGGCCGGTTCGATGCCACAGGCGGTGATGTCAGGGTGTACCATGACCAACTCGTCAACAACCACTGTGTCGGCGGGAGCGCCGAGTCCAGAGACGCCGCCGCTCATCTGAATCCTGCCGCCGTTGAACTCGGGAATGTAGTTCGCCACCATGAGAATGTCGGGGTTGACCTCGCCCGACAGCCAGGAGTCTGCGGCTCTAGGAGCGTCCCAGTAGAACGTGCCGCTCACGTTGTTTTGGTGGGTGGTGTGGGCCGTGTCATCACCGGTGTAGACAGCGTTCACCCAGGAGGCTTCACCGCCTCCAGTGAGGGTCTCGCCGTTGGCGCCGACTAGGTCGAAGACTCCGAAGATAGCGGCGCCTTCGTACACGTACTCCCCTTCTGCAACGTCCGCGTATTCTTGGGCGAATGCGTAGCCCGAGTAGGTGGTTCCGCCCTCGGTCGTGCACTCGCCGAACCAATAGGTGTTGCCGTCTTCGGTGTACTGTGGCGGACAATAGGCATCTTGGTCAGCTGCAAGCTCCCAATAGGCGTCGGCGAGCGGCTGGGCTGTAATGGTGAAGATGACAGAGAAAAAGCCTTCAATGGCCGCTTCCAGCTCAGTCAGCGCTAGCGCCGGCGTGGTCTCATCGACGTCGTCGTACACGTAGGGCAGAGGCTCATCTGGGGCGCTTGAGCAGGCGGCGAGTAGGGCGAGTATCCACATGGGGACTCCGGGCAGGCGGTGCAGCATAGGGTGTGGAGAAAAAACTGTCGGTCAACCGCAGTCCTCCATCAGACACACCACCCTCACTACACGGAAAAGAGAAAGTTCTACAGGCCCGCTTTTTTCGCGACTGGACAACGATGGACGCAGGTTAAGCGCCGAGCGGAGGACCTTCATGCAACGTTTCGAGTACTTAGTCGTCTACCAAGAGAACAACCGTGTGCTGACCGCCAACGGCAACTGGCAGGGTTTGGTCGACAAAGGCGAAGACGGAGATGTCGCCAGCTGTCCGGACAAGTTCGAGTACATGGCCGAAGCCGGTGCCCAGGGCTGGGAACTCGTGGCGATTGACCCCGAAGAGACTGGCACTGCGGTGCTGTACTTCAAGCGTACACACGGCTGAGTGCTTGGTCGGCTTCGGCTCGCCTTGACCGCTGTCCCGCACCTGTCGCGCTGACAACAAGGGCTCGATGACTGGCAGATGACACCCTGTCACACCTCAGCCAACCCGCTCGTCGCCAGTGACAACTTGTCGAAACCAAGCGGTCTGACAGCGTACAAGCCGGCTCTTTGGGCTGGCACGATGCTTGCTGTACGTTACTCGCCGCCACTCGAATCGGAGGTAGGCTTCTTGAAACGTGCTGCACCATGGATCATTGTCGGGGTTCTCACCCTGCTCGTCGCATTGACGGCTTTTGGCGTCAACAGCGTGATTCGTCGCCAGCTAGCGCTGCCTGACGATGCGGAACCCGTGAACATTGTGGTGGCGGATACGCCAGATGTGCCCGATGGAGTACAGCCGGACCGCGCGCCGGTCATCAAAAGCAAGCGACAGTACATTGATGGAATCCTGGTACGGAACATCTTCGACGCCTCGGCAATTGGTCGCGCGGCAGAGGTCACGGACGCCGCGACCATGCTGGCCGACCTGAACTTGAGTCTCATTGGCACGCTGGTGGCCGTGCCCTCCCGGTACAGCGCCGCCTACATTACGCAGACAGGGGATGACCCAGAGACGCTGTCTTACGGCATCGAAGACACGATTGAAGACGCCACTATCGTCGAGATTGGTGTCGACTCGGTGACCCTTCGCCGCAGCGACGACAGCGTAGAGATGCTCACGATGGGCGAAGATGCACCCGCGGCTACGCCTGCTCCTCGTCCGAGCAGTGGTGACAGCGACGAAGAGGGCGTGGAGAAGGTCGACGACAACAACTACGTCATCGACCGTGAGCTCGTCGACCGGTACCTTACGGACCTAGACGCTATCGGTCGCCTCGGTCGGGCCATTCCTCACCGTGGGTCAGACGGCGAGATTGATGGCTACCGCCTGTCGGGTGTCCGTCGTCGCTCCATCGGTGACAAGATCGGCATAAAGAATGGCGACATTGTACATTCCGTAAACGGGGCTTCCCTCGACTCTATGCAAGGGGCCATGGCGGCCTATCAAACGCTACAGAGCGAGAATCGGTTCACCTTTGAGGTCACTCGGCGTGGCCAGCGCCAGACCATGTCCTACGAGGTCAAGTGATGACTGTGGCTCGTTCATGGAGGACTGTCGCGGTGGTCTTGGGAACCATTGCGGCTGGCTGCTCGACTGGACCTGACGCGGATGGCGCATCGGGCGGGCAGGCGCCGATTTGCTCGGTAAGTGGCGCGTACACAGTCGAGAGTCTGGGGCGGTTGTCCCAAGATACTCTAGGCGTTCGCATCGCTGCGCTGAATCATCAAGACATGAGCAAAAGTGTGTTCGTCTTTCCCCCGGATGAGCCTCTTGGCCGCGACGCTTGCGTCGACCTCATTATCCGGAGCTTGACAGAGCGGGGGCTTGTTTTCGGGCGTCATGGCGACCTCATCCTCATTGAGAGAGAGGGGCCGCCGATTGTCCCGACAACCCAAGTCGTGCCATCCGAGCCGTCCGAGGCCCCCGACCATGGTGCTCACATCGCCAAAGTGAGTGACTGGTCGTACACCGTCGATCGCTCTTACATTGCCGCGGAACTGACTGACCTCGACGCCATGATGCGCCATGGTCGAATCATTCCTCACCGCGATTCGAACGACGCGTACGACGGGTACCGCATCGCCGGAATCCAGTCTGGCTACTTGGGGCATGCCCTCGGCATCCGCAACCGCGACATTGTGCACTCGATCGGCGGCGTGCTCATGGACTCGATTGAAGGCGCCACGGGTGCCTACCTGACTCTTCGAGACGCCAACCCGATCACGCTCGAAATTACGCGGCGCGGCCAGCGCCACACCATGTCCTACGAAGTCAAATGACGACACCAATACCCGAGTACCTCCGCATGCGCACTTCGCTCGCTCGCCTCACCCGCCCCCTGTTGGTGGCGACCCTCCTTGGCCTCCCCATGGTGGCTTCGGCCCAGGACCCTGACGGTCCGGAAGGCACTACGCCAATCACGCAGACCGGTCCACGTGCTCAACAAGGGGCTCGCTACACCCTCAACGGTGAGTACACCGTCGCCCAGCTCATCGACTTCTTCGCGTCGCGCTTTGAGCAGACGATTTTGGTCGATGACCCACGTACGTTGACCGATACCGTGCAGTTCATTGGCCGCAGTACCGTGAGCTACGGCGAGGCCTACCAAGCCATGCTCGCTGGCCTCGAAGTCAAGGGCTACAGTGTGTATGAAGTGGGCGGCATCACCCACATCGTAAAGAACTCCGAAGCCAGCCAAGCGCCGATTCGGGTAGGTGAGGGCGGAGACATTCCGTTCACTGCGTCCTACGTTACCCAAATCATCTCGCTCGACAGCGTGGCTGTCGCCGACGTCCAGCAGGTCATCACCAGTATGGCCAGTGCAGATGCCAAGGTCGTGGCCTACGCGCCGACCAACACGCTTATCCTCACGGACTCGGCGTACAACCTTCGTAAGATCTACGACGTACTCCAGCGCTTGGACGTCGCATCTCCCAGTAGCAGCCTTAAGATTTACCCCATCGCCTTCGCGTCAGCGTCGGAAGTGGCGCAGATTATCGAGCAAATCTACGGAACCGAAGCCAGCGGTAGCCAGGATTCAGCCACTGCGGCAACCAGTCGTCGGGAGACCGCTGCACAGCGTCGTCGTCGTCGTCGTCGTGAGCGGGAAGCAGAGTCCACCGCCGCGACCACAGCCAGTGGCGTCACCGCGGGTAAAGCATCGGCCTTCATCAGCAAGGTCATCGCGGATGAGCGTACCAACAGCCTCATCGTCCTCGCCAATGAGAGCGGCCACGAGAAGATTGTCGAGCTGATTGCCGACATTGACGTCGACGTTGACCTCACCAGTCGCTCACAGATTCACGTGGTCTACCTGGAGCACGCCAAAGCCGACGAGATTGCGACCGTGTTGTCCAACCTGTCAGGCACTGGCAACGACGCAAATCAAGGAGCGGGTTCGCGAGCCACCCGACAGTCAGCGGCACAGCGCCGCGCGGATGCTGAAGCGGAAGCAGGAGATGACGAAGACGGCGGCAGCGGGGGTGTCCTCGCAGCTTTCGATAGCGGCATGCGCATCACCAGTGACGAGAACACGAATAGCTTGGTCATCATTGCTAGCAATGACGACTTCCGCATTGTGGAATCGGTGATCAGCAGCCTAGATGTTCGCCGCAAGCAGGTGTACGTCGACTGCGTCATCCTTGAAATCGCCAGTGATGACAGTAGCGAGCTCGGCATTGGCTACCACGCACCTGGTTTTGACCCGGACGGTAGTGGCGGCGGCTTCGGACTGGGCTCCGCTCAGCTTGGTGCCAGCTCTTTGGGCCTGTCGCAGGACCTACTTACTGGACTCGCTCTGGGCGTGTTCGGTGAGAGTATCGAAGTGCCAATTTCTACGGGTGCCGGTACAACCACCAACCTGAGCATCCCGTCGTTCGGCATTGTATTGAGCGCGCTGAAGACCAACTCGCTCGTCAACATCGTCAGCTCACCGTCGCTGCTGACCTTGGACAATCAAGAGGCTGAGATCACTGTTGGTCGTCGTGTCCCGTTCCCAACACAGACCACGCTTAGCCAAGTTGGTGGCGCTTTCCAGAGCTTCCAGCGTGAAGATGTCGCCACGACTCTTCAGGTCACGCCGCGCATCAACTCGTCTGACGAAGTCACCTTGGAGCTCACCGTTGAGGTGAGTGATATTGAAGAGGATGACGCGGGCCTCAACGCTGCTGGCGGTGGTCCCGTCACCAGTAAGCGCGAAGTGACGACTACAGCCCTGGTCAGCAACAACAGCACGATGGTGCTTGGCGGCTTGGTCGGTAGCACCGAGAGTGAAGTGGAGACCAAGGTGCCTATCCTTGGCGACCTTCCGCTCATCGGCAACTTGTTTCGCGGTTCGCGCAAGACTGCTCGCCGTACCAACTTGCTCATCTTCTTGACGCCGCACATCATCGATAGCCAAGACGACATCCAAGAAGTCATGCGCATCAAGATGGCCCAGCGGGCCGAGTTTGAGCGCCGGTTCTATGGCAAATCGCAGGCCGAACAGGAAGAGGCATTGCAGGATCTGTTGTCTTACTCGATGAACTTCCCCGACCGTGAGTCCGAGTACATCGACCAAGACTACGTGCCGACCACGCCTACGCCTCCCCGCGAACTGACGGACGAAGAAGTGGAACGGTACTTGATTCCTGGCACCCCGCGCACCGGTCAAGTCGTCCCTGGAGATACCCTCGAAGACGAGGTTCGTATCGCTGTTGAGGAAGCACTCGCTGTTGGGGTCGAACCTATCGTTGAGCCGGCCGACGACGAAACGGAAGGGGAATAGTCATGGCAATCCGTCGCGCAGAGGACACCAACGTAGGGCTTGCCACGGCGCGTCAGGTTGCCGATGAACAGGGGATCTCTTTTCTGCAGGCTGTGCAGCGGACAGATGGTGTCGACGCGTCGGGTGTTGCCCAAGCTCTCTCACAGCTGTCCGGTCTTCCGGTGCTGGAGAGCTTTGACCCAGAACTGCTCGACCCGGAGCTGATTCGGCCGCTGCCTCTGGGTATGGCTCGTGACATGGGCGTCTTGCCGCTCTACGTGTCGGACGGCGAGTTGATTGTCGCCATCTCTGAACTAGCCGCTGTCCGTTCGTTGGACGACTTGCGCGTCTTGCTCGGCTACCCGGTTCGCCCAGTTCTTATGCCGGTGGATGTCCTCGATAAGACGATGAACCTCGCCTACGACCGGGCCAGTCAGTCTGCTAGCTCTGTGTTGCAGGACGTAGACAAGGAAGTCCAAGACGGCGAAGACCTCTTCCTAGATGACGCTGACCTTCTCGATGACCCAAACGAAGCCCCCATCATCCGCTTTGTGAACGCGTTGTTGACCCAGGCCATCAAAGAGCGGGCGAGTGACATCCACATTGAGCCCTTCGAGAAGGACCTCATTGTGCGCTACCGGATTGATGGCGTGCTGTACGAGAGCATCCGTCCGCCAAGCAAATTCAAGAACTCCATCGTCTCGCGTATCAAGATTATGTCGGGCCTAAACATTGCAGAGAAGCGTCTGCCGCAAGACGGTCGTATTCGCCGGCGCATGGGTGGTCGTGAGATTGACCTGCGCGTGTCTACGGTTCCGGTTCGGCATGGTGAACGGGTTGTCATGCGTATTCTGGAGAAGGGCGAAGTCCTGGCTCTCGAGTCCATTGGCATGGAAGGCGAGACCCTGACCACCTTCCGCGGTCTCATCCGCAAGCCGCACGGCATCTTGCTCGTCTCGGGGCCCACCGGCTCTGGTAAGTCGACGACGCTGTACTCGGCTATCAGTGAAATCAACTCGCCCGACAAGAACATTCTGACCATCGAAGACCCCGTTGAGTACGAGCTCACTGGCATTGGTCAGGTCCAGGTAAACCACAAGATTAACCTGACCTTCGCCTCTGCCTTGCGCGCTTTCTTGCGCCAAGACCCCGACGTTATTCTGGTGGGTGAGATTCGGGACGGTGAGACAGCGGGCAACGCCGTTCAAGCCTCGCTCACCGGTCACTTGGTGTTCTCCACCATTCACACCAACGACTCGGCTGGCGCCTTCGCCCGAATCGTAGACATGGGTGTGGAGCCATTCTTGGTGGCCAGCTCCATCCTCGGCGTTCTGGCACAGCGCCTAGTGCGAAAGCTCTGCAAGCACTGCAAGGCCGAGTACACGCCCACAGACGAAGAGCTCGGCGAGATGCGACTGTCTCGCGTTGAGGTTCCGGGGGTCGTTTACCGCCATGTCGGCTGCGACGAGTGCAGTGGCCATGGCTACCGCGGTCGTAGCGGCATCTTCGAGTTCTTACCAGCGTATGACGAAGTGAAAGCGTTGGTTATCGCCAATGCGGACGCGGGTACCGTCGCACGAAAGGCGCAAGAGCTTGGCATGACCACACTGTGGGAAGATGGCGTCCGCAAGGTCGTCAGCGGGGTGACCACGTTCGATGAAGTTCTGCGCGTCACCCGTGACGACAGTGTGGAGGACTAGCGCATGCCAGTCTACGAATACAAAGGATTTGATGCTGCTGGAAAGTCGGTCAATGGCATTGTAGACGCCGACAATGGCAAGGTCGCGCGGTCGCGTCTGCGTCAGAAGGGCTTGTTCCCAACAGACGTGTACGAGCAGACGAAAGATGGTGGTGGTAGTCGCGGAAAGGGGCTCAACCGTGAAATTGACTTCTCCAAGTACACCCAGTTCATCACCACGCGGGACATCGCTAATACCACCAAGCAGCTGTCTATTCTGCTGGGGGCGTCGGTCCCCATGGCCGAGTCGCTGACTGCGTTGGTCGACCAGACGGACAAGCAGAAGCTCAAGGTGATTTTGAGCGAAGTCAAAGAAGACGTTGTTGAGGGCGCCACACTGGCAGATGCGCTGAAGAAACATCCCAAGCTCTTTGGTAAGCTGTACGTTCAGATGGTCCGTGCTGGCGAGCGAAGCGGTGCGCTAGACACAGTGCTTAAGCGCTTGTCCAAGTTCAGCGAAGGGCAGGTCAAGCTGCAGGGTCAGCTCATTGCAGCCTTGGCCTACCCACTATTGATGTCCGTTGTCGGAACGTTGATGATTGGCGGGTTGTTCCTGTTCGTTGTCCCGCAGATGCGCGAAATCCTTGACGGTCTTGGGGGGGGAGACTCACAGCTTCCGCTGATCAGTCGGGCTGTGTTCTTGCTCGGTGACATCCTGACCAGCCCGTGGATTCTGGTCATTGTTGCAGCATTTTTTGGCTCTGTCGTCCTCTTCCGTTGGTGGTCGAAGACGGAGACCGGTCGCTTCCGCATTGATGGTTGGAAGCTGAAGACACCCGTGTTGGGTCGACTCAATCGCATGGTCGCGGTCAGCCGTTTCTGCCGCACGCTGTCCACGCTTTTGGCAAGTGGTGTGCCGATTATCAGCGCCCTGTACATCGTCCGAGACGTGGTAGGCAATACCCACATTGCCCAAGCCGTGGACGCCGCTGCGGTCAACATTCAAGAAGGCCACTCCATCGCAAAGCCACTGCGTGCTTCGGGTCAGTTCCCGCCGATGGTCGTGCACATGGTCACGGTTGGCGAGCGCACGGGTGAGCTTGAGACCATGCTCGTGTCGATTGCAGACGCCTACGAAGACGAAGTCGAGGCGGCCATGACTGCACTGACCAGTATCTTTGCTCCGCTGATGATTTTGATTCTCGCTGGGGCGGTGTTCTTCGTCGCGTTGGGCCTCTTGTTGCCGCTGCGCAGCATGACCGAGATGATCCGATGACTACTGGGCTTTCACGATGGAAGACGCCGATTACTGCGTCGCTGCGGCACTCACCCACAGGAGCACATGTCGTACGTTGCTCTTTGCGCTCGACGTCGTCTTCGTCGCGGGTCTGGCGGTCCGGTTTCCGGGTTGGTGATTGGACTGTAGACGTTGTTGGCACACCCCTGGAGATGTCATGTCACCATTGAAAGCTCGAAATGCTGCGGATACGTCCCGCGCTGGCATGACTCCGGTTGAGATTGTTGTGGTCGTCGCCATCTTACTGGTGCTGACAAGTGTTCTGTCTTTCGGCATCTACAACATCTACGAGGACAGCAAGAGACAAGTTGCTACCTTGGAAGTCAGCGGACAGGGGAAACAGATGTTTGTATGCGATGTCACCCGGTCACCTTTGTCTGACGCTGACGAACCGGTGTCAACCCAACGACTCACCGACACGACCCAGCCCACCCTGGAACGACCCGTGTACCAAGGCTTCCAGATTGCGTCCCAGCCCGCCAGTGCACGGCTAGTCGGTATGGGAAGTGCCGACGGAGTTCGTCACTCCGATCGTTAACGACTGCATGCGGGTAGTGGCCGTATGCACTGACAACTGATGGCTGAAAGCTGACGACCCGAATCACCGAAATCTAACAGACTTATCAATCTCGCTTCTCCGGAGGAGCCCCCATGCTTCGCAATCGCCTTCAATACCGCAACGCCGCAGACTCCGGGCGCTCCGGTATGACCCTCGTCGAAATCATCGTCGTTATTGCCATCATCCTCGTGCTGACCAGCATCTTGGCTTTCGGCATCTTTTCCGTCTTCGGACAGGCCAAGGCAGACGCTGCCAAGGTGCAGATGAGCCGCCTCGACTCTCGCATTCAGATCTACATGGCTCGCAATGGCTCGTACCCGAGCGGCGGAGATGGCCTCGCTGCCGCTGTCGCCCCGGACGAAGTCCCGAATGACCCATGGGGCAACCCGTACCGCTACGTCGTCCCCGGTGGGAATGGCAAGCCGTACGACATTGTGTCGCTCGGTTCTGATGGCGCCGAAGGCGGCACCGGTGAAGCGGCAGACCTCCGTCTGTCGGACCGCTAGGAGACCTTCGCATGAGCTTCGGCCCAGCCCGGCATGAACTTGTAGAAGCGTCTTGGCGCAGTGGTCATCTTGACTCACTGCCCGGGAACGCGTCCGCGAGGCGTGGTGGCCGTCGGTCCTTGGTCCGCTCGCGCCGGCGCTCGGGCATGACGCTGCTCGAAGTCATCGTTGTCATCGCCATCGCATTGGTGCTCACCGTGGTCATGGCGACCGGCATCAACTCGCTGTTCTCGCTCAACCAGCGCAGCGCAGCAAGCCAGTTGGCCATCACCTATACGCTGTTGCGCGAAGAAGCGGTGCTTCGAAACCAGACCTACCGCGTGGCCTACCACCTGGACGGCAACTACTACCAGGTAGAGATGGGCGACCCGAACGTGCTGATCTTTGAAGACGAAGACCAGCGCAAAGAGTACGAGCGTCAGCGGCAGTCGAAGCTCACGCGGCAGACTGCTGAAGAGGTTGAAGCTGACGACCCGTTGGGTGGATTTATGGCCATCGCTCCCTTTGATGGGGAGCGGGTAGACCTGCCGGGCGGAACCGTCTTTGGCGGTGTCAAGACCCCGCAGTACAACGACATGGTCCTTCCTAGCGGCGGTGAAGAAGACGAGGAAGATCCGCTCGTTGTGTACTCCTATGTCTTTCCGACGGGGTTCACCGAACCGACTGTCATTCAGCTTGTCGACAAAGACAATGACCGGCGCGGCTTCACCATCATTGTCGATGCCATGACTGGTTCTGTTCGCTTGGAATCTGAAATTATCGACGCCCGCGATGCCTTTCGTGACCACCCCGATGAAGGACCGAGTTTCCCACAATGAACCGCTCCACCCGCCAAGGCTACTCCCTGCTTGAGACTGTTGTTGCGATGGCCATCTTGGTCACTAGCCTCACCGTACTCATTCAGATTCAGGGAGATGCGGTTGAGATGACGCAGACCGCGGAGCGCCTCGTTACCGCCACTCAGCTCGCGCAAGAGAAGATGACCGAGGTCCGCTTGCTCATTGAGCGGGAAGGCATCACCGAGAGCGAGATGGAAGAGAACGGCGACTTTGACGAGCTGGGCGATGACCAGCTTGACCTTGAATTCGGGCGTCAATTTGAGGACTACCACTGGGAATACACCGTTTCCGAGATTGACCTTGGACTTGCCGGTGATCTCGGCGGAATGGCGGATAGTTTGGGTGGTTCTGGCCTCATGCCTGGTGGCGGCGCGGCAGACACTCCAGACCAGCCGGATATTGAAGGCGGGCAACCGGACCTGGCCTCCCTGGGCGTCAGCAATGACATGATTACCGACATGCTCGCAAAATACATCCGCGAGATTCGCGTACGAGTGTGGTGGGGCGACGACAGCCGTGAAGCGGCCGAGCGCAAAGATGAAGTCATCCTTACTGGCCACTCTGTGGACCCGGCCGGAAGCTTTATCAACCTCACCCAGGAAGGCGGCGCTGCGGAGATGCTGCAATGAGTAAGCTAGGGCACACCACAGGCCTATGGAGTGGCCGGCGCCGGTCTCGGTCGGGACTCAGCTTGGTGGAGGTCGTCGTATCGATTTCCATTCTGTTGGTCATGAGCGTCTCGGTCGGCGCGGTCTTTGGGTCTGGCATTGAACTGCGCACGATTCTCGAAGACCGAGACGTCTCAACACGCGCTGCAAGAGCCGCATTGTCGACCATTCGTCGTGAGCTGCAGCTGGCCTACTTGACCGACCAAAACCAGTCGCTCGAGTTCTACCAGACCGTGTTTGTTGGCCTGGATGGCAGCACGGACACTCTGTACTTTGCAACGCGTGGCCATCAGCGCCTGTACCGCGACACCCGCGAGAGTGATCAGTCGGAAGTAACGCTTTGGACCGAGTCAGCCCGTGATGGTTCTCGCGGCTACACGCTGTACCATCGGGAGTCGTCGCGCGTTGATGGAGAGCCCGGAGAGGGGGGAACAGTCTACCCTCTGGCAATGAACGTGCGAAGCTTCGAGCTACGCTACCTCGACGGTGTCACCGACGAATGGCAAACGGAGTGGGACAGTCGCGGCGCAGATTTCGCTAACCGCCTGCCGCGTGCCGTTCAGATTGGATTGGTGTTGATTGGTATTGACCCACAAGACGACACACGGACTGTCGACATCCCGTTCTTCACTACGGTTCTGCTTCAATATGCAGACCCACTTCCGCGGCAGGGCATGTCGCTCGCCGTACCCCCCGGTGGCGGCTCTCAACAGACCGCACCGACCGCTCCGTTGCGCGGGGGGCCGGGTCCGGGTGCAACGCCGAATATTCCTGGCATGAATCCGAGTGCACTCGGTGGGGGGCGTCGATGAACCTCGCTAACTGGTTCTGGCATGAGCTGACCCGCCCGCGCGGGGAGAGCAAACGTCGCTATTACCGAGGCGGGCGACAGTCGCGCAGCGGTGTGGCCCTGTTGATGGTCATCACCAGCCTGATGTTCATCACCATCATCGGCACCGAGATGACCAAGGGCGGCATTGTTCGACTGCGCCTTGCAGCGAACCAGCGTGACGAAGCCAAGGCCGAAGCATTGGCCGAGACTGGCTTTCAGATGTACCGGCTCATCTTGGTCGCCAGCAAAGGCATGGGGCAGCAACTGGGGCCGATGCTCCAACAGTTTGGAATGACCGGTGAGTTGTGGCAGATGATGCCTTTCATCAACACCGGCATGATGCGTATGCTGCTGTCGGCCGGCTCAACCCCGGACGACGATGACGTCGAACAGTTCGCCCTTGAGGGTCTGACAGACGAACAAATCGCCGAGAGTCGTGAAGACGGCCAGGGAACCACCAAGCGCAACTTCCTCGACTTTGACGGCGACTTCTTTGCAGAGGTCACAGACGAGAATAGCCGTATTTTCGTGGGCACGTTCCAAGCGACCAACTACGCCGATATGCTGCAGGATCCAGTTGCTTTGCGCCTGTACGGCCTGATGAGTGGCGTTGAGAACGACCAGTTCTTTTATGACCAGAACATCGACCGGTGGGAGCTCATCGGTAACTTGGCAGACTGGACAGATGCCGATGATATGCGTCTGTACCAAGGTGGGTCGGAGATTTCGATCTACGACCGATTGGACGAGCCGTATCGTCCGAAAAATGCCGGTTTTGAGAGCATGAGCGAGATTCGCTTGGTCGATGGCTGGCACCGTGACGACATCTGGGAGAAATTCAGCGAGCAGTTGACCATCTACGGAAATGGGCAGGTCAACATCAACTCAGCCACTCCGGAAGTCATCTCTGCCCTGTTGCGTGCCTACGTCATGCCCAACAACCCTGACTACGTCCGCACCTTGCTCGCCGAGATCTCGCTGTACCAATCCATTAGCCCGTACCCAAACGGTCGTGGTTTTGTCACTCATCTTGAGAGTTTGGGTGCCACAGTGAATCCCGAGCTGCAGCGTGCGGTCGGTACCGAATCAAACGTCTTTCACCTCACATCCACCGGGCAAGTTGGAGAGGCGGTCGTCACGATTGACGCTATCGTCGACTTTACCAACAGCCCGATTGGCGAGATTGTGTACTGGAGAATCCTATGAGTTCTGCTTGTGAGTCCGGGAGCATTCTATGGCTCGCGTAGTCGCTATTGACCTGGGTCGACATGCGGCCAAGGCCGCTGTGTACGAGACGACGGGTCGCTCTGCAGGTCTAGAAGGGTACTTCACCGAGCAGGTTGCCGATGATGGAGAGGGGCGTGGTCCGTCTTTGGGAGCGCGACTTGCGGCCTTGGACCGGTTGCTCTCCGAACACCAGACATGGCAGTCTCCGGCTACGGTCGTGGGGTTGGTCTGGCCAACAGATGACGTCAGCACGCGTGTCATCCAGCTCCCATTCACGGACAAGACTCAGCTCGAGCAGACGCTGCCGTTCACTGTCGAAGAGGTCGTTCCGTTCGATATGGACGACATGCTGCTCGGCTGGCGTCCCCTTCCGGGTACGCACTCGGGTACAAAGGCACATGTCACGTTGGTTCGAACCGAGAGCCTGCGAGCGGTGCTTGAGGCCTTTCAGGCGCGAAGCCTCGACCCGCGACAAGTTGTCGTAGATGGCGAAGCGCTCGGTGCGATGGTCACAGCTGGCGGTGGCGTTAGCGTAGTGGATGTTGGCCACAGCTCCACCACTATCAGTGTTCTTCTCGACGGAGTGGTGGTCAGCGAGCGGGCGATTGATGTGGGCGGACGTCGCTTTACCCAGGCCATTGCCGCGGCGATGGACCTCACTTTTGCCAATGCTGAGCGTCTGAAGCACGGCGACTTCCACCCAGATGAAGAGCCCACTGAAGGGGGCATGCCCAGTGGACTGGCGAGTCTCTCTCCGCAAGCTCGGACCGCGCTAGACGGTGTGTTTGGTCTGTTGCTTGCCGAGATTCGCTCCACACTTATCGCCGCTGAAGACCAGCACGGGATGGAGATTGATTCGGTCCTGTTGACCGGTGGTGGCGCCCGGCTGGAACCACTACCCGAGTATCTGCAGCGCGACCTGGGTCTGACCGTTGAGTGGTTGGCAGAGGCAGATGGTGCGGGCATTCCTCCCGAACACGGCGTGTCACGTGCCATGGCACAGGTGTTGGCCACCAACGCGACGTCGGTCAATCTACGCACTGGGTCGCTCGCCTTCAAGGGTGGCGTCAATGTGCTGCGTGCCGTGGTGACCTATGGTACCGCTGGCGTCGCCTTCTTCTTAGTGGCGGCCACGGTCGTGTTCGCCGTTCAGTTTATGCGTCTTCGCAGCGAACTTAGCGAAGTAGACAGCCAGATTCGTTCCCTCGTCCTGGCCGACTTCCCGGAAACGTCAGACGAGATTCTGGCCGTTGGCGCTGACGCGGCTGCGGTCACCGAGGCTGGCGTCCTAGGCATGGAAGACCGCGCAGATGTCCTAGCTGGCGAAGGTCGGGTACCGCCGACGGTCGACCTGCTTTTGCTGCTGACCGACGCTTTCCCAGACCCAGAGACTGTCACCGTCAATGTCAGCGACTTGACCATGGGGAATCTCAGCATGACGTTCAACGCCGAGACCGACACCTATGAGTCGGCGGCTGCCATTGAGACGTCCATCCAGGCGGTCGAAGCCTTCGCCGACGCCGTTAAGTCGAATGAGCGACGCAGCCGCGACAACGTGACGTTCACCATGACCATTCCGTTGAATGGATCTGCTGATGAAGAGGTGCAATAATGGGCGTTGTAGGTGACCAACTCGATGCACTCTCCCCCCGTGACCGTAAGCTATTAGCAGGCGTGTTTCTCTTCTTTGGTGCAGCCTTTGTGTTCGTGGTGTTCTTTGGCATGAACCGAACGCTAAGTTCGAATGCCGAGACCATCACCAATAAGAAGCTAGCGCTTGCCCGTATTCAAGGGTTCCACCAGAGGTTTCTGGTGGCTGAGACTCGCATTGATGCGGCAGAAGAGAAGCTGCGTGAGTACGGCAATCAGCCGGCCAGTGCGTTTCTGGAGCGCGCTGCGACCCAAGTCGAAGTTCGCGAGCAGTTCAGTGTTGAGAAGCAGGGCACCGAGGTCGACGGCAATCTGGAACGAACACGGTACCGGGTAGAGCTGAATCGTGTTCCCATCGACCTATCGCTCAACTACGTCTACGACATCGAAGTGAGTGATTACCCGCTTGAGATCGAGAGCGCGTCTTGGCGTATTCAAGAGCGTGGCGGCGAACGGTTGGCCAGCGTGACACTTGAGATTGTGACCTTTGCCCTTGAGGAGGCCGGATGAAACGTGTCCTGTTTGTCCTGCTGACACCCGTGTGGTTGGTGGTCGTCTTTATTGTCGTCTTTCGGCTCACCTTTCCGTCCGACGCCATCGTCGACCGGGCATCGTATGAGGTAGGAAATGCCACAGGCGGAGCCATGGCTCTGCAGCTGGGTTCGGTCAGTCCGGCTTGGATGGGGTTGACCGGGTACGACTTGTTGCTTTCTTCCGTCGAAGAGGGAGTAGCCACACCCATGTTTGCGGTTGAACAGCTCAAGGCCGCTGGCGGCTTGATGAGCTTGATCAACAGAGCTCCGACCGTTGCCGGCTACGCGCGCTTTGGTGACGGTCGTCTCAACTTCGACGCAACGATTGCGGGAGATGACGCTGGCGTGTACGACATGCGCAACCTCGATGTCGATGCCCAGGGCTTTCCGCTGTCCGCTCTGCCTCCCATCCAGGGCACCAAGATTCTTGGAACGGGCGGCTTCGACCTGGACGTGGACCTTGACGTCCCCGATGGCTACGCCAAGTCCAATGGCCGGGCTTCACTCTCTGCCGCGAACATTGAGTTGTCAGGGGTGAGCGGAGACATGAACATGATTGTCACCGGGTTCGGCATTTTGCCCGCAACCATTGAGCGTCTGGACCTTGAGCTGGAGATTCGCGAAGGCAAAGCCGAAGTCCGTCGTGGCACGCTGGTCAGCTCGTTGGCAGATGTGACGATTGAGGGAGATATTGTTCTCACCAATCGTCTGTCCAACAGCCGGCTTCGTCTGGACCTGGTCATTGATGCAAAAGAGCCACTACAGGGCCTCTCCACCTTGATGGCGAACGCGCTGTGGGACACGGACGAGAAGTACCACTACGAACTTCGTGGAAATTTCAACCGTCCGAGCTTCAGTCCGGCTCGCAACCGGGCTGCGACTCGCTCGCGTCCGCGTCCAGCATCTCGTCCCACTCGACGTGGGCGTGACAACACCAATGAGCCGCCAGAGGTCGAGCCGGTAACCGGCAGTCAAGTGACGCGTGATAGGGCCCAAGCTGCTCGTGAACAACTCCGCCGTCGCGGACCTCAAGTGGAAGGCATTGAACGGGCTGGTGGCGTGATGGACGGACCCAACATTCTCGGAGATGGTCCTGTCATTCCCGGTCAGAATGAAGGCGACACCGCAGAACCTGCGGCTGATCCTGAAGAAGCGACCGAGTAGAGCGTATGGCATTCCAAGTGCGCTCGGCTGCGATAGGTAGGCGCTTCTTGGAGGCTTTTGGTGAACGTTCGTACCGTTGTATTGCTGGCACTTTTGATGACTGGTTGCGGAGCAAAAAAAGCTTTCAAGGCTGGTTTCCAGTCCGAAACTGCTGGGGATACCTGGCGGGCAGCGCAGTTGTACTTGGAAGCACTGGACAAGAGGGCAACCCACGAAGACTCGAAGGTTGGGCTTGACCGCATTGGTGAAGACGCCCTGATGCAAGCGGTGGGCTTTGCAGAGCGTGAAGAAGCCGACGAAGATTTCTTGGCCGCCATGCAGTGGTACCAAGAGATGCAGCGGTACACGCGCCGCCTCGAGCGGTTTAACCACCTTGGCTTCCCCGTAACCGTGGACTTCGACGACAAGATCGGCGAGATGCGCTCGGCCGCTGCGTTTGAGGCCTACTCGGACGGAGATGACGCGGTCAGGGCGCGTCGCTGGGAGCAAGCGATTGGTTTCTTCAAGGCGGCTCAACAGATTGTGCCGAGCTTTAAAGACACCGATGGCCGCATTGCTGCGGCGCACTACGGATGGGCCGAAGATGAGGTCGCTAGCGGTCAGTTTCGCAGCGCCGCGGTTCGGTTCACCCAGGCAGTGACCGGCGAGGAAGCGTTTGAGGACAGCGCGATTCGCTCGTTGGAGTTGTTCGCTGCTCTCGGTCGGCACCATCTCGCTACGGGAACTTGCCGCCAAGCCGTTCGCGACCTTCGTGTTGCTCACATTGAGTTTCCCAACGAGCTGGGTGCAGAGCTTCACGCCGCCGAGGAATGTGCCCACCGGACTGTGGAGATCGCTTCGTTCACCGGTGGCGGTCGAGTTGCCGGTGTTGTCGTGGACGATTGGGTGGAAGGCTATGTTCTACGTGAATTCCCGGCCGCATCGAGTGAGTTCATCGACCTCGTCGCCAGCGGTGATAGAAAGTCCGTTACCGCTGATTTCGAAGTGCGCGGTGCCATCAACGAAGCATGGTTACGCAGGCCGGAGCCGGCTACTTCGGCGCGAAGCGTCAGTGGTAGTCGTATCCGTGCATGCCGTGAAGGAGAGTTGCCTACGCCATGTCTTGAGTCGATACCCGTCACGTATCTCGAGCATACCTCGGTCGTGCAGGCACGCGTGGAGGCGTCCATTCGCGTTGTCGCCTCCGAGAACGGTCGCTTTATCGGGCAGGCACAGCCGGTGGGTGAAAATCAGAGCACGCGTCACTGGGCCGATACTTTCGCCGACACCAACGGAAACGCTGCCCCTGTAGCGGCAACGCCAACGGAGAGCCTCATAGGTATTGGGGAGGCTCTCATCACGCTGCGTGACGCCCAGCAAACCCATCCTGCTGATGCAGAGATTTTTCGGTATGCGCTGGCAATCGTCGGCCGAGATGCGGTCTCGTCGATCGTCGGCGCTGTAGATACCGAAGAGCCGGTGCGCGACCCGAGCTCGCTGACCGTTCTTTCGATTGTCGGCAAGTAGACGGCGTCGGGTCCCTCTAGGGAATGACGAAGTCGGCTCGGATGGCGCGGTGGTCTGAGCGCTCGTCATCGTCGCGGCAATAGCTGTGGTTGGTGTTCAAAATTTCTGTACTCGCGGGCCACTCTTGCGCTTCGCCAGCAACAAACACGAAGTCCAAGACACTGTTGTAGCTGAAGTTGCACTGCGTCATGATGAGTTCTTCGGGACGTACCCAGGTCCACGTTCCGTCTGCGACCATGTTGTCGTAGCCGAGGTCGTGGTCGTCATCACCGCCTTCAACAACCCAGTCGAAGTTGAAGTCCCCCAGGCTGATGGCCGGCAGGGTCTGCTCGGTTGCCCACTGGTTCATCAGTGCGCCTTGTTCATGCCTGTAGCGGTCTTGTGAACGCCAGAAGTGGTTGGTAACAACCAGGAACTCAGCACCGTTGTCGACAGCGCGGAAGTGACCCACGAGCGGTGCCCGGCCGCTATCTCCGACATCGATGGATTGGAGTTCGTACGAGCTGATAAGCTCAAGCTGGGCGGGGTCCCACAACATGGCCAAGCGGATGAAGCTTCCGGCTCCAAGCACGTACTCAAACGGCTTGTCGGGGTCGCCACTGGCGATGGCGGCTAGGTCGACGAGAAAGGAGCGGCTTGGAACCTCGGATAGGCCCCAAAATGCTTCGCCAATGACCTCGTCCATGACCGTTGCGGCCAACCCTTCTGTTGTTGATTCATTGCCTTCGACGTTGAAGGCAATCATCGACATCTCGACGGGTGAGCGGGATATCTCAGTGCCCACATCCGCCGAATCATCGGACGGCGCAGGGGTACATGCGGCAAGAAGTACGGCGATAAACATGTCGGAGTCTTACCCGGAAAGAAGTCCGCTTGTCGCAGCAGGCAGATGCGGAGAGCAAAAATGACTGCCCGCCGTTGAGTCAGTGTCGTCGGTAGTGTGCGGGCCTGTAGGGCCTTCTGCGTACTTCCCCGGTCATTGCTGACGTCTTCGGCGCTGCAGGCAGATGCTCTTGATGGCGTTGCGACATGGTTCCAATAGGTGGCACCTGGCCGCTTTGTTGCCTTGGGGTCGGATTGTGTGTGATGCACTCGGCCGGCACCTTCCGTGATGCGATCGATAGCGCGGCTACGATGCCTTGAGTAAGGACAGCTGCGGGCTGCTTTGATGGGCGAGACGTTGGTGGGAGACGCGAGGCCAGGTGAGCAGCCCACCGCGGGCCAAAGCGTCTTGGCGAAATGCGAGCGGACAGCGAACGAGACTGCCAGGCTCAATACGGTACAGATCGGCCTGACTGCGAACGACAACCATCGGGCGGCTGGGCAAGTCGATGAACTGCCACGGACGGGACTTGTCGGAGTCCCAGATGGCGTAGCCCTTCGTTTGGTTGGCTTCACTCCAAGATGTTCGCTCTGTGCTCCCAGGCGTCACCACGGTGCAGCCATCCAACTGAACGGCCTGGCGTGGGTGGATGTGGCCGCAGAGAACATGGGACACACGACGAGGGATGTGCTGGGCGCCGAGGGTGTCTGCTGGCTTGCCAATTCGGAAAGTGAGTCCCGGAACCGCCTGGCCGTCGAATCCTTGATGAGCCACCAGCCAGTCCGTTCCAATTCCCACGGCTTGTTCGGCTGCGTGTACCCATGCGCTGGGAGTCCGGCGATAGGGTACCAGTCCAATCGCGACGCCGCCGATGACGACGCGTGTGGGTCGGTCGCAAACGGTCAGGCCTGGAGCGCCGATAGGAAGCGTTCGACACACTCCGTTTCTGTCGTGGTTGCCAGGAATGACAAAGGTGGGAACCCGGCGTGCGACGGCCCGGAGCAGTCGGTCTGCGGTTGCGATGGCCGACTGGGGTGGGCGAGAACGGTCAAATACGTCTCCGCTGTGAATGACAGCGTCGACCTCACCACGCAGGGCCGGTGCCAAAGCGTGTTCCATTGCCGCGGCGTGGTCATGGGCTCGTGTCCAGCCGGCATGGGCTCCTTCATAGGAGCGTCGGATGCCTAAGTGTGTGTCGGTGAGGTGTAGGAGCTTCATGCCCTTGGTTCTAAGAGCGCTTCGACCAGAAATTGTCCGCGTCGAAATCTTCTTTCGACAACGCTGGTTCTGGATGGAGCGCTTTGGCCAGCGCGAGGCCCTTTGCCTCGGTCTCCAGCCACTCAGCCCGTGGCTCCGACTCGGCAACAATGCCCCCGCCCACATGGTACCGGGCATTGGTTCCATGAATCACGGCGGTTCGAATGGCAACGGACCACCGTGCATCCCCACCGTCGGAGACGAATCCGATACCCCCACAGTACACACCACGGGGCTGGCTCTCCAGCTCATGAATCCGCTTGCACGCGCGCACCTTGGGAGCGCCGGTCACTGACCCGTAGGGCAACAGGGCCGCGAGCACGTCCCATGCATCTGTGCCTGCATTGAGCTCCGCTCGTATTCGCTGAGACGCATGGTGGACGTTGGCGTGGGCCTGAATGTGCCGATTTCCAGCAACGACGGTCCCTGGCTGGGCAACCTTCCCCAGGTCGTTGCGCAGCAAGTCCACAATCATGGTCAACTCTGCACGCTCTTTTGGGCTGGCTTCAAGTTCCGCGGCCAATCGGGCATCGGTCTGCTCGTCTGCGGCTCGGGGACGCGTGCCCTTAATGGGCTCGGCTAGCGCCATCCCGTTGTGAACGCGCACCAACAATTCGGGGCTATTCGACAGCACGGCGAGGTCGCTCGCCAAGCGAAGATAGGCGCCGAACCGCGCACTAGATGTGGTGCGAAGGCGCCGGTACGCGTCTGCTGCAGGGCCGACGCCGCTGACGTGTACGGCGCGAGACAGGTTTACCTGGTAGCAATCGCCTTCACCGATAAACGAGAGGATACGACGGACGGAGGCTTCGTAGCAGTCTCTCGAGATGGTGGTGGCGGTTCCGCTCGGCTGCCCCGGGAAGCGAGGGGGACGGGCTGCGTGCAGGACCTCATTGGCCTGCCGGCGAAAGGCGTCCGTTCCGGCGACGTGCCATTGGCGGGTAGGGTGATGCCAGCACAGGCCGCCGTCATAGCGGCCAAGCCAGATCGGGGGTTCTGGAGTGGCGCCGTCTGGAGGGACCGACTCGACTGTGTGCCCAACCCCGTAGCCAAGGTACCCGAGAACGCCGCCTTGAAACGGGCAGTCTTGAGAGGCCGCCGGCCGCACGTTGGCCCGTGCGAAGGCTTGCCAGCCGGTCAGGGTGGTGTGAACGTCTGTCGGAGACCAGGTCAGGATGGACCATCCGTTCGCGGACGCACCACCATCAAGCCATACCGAGCCATTAAGTTCGCTAATTTGCGAAAAAACATGTTCGGGAAGGGGGGGCGTCATCCGCTGTCATCGCTCCATGGGATGACTTCCGGTATGCTGCGGGTCCGTACGGCACACGGTCCAATTGTGTTGCGGCCAGACAGGGAGACAGCATGGTGCGAATTGCAGTAGTCACGAGCGGGTTTATTGCGTTGTTGGGATGCTCGGCCATTGAGTCAGAAGACCTTCTCACATCCGGAATGTACGCGGATGTCGTGGTCACAGCGGATGGCGAAGGAACCTCAGACGTACTGGCCACCCTTCGGGCAGGCGGTGCACTGTCCACTACGTTCGTAGAGCTTACCGGCGATGATGTCCTGACGGTCACGCTTGCGGAAGAGACGGTGATCATGAACGAGATCTCCCTTGGGAATCTCAACAGCTTTGTGGCGGAGTTCCAGACCGATGAACCCGGCATTGACTACACTATTTCGCTGGAGCGCTCCCTAGATGAAGGGGCGCCAAGCACCGTTATCCGGCTGCCAGCGGCCTTTGTTGTCGACGCGCCGACAATCAGCGAGTTTGCGAGGTCGACCGAAGATCTCACCGTCACATGGACGCCATCAGACAGCGGTGACAATATGCGGGTGACGGTGGATGGCGACTGTTTCTTGCTGCGGGTGGACGACCTCTCGGGCGACCCCGGAACGTGGACTCTCGCGGGCGGTTTGTTGGAGGACACCGGTACGGAGTCGACGAACTGCGAAGCCGACATCACCATTGAGCGACGTCTGCTCGGTGTCTTGGACCCCAACTACAGCGAAGGTGGGAGCGCTACCGGTGTTCAGCAACGCACGGTGAGCATCGAGTCCACGCCCTAAATGCGGAGCAGGGACTGCGTCGCTCTGACTCGGTCATCGGCGTCGCGAATGGTACCAATCACTGCCCATGCGTCGACGCCAAGAGCGAGCAGGGCTGGCAGGCGATCGGCAGTCACGCCCCCAATAGCGACAAGGGGCGTTGTCTTCGGCACGCGTTGACGAACCTTGGCTAGCTCATCGAGGCCGCGTGATCCTTTGTCGCGGTCGGTGTTCGTCGTTGGCCAGATGGGGCCGAAAGCGAGGTAGTCTGCGTCTCGCAGGGCCTCGTCGATATCGACGAGACTGTGAGTGGACCGACCCAGGAGTGCGCCGACCGGCATCTGCTTGCGTGCGGTGATGGTGTCGACGTCGAGCTGGCCCAGATGAACACCCTGCGCCCCAACGGATCCTACCAAGTGAGCATGGTCGTTCAAGATGAACAGTGCACCGGCGTTGGTGCAATACCGTCCGATACGCACGCCCACGTGTACAATGTCGTCCTCGGACCACCCCTTGCACCGGAGCTGTAAAAGTCGACATCCGCCTGCCAACAGGGATATGGCCAATTTTTCAGGGTCACAGGCGGCGCCCCCAGCGTCCGCGATGCCGTATAGGCCACGGATTCGCTCGTGTAGTCCACGGGTTTCAACTATTAAAGCCATTGACGCCTCTCCACGTTCCGGTAATATCCGCAGCGGGAAGGGAGGGTCCTCGTCAGGAGAATTAGAATGCGTATCTCGCTGGTGGCGGCACTATCGCTTGCTGGCCTCGTCTGGAGTAGCCTAGCAGCTGCCCAGACATCTCCAAATAACCTTCCCGTAGCCTCCCCGGCTGCGGACGCGCCAGCGTCATCGGAAGGTACCGACACCCCGACCTCAGCGGAGGGGACATTGAGCGCCGACGACTTGCCGGACGCTGATGAACCCGCTCTTGAGGCTCCTGGTGACGGCGTGTGGACCTGGGTTTCCAGGTTTGAGCGCGGTAATGCGGATCCGGAGATGGAACAGGCTGTCGAAGAAGCCCTCGAAGAAGAACGACAAGAAGCGGTGTTGACGGATGAATTCGCAGTCGCGGCGATTCCTGTTGACTACTACACAGATCCGTCTGCCGCTCTGCACACGGACCCGCTGTTCTTGGACCGGGTTGACCCCGCCGAGTTCGACATCCCAGTGGTCGTCAATGCGTCGGTGGAGAAGTGGGTTCGCTACTTCACTGGGCCCGGGCGCAGGCATTATGCGCGTTGGATGGGGCGATCTACTACTTATCGGCCCATGATGTACGAGAAGCTAGACGCAGCCGGTCTGCCGCGAGATCTTGTATACTTGTCGATGATCGAGAGTGGCTACAATGCCCATGCGTACAGCCATGCGGCAGCCGCTGGCCTCTGGCAGTTCATCCCGAGCACCGGGCGTATGTACGGACTCCGGGTTGACTCATGGGTTGACCAGCGTCGTGACCCGCACATGTCGACCGACTCGTCGATCAAGTTCCTTGGCGAGCTGAACGACATGTTTGGCGATTGGTACTTGGCTTGGGGCGCCTATAATGCAGGCCCTGGCCGCATCCGTCGCGCTGTTCGCAACTCCGGCTCGGAAGACTTCTGGACGATTCAAGCGGGCGACCACTTGCATCCAGAGACCGACAACTACGTGCCCAAGATCATCGCTGCTGCCATTATTGGCAAGCATCCAGAGCGGTACGGCTTCACCGACATTGAATTCCAAGCTCCGTTGTCAGTTGAGCAGGAAATGGTCGAAGGCCAGGTCGAGATCAGCGTGCTCGCTGGTTGTGCAGGCCTGTCAGTCGACGAGTTCAAGCGCTTGAACCCCTCCCTGCGGGCCTTCACAACCCCTACGGGCAGTACGCGCATCAACGTTCCTTCGGGCATGCAGCGTCAGTTCGTCGCAGCGCTCGAGGCGGTTCCTGCAAGCCGCCGAGTGACGACGACCTACCATACGGTCCGTCGCGGCGAGACCCTGTCGGTCATTGCTGGTCGTTACGGAAGCTCGGTCTCGAACATCTCACGGGCAAACGGTCTTCACAATGCCGACCATATCTACGTGGGTATGCGTCTTCGTATTCCGCGAGATGGCTCGGCTGCTGCGTTGGCGTCAACGAGTTCTGCACCTACTAGTAGCGCTACTCGCCCCACCACACCGTCGCGTCCTTCGTCGCATACGGTACGGCGCGGAGACACGTTGTCCGAAATTGCGACCCGCTACGGTGTGTCACAGGGCAACCTAAAGAGCTGGAACTCTCTGCGGTCGGACACCGTCTACTTGGGCCAAGTGCTCAAGGTGTCGGGAAGTGGAAGTTCTACAGCTTCCTCGGGTGGAAGTACCCGCACGCATGTGGTTGCTCGTGGTGAGAACCTGTCGACGATTGCAGCCCGGTACGGCGTGTCCCTGGCAAATGTGAAGAGCTGGAACAACATCAGTAATGCCTCGCACATTACCGTTGGACAGCGCTTGAGCATTCGCGGCAGTGGGCCGGTTTGGAACACGGTAACGGTCCGAAACGGTGACAGCTTGGGACGCATTGCTACGCGAGAAGGGGTATCGGTATCCCAACTGCGTGAGTGGAATGACATCTCTGGCTCGGTCATCCATCCGGGCCAACGTTTACGGGTTCGGCGATGACATGATTCTGGTCCAAGACGCGCTTCGGCGCATACTTCAAGAAGTGCCTTCAGTACCCGTCGAGTCCGTTGGACTCGACGTCGCACTGGGACGCGTTTTGGCCGAAAATGTAAGTGCTACCATGGCTCTGCCCCGTTGGAATAACTCCGCCATGGACGGGTACGCCATACGTGCCGCGGACACCAAACAGGGGGAAGTGACCCTGCGCCTCACAGAGGTAGTCGGCGCTGGGCATTTGCCCAAGTCGCCGGTTCCTCCTGGTTTTGCGTGCGGATTGATGACCGGCGCGCCACTTCCTGACGGCGCTGACGCCGTCGTGATTGTCGAGAATACGGATGGTAGCCGTCGTGACAGCGTGGTTGTGCGTGGTGTGGCGACCGTCGGCCAGAACATTCGCCGGCGAGGAGAGGATGTCCAGAAGGGCACCACCATCATCCAGTCTGGTACGCAACTCCGCCCCGGGCACCTGGCTTTACTGGCGTCGCAAGGACTCACAAGTGTCATGGTGAGTCGGAAGCCGGTTGTCGCTATTCTGACCACTGGAGATGAAGTCGTTGAACCGGGGCGTCCGCTCGGGCCTGGCCAAATCTACAGCTCCAACGCTGTGTTATTGAAGGCCATGGTCGACGACGCCGGCGGTGATGGGGTGTACGCCGGTAACGCCATGGATGACCCACACAGCGTCGCAACCCGACTACAGTGGTGTGTGGCTGAAGCAGACATCGTGGTCACGAGTGGCGGTGTAAGCGTCGGCGCCTTTGACCCGGTGAAGCGTGCTTTCGACTTGATTGGCGCACGCGTTGACTTTTGGAAAGTGGCCATGCAGCCCGGAAAGCCACTCGCCTTCGGTGTTGTGGAGATGACCGGTCGTCGCACGCCACTCATTGGGCTTCCTGGAAACCCGACCAGCGCTGCAGTCTCCTGTTTGGAGTTTGTTCGGCCAATGGTTCGTGCTGCAATGGGCATCCGCCGGCCTATTATGCCGGTTTTGGCAGCGATTAGTGCAGATGACATTACCGTTCGGCCGGGCCGGTCGAAGTTTATCCGCGTGATGGTTGAATCGACCGACTCCGGACTGGTGGCGCGACTCGCTGGAAAGCAGAGCAGCGGCATGGTGTCGACCTTCGCTCGTGCGAATGCGCTGCTGCATCTCCCCAGTGATAGCGAAGGCGTCAAAGCCGGGGCGCGGGTGAAGATTCAGCTTTTCGACCCTACTTGCCTCGACCGTTCCGACCTGGGGCTCATGGGCTGATGGATGGTGTCGTCCTCGCTGGAGGGCGCTCGGTTCGCATGGATGCGGACAAGGGCCGTCTGCCAACGCCGGAAGGCCTGGCGTGGGCGGTTCACATGGCGCGGATACTGTCGAGTGTGTGCGCCCGCGTAGGCATTGTCCGTCGGGAAGGGGCGTCTGCAAGTCCTTGGTTTGAGCCCGCTGGACTTCACATTCACGACATCTGGGAGTCTGCAGAGACGCCGCTGCATCCATTGACCGGCCTAGCGACGGCGTGTCGGTGGAGCCGGACTCCGTTGGTGCTGGTGGTTCCCGTAGACCTTGTTCGCCTCAAAGTAGAGGATGTTCAGCAGTTGGTCGTGGCGACTCATCCTGGCGGCGCCACTGGCGAGGCTGACGTGTTGAAGGATGCGAGCGGAGCGCTGATCAGTGAGCAACCGCTGTTTGGTGTGTTTCCGAGAGCCCTCGCTCATCTAGCGACCGACTCGGCACAGCGGGGAGATGCGGTTCGTCACTTCTTAAATGGTGCTACTAAGGTCGCTTTGCCCAATGCGGACCTACGCAATGCAAACCGTTGGTCTGACACAGGGTGGCCGCATCCGCTAGCGCAGCTACGGCAGCGAGGTGTGAGCGAGTGTGCTCTGGAGGCAGAACGGGAGCGGCTGCGCGCGCGCGGCCTGACGCTTCCGCCTGAACTAGGGTAAGGCCAGCGTTCAGGAGGCGTTGGTGGAACTGCCGAAACCGGTCCGACTACGACGCGAGCCCACCGTTGCTGCATTTGAGGAGCGGCGCCTCGTACTGCGCGAGCGCGGGCTGAGCTCGGTGCATCGTGTCCAGGAGCTGTCCGAAGCCCAGCTTGATCTCGGTACGTCGTTGCGACAAGATCTGGCCGGCTTGACCGACCGCGGGAGTGCCATCGAGCAGCTCCAACAAGATGCGAATGCGGGGGTTCTGGCTGGCTTAGTTCGCCGATTGACCGCCCGACGAGACGCGCTTGCGCGACGCAGCGCGACTGCAGCCTTGGTGGAAAAGTATGAGGCTGTTCAGACCGCGCTGCGCCGGGCGACCGCATTGGCGGATGACCTCCGGGTGTGTGCGGTAGAGCTTCAGGGGGCGGTGGACGACCTACACGGGACACAGTCGGAGGCCGAGATCGATGCGGTACAGGTTGCAACGCGTATCTTGGCGTTAGAGGCTGACCTGGTGAATCCCGTGTCGGCTCAAGTACGCGACCGTCTGCATTTTGAGCTGGCCAATGAGAGCACGCGGCTCGAGCTTCTGGAGGGCATGGCCGAGCTGTCGAGAGAGCAGCTGGGCCCTGCTCGCCGTTTGCGTGACACTGTGCAGCGCCTTCACGCTCAGACGGCAAAGTACGTGCTGAATGCTGCTGGGACGGTGAACGAGGCCGGACGTAGCATCCAGGCGCTCGGAGTTGCAGCCGACGCTCCCTTGGTGGTGTTGGAGCTGCAACAAGCCCTGGCGGCTCTGAATGCCTCAATGGCGGGTGGGGATGACGTCATGGAGCTCGCGCAAGATCTTGTTGCGAACGTCTTGCCGGACCTGGATGCTCAGCTGTCTGCTGCGGATGAGACGCGCAGGTGGGTCGACAAGGGAGCGGGAGGCTTGAACGTGGCGCAGACCAAACTTCAGGCAGAGCGGGCACTGCGCCGTGCGGCTCGGGCGGAAGTGGATGCATTGGGCTCATGACGTCGGTGAGTCGGCTTCCTAGCAAGCGAGTCGTTCCGTGGCTGCGGGCGCTCTCGGCAGGGGTGCGGGCTATCGCTCCGCACAACGATTTTGTATCGATGCATGCCGTACTTGCTCACGTAGAGGCACTCTCTCCTTCACTTTCTGCCGATCTACTCGCGCCAGCCGAGGTGGACCCGGACTCCGGCATGCCAAGCCTTGCGTGGATGACCCGGGCGACGGCAGAACAGATGCTCGGACGGCGGGCAGAACCTGTCTCAGACACCGTTCACAGGCTGGACCCCGAACTTGCAGCGCGCATGGAGGCGCGTTCTCGCCTGGCGACCCACTTGGCGACGCATGAACTGCTGCCGGTGCTCCGATTGACCGGGCGTGTCCGGCGTGTCGACCAGAGTACCAGCGCATTTGTGGTGTTCGACCACATTGACCCGGCTGGGCGGTGGGTCCGTACGCGGGTGGAGCTGACCGCGCCTGCCGGCACCCGCGACCTGGGACTTGTTCAGGTCGAGCCCAACGCGCGAATCGTCGTTCAATCTGGGCTACGGGATGTTTTTGCCCGGCACATTCTCACCTCGCTTCCATCGCTACATGTGGCCCTTCAGGGGCTCACCATGGCCCGTGTGACTCGCGTATCCAGGGCCAGTCTGGGCCCATTTTGGTATCCAGGAGGTCCGCAGGTAACGGTGATGCCAGCGGCAGTCGCCAAGACCTTGGTCCTGCATGCGCTGCACGAGGTAATGGGCGACGATGTGGCTCGCACCGTGACCAACGACCCCTTGGCATCGGTGACTGTAGCGACTGCGGTCGGGGTCCACCGAACGCGACTACGTCGTCTGGCCGTGTTTCGTCCGGGCGTTGACGCGGTACGCGAGTGGCTTGGAAGTGACGTACTTATCCACCCGTTCGGGTAATGAGCGAGCGGGCCAGCGCTTCGGACGCGGCAACGAAGTCGGTGTTGGTCGTGTGACAGACCCGTTGGGCGAGCGACCACAGCAGCAGCAGGTCGCCTCCGGGTTCACTGAGACGTGCGCTGTCCTGCTGGCCTAGGCGAATCACCACCGCACCCATATTGGGCACCGACACAATCGTCTCGGCAATGGTCACGGGCAGGATGGTGCACCTGATGAACGCGCGCAGGTGATGCTGAAGGTCCGGTCGAGTCAATGCCGTCTTGTCGGGTTGCTGGTGGTGCCAGAGTTCGAGGTAACGAGACGCATCTTCATCGTTCGGATGACTGGCGATGTAGTCCTCAAGATCGGCATACAAGGCTCGAATCTCAACGTCGAGGTCGGCGTCCATGGTGTCCGCTCGCTCCACGGCGAGCTCAAGCCAGCCACGACACGGCAGTGCCTCCTGCGTGCCGCGGAAGGTCGATGTCTGCCCTTGCCAGGCTCCGAGAACCCCAAGAGTCGGGTCATAGGGTCGAGGCAGAGCGAGCCAGCCATACCCCCAATCGCGATGGACAGGCCGGTACACCACCTGGGCGCCCGGGTCTTCATTCCAGGCAGTGCGATGGTCATCGATATTCAGCGGGAGGTCGCGGCCAGCGAACAGGTGGATGGCCTCGTCCAGGGTCAGAGCGGTTGTCCATCGGTCGTGATGCGACAGTCCATGTGCGGTAGCTACGCGAAGCCGGTCATCCGCTAGGGCTTGGTGGGCAGCCATCGTACGTGTGCCCACGGTCAGCGGCAGCTTTTCGGCTTGTTCTTGCGACGCACACACCACACGAGCGATAGCTCTCTGCAGTTCTGCGTCATCTTCGGGCCATGCGTCATTCTTTTCGAGGTCGATGAGGCGCCTGCAGAGCAACGCTATGCCTGCAAAAGGTGCATACGGAGTCTGACCGTCGCGCACCAGGTGTGCGACAAATGGGCCTGGTGATTCCTGGACAATAAAGCCTTCGATTGCAATGTCCGGCACTATGCATGCTGACACAATGAGCAGGTCCGTCACGGTGTTCCGCGTCCAGTCATCATCCGGTTCTAGCCAAATCCAATGACCATCACGCGTGCCTACGGCGAACAGGCGCCGCTGAGTACGAGACGGATGCTGCAGATGTCCGACTCCGAGACGGCGCTCGAGCGGCGCGAGTCTGTCGACTGCCTCCAGCGTTGATATCGCGAGAACGGCTCCCACTCCTTGTACATCCGCGAGGGCTTTGGCGCAGATGTTGTCGGTGAGCGGGAGGCTGTGAAGGTGCTGCGCATGACGCTGAAGAGCCGGCGGCAGCCACAGATCTAGTCGGGGGCCATCCGCTGTAGCCACGAGCTGTGGCCGACTGTACTCGACGACAACGGCGCGGCGAAGTTCGGTGAGATCCGCCGCGGGCACCTCGTCGAATACTCGTCCGAGAGCCTGGATGATGAGCGACTTGCAGAAGGATTCCGGTGGGAGTTCTTCAGCCTGTACGAACGCCCACACGCCCGGTAGATCAAGTGGAAGACGAGTCAGTGAACGGGACACGCCATCTACGATGTGCAGGAGAGGGGTACCCACATCGGCAGCCGGCTCGGGAGCGTCTCCGTCAACATGCACTCGAATCCACAGAGTTGCGGTGCCGTGAGTGACCCGAGCGCTGTGGATGACCGGACGACTGTTGCGCTGCATTTCTGCGACGAATCGCGCATCTTCTGCACTCTGAAGCCGAGCGATGGTCCGACCCGGCAGCCTGTCTGCGAGCAATGCCCCCGTTCGCTCATCGAGGAGCAACACGGGCCAAGGAAACCGCTGGGGGTCGAGGGCACTGTGCGTCTCAATGACGCTCCCCGGGCTGACAAGGAACAGTGGCTGTGTGGCCGAGAGCGTTGTCAAATCAGAGACCGAGACGTCGGGGCGCAGGCCACATTGTCGCATAGGCTCGACCAGTACTGCGACTCCTCCGGGTGTGGGGGCTTTGGGGGTGCGAAAGTCGGCCGTCGAGACAGAGGCGTGTTCACTACGCAGGAGCGGAATGATGTGGGGCTGTGCGATGGCGAGCATCCCTGTCCAGGCCTCGTCTTGCACAATGTCGACGCCGTCAGCGGACTTTCGCAAGCGGTCGTCACACACGATGCCGGCGGTGGATTCCCCCAGCTCGGGAATACGAAGCGTGGCGATGGTCACACCGCCGACGACAACCCGAACCCGTGGCAATACTCCGGGTCGAACGATTCCTAGAACACCGCGAACACCGCGTTCGTTGAACGACACCGAGCGCTCCAGCCCTGGTGCCCACAAGCCCGCTGCAGGCTTGGTTCCTAGGATGGGACGACCATCGACAAGAATGGGTATTGGCAGGTGAGCGCAGCGCTGCCTGATCAGGGTTTCTTCGTCGGGGACAACAGGTGTCTTCCATGGGCGCCAGCCTGGCTCGCGAAAGGTGGCTCGAATGTAGGTGCCGACGAGCGGCGCAGCTGAATCGACGGTGATGTCGCCACTTCGACTGATCGTTGCTCGCGACGTCGTTGCAGCCGTCCCATTGCCAGACTCAATGACGAGGCTCCGCGGATGGCGCAACAGCATCGCGTTGACCCCGAGGGCAAGCTGTTGCAGCGAACGGGTGTCGGCTCGTGTCTGCGAGACGAACAGGTAGTCGAACAGCCGGGCCAACTCGTCTCGAGTGACCGGCGGTGCTCCCACCCAGGCGACCCGAGACTCTGTCGGTGTGGCATCCACGCTGATCCACTGGGCACCTTGGAGTACCGCCGCTTGAATCAACTCCAACACGTACTGGTCGGGGTGACGCATGGCGTACTCACGCATCTTTGCGATGGCTTGTTCGCGAGCAATGGTAAAGCGTTGCCGTTCAGCCACGAGTCATGGCCTCGTACAGGTGTGCATGTTCTTGTTGAGTGGCCCCGCGCGCAGTGAGTATGACCTGAAGGATGGCGAATGCCGCGGCGGTTGGGAAGCTGCGGGCAAGGAGACGAAGCGCGCGAATCGTTGGGTGCCCGTGATTTATCAGAACGTCGGTATCTATTGGCGCATCGAGATTGCGTAGGATGACCCCCGATTCGTTCGGTACAGGAATGGCCACGGGTTCGTGTCTTGACGCAGCCACCCCCCCGAAACGCCCAAAGTGAAGGTGACGAAAGCCGGGGATCAGGGCAATACGCTTGAGCTCGGTCAACAGGGCCAGGTCGACCGGACCCAGGCCGCTGTCTGGAATGCGCTGTGGCAGAAAGAATCGGTCGGTGGCCGTTCGCAGCGTTCGTAGCTTGGGCACGATGCCCAACATTCGCTTGCGAGGGAAAGCGCGGAACACAGAGCGGATAGCCGGAGTATCCGGCAAGACGAAACGCCCTTGCGCTGTCAATGCGTGAACGACGGGGTGGTCCACATCCCCAACGAGCAACACGGCCAGGTCATCTTCTTGATCCTCCACTTCCGTAAGCGTACGAACGATGCCTGTGGTGTCGCGAAAGAGGGGCTGGCCATCGGGAAGGCTTCGGGTTCCTTCGGGTGCAAGGTCTGCGGCAAGCCAGCGCAGCAAGGCATCGTCGTCTGCGCCGGACACGGCCGCTTCATGCAGCGCGCGTAAAAGCGACTTGCGGAGCTCTTTCCGAACGTCGAGGGTCAGCCGCATGGCTCTGTGCCACATGTCGTCTTGGATGACGTTGTCGCGCGTAAGGGTGTGGTCGAGCCCAGGACCGGCAACCTTGATGTTGAGGTGCCTCAAGCGGTCCGCATAGTCACCAAGAACGGCGACATCTTCGGTGGAGACCAGCGTGAGACCGTGGCTGTAGAACCCAAAGCGCGGGGAGTCTGTGGCACTGACGAACACGCGGATTTCGTCCCGTCTAGCCATTGCGGTGATGGGGTCGTCGAGGCCCAGAGGTCGGCTCACCGTCTTCAGGCTCTGAATCGGTTGCGCGAAAGACGCAAAAGGGTCGTCAGAGACCGTATCTGGCGACGGTTTCACACCGTCCTCGTACAGCACAACAGGCCGTTCACTGTGCTCACACCAGTAGGCCAAGACGTAGGCAGCTTGCCGCTGGGTTCGCTGTGCGGTGTTGCTGTCCATGCGCTTGCTCAGTGTCACCACGGTTCCGACAACCGGGGTCTCCAGTGCCGTTACTGTGAATGTACGCTCGGCATCGAAGTGCACTTCCCACGACTCACCAATGCGTCCGGTCGTCACCCAGACGTCATCGGGTCGCAGCGAGAAGACGGAGGCAAAGCCGATTCCAAAACGCCCAATCTGCGTGAGGTCACCCTGCTTTTGCGACGCGAAGAGGCGAGTTAGCTGCCGGTCGATAATCTCGCGAGTCATGCCGTGGCCAAAGTCAGTCACGGACAGCACAAACACGCCCTGGGCCGAGTTGTAGTCCGTTCGCACTTCGATACGGGGAGAGCCCGCATCCAGGGCGTTTTGAACCAGCTCCCGCAGGAAGTCGAGCGGGCGTGCGAACTGGTCGACCAAGTTGTTGAGGGCTTGCTCGGCGAGACTCGCCATGGCTACGGCTCGCGAATCAAGGTTTCGATGATGCGGTCGGACTCCTGCTGCGCTTGTTCGGCAAAGTCACTGAACCAGGCCGCTGTCTCTTCAAACAACGCCATGAACCCCGTGCGGTCGCGGTGAGCAATGAGTGCGTGCAGCTCGGTCGTCGCCTCGCTCAACAGGTGGCGAACGCGGTCGCCATCCGGATTATCGAACAGGATGGATGCGTATAGCTCGGGGTCCTGTGCGAATAGCCGACCGATAACGGCCATCTCCAAGCGGTAGATGGGGCTTGTGTATCGTAAGCTCTCGGAGATCGAAACCCCAGTTCGCGCAAGGGTTATTCCAGTCGCAATGGTGCGAAAGTGTGTGATGACCTGAACCAGTGCCATCATGCTGTCGTGTTCTTTCGGCGTGGTCTCGATCAGCTCGGCTCCCATCGCGGCCAGCTGGGTCAGCATCCAAGTGGTACGGGGACCGGACTTGACTCGACAAACAACGACTTTCTGTCGGCGAAGAGAGGATGTGGTCGGCCCAAACATTGGATGTAATCCGAGCGTTTCGCAGGCGGCACTTTCGTATCCAGCACAGACATTTGCCTTGAGCGAGTTGATGTCGCATAGGAGGGCGTCTGCCCGCATGTGAGGGAGAACGTCTTGAAGCACCTGTTCAACCGCATGCATAGAGACCGACAGCAGAACAATGTCCGAGGCAGCGACCAAGGCGAAGCGGTCGCGTGGGTCGTCTATGTCCGTCAGAACAACTTGGGCCCCGCGCGATTCAAGGCAGCGCGCAAACCATTGTCCCATGGCGCCGTTGCCACCAATGATGAGTACTGTTGGCCCTTCTGGCGGAATGTCTTGGACCGTTTCTTGGGCTGTATGTCCGGCCTCCATGACCGCTTGAACCACGGCCACTCCTGTGGCCGCTGGCAAGCCGAGGGCTGTGCTTCGCTGGCGCGTGCGGGCCAGCACCACTTCTTCACGACTGCGATCGAAGATAGCCGTACCCGTGGCGGCTTTGAGCGCACCAATACGCCGGGTGATGGCGAGTCGGTTTGCGGCTGCGGTGAGCAGCGCTTCGTCTGCGGCATCCAGCTCGGCACGGAGCTCTTGTAGTGTGGTCATTTGACCTCGTTTATGACGATTCCGCGCTCGGAAAATCGGGGGTAAATATCTCCGGTTACCGTTCTGTCGTGCACCTCGGCATACGTCGACAGCGGAATGAGGCCCATCGTCAGCTCCTCTGCGGTCAAGGTGTTGCTGTCGGGCATTGCAGCGTATGCCTGTCGGAATCCGTCAAGCCAGGCCGGTAAGCGGTCGATGATTCGCTGCCGGACGCCTGTCTCATCCAACGCCAGCAAGGCGTCCAACGCGGACCAGCCAAAGGCGCGGTGTACGGCTTCGTCTCGTAAGATTCGGGTCAGTGCCGGCTGGACAGCAGGATGTGTCGCGGTGCGCCGCATGGCGTCGAACAACGGTACGGCGAAGGTCTCACCCAGACAGAAGTTTCGGACCACATTGTCGACGAGAGCCGCGAGTGGACCTTCGGGACTGGGAAGCTCAAGGGCGGCCAACTCCAGCGGAATGGGCTCGTCCGCACCCCCTAGGGCGGTCAAGCAGTCATGTGACAGACGTGCGTGGTCCAGCTCATCACCGACGATTCGTAGCGCAGTGCGATGTAGGTCGTCCGGCAGGCCAACCTGAATCGCACGGTGGAGCGCCTGCGACGCGTACGTTGCCGACGTGTATTCGGCGGCGACTCGGTTGCTCCACTCCGCCAGTACGCGGCGACTCGCACTACCCACCGTTGGTGCCGTCCTCGTCATCTCGGGTCGGCCGCGTCTTATAGGTGTCCATTAGTGGCTGTGCGCGTTCGGGACAGGCAATCTGTGTGCCACAGGCTTCGGTTGCACAATCTTCACGAACACGGTCGCCGATGCCATCGGGCCCGCTAGCTCGGAATGGCGAGACGAAGTCCTTGTAGCAGTCCCCCTCGGGTGTGACGTACAAGAAGGGGATGGGCGGATTGGTCGCGCCCTCCGGATGACTGCTTGCAACGTCATTCCACGATGGCAGACTCGGTTGCTGGGGGGGTGGCGGATTCTCCATCGGCTCTTGACTGGGCGCTGGCGGATTCTCGGTCGGTTGGATGTCCGGCGGTGGCGGATTTGTCGTAAGCTCAATTTTGCCGTTGCAGGCTGAAAGTGACAGGGCTGAGCCCGCTGCGAGGACGGCGATGATTGGAGTGGTTTTCATGTTGCGGAGTATAGTCCACGTCGGAGGAAGTCATGTCCGACACGTTCCACGCTGTCGTGATTGCCATTGGTGAACACGCCGAGCCCGCTGCAGTCCAAGCGGCAAAGACCATTGAATCGGCAGGCCACACTGTCACCGACCGCCACACCTGCACTCTCGAAGATGCCATGCGCCACGTCTCGGCGCTCGGTGCCGCTGGCGCGGTAGATTTCGTGTGCGTGGTTGGCGGGGATGGGAGTGAGCTTGCCAAGGTCAGTGGCGCTCTAACCGCGCCGTTACCCGTGCTCTCAACGGTTTATGCCGTACGTCGATTCCGCGAAGCGGGTGGCAATGCTCTGGGCGAAGGCTTTGCGATGGGGCGCTCTGAGGAGGCTGTGGTCATAGCGGTTCCCGCAGATGACGGTGCGATTGCCTTGGCTCTGGGCCTCGTCTTGCCGGCTCTCCCTGCACTGTGTGGTGGTCAGCTGGTCGCGGTGAATGAAGATGCCGCAGAGGATGACGAGGAGTTGATTGCCGAGGTGGTCGAAGAAGAAGAGGAGGCGGCTGCGGTCGAGCCCGATCACACGACGGTGGCTCGAGGGTTTAGCCTTGGGTCGTCAGAGATGCGCAGCACCGGGCCGTCGATTGACGGCGCTGTTCCTGGCATGAACTTCGGTCCCGGCTGGCAAAAGTGGGTGCAAGCGCACGATGCAGAGATTCTTCGCGACCGTAGGGAAGAGCTGCCGAACAACATTGATGAGCTCGCTCCTGTGCTTCAAATCCTGCACACCGCCGGTGAGCAAGCAGTGCTGAAGATTGGGCGAAACAAGATGAGCCTGTGGGGGTGGCCGGACCTCCAGCGTTCAACGAGCAAGGTGATTGCTGTGGGGTGGGGACTCCCGTTTGTGGAGGTTGTGGCCCTGCATCGTCACCCGACGAATACCGGTCTTGCGATTGAGGAAGAACGAGCTCTAGCGGGGCGTCGTAGTGCAGATCTGGACGAGCTGACCAAGTCCATGACTGGGCGTCGCAACAAGAACGCCGAAGGGGAGCTGTTCGCCGTGGAGAAGGGCCGAGTCTGGACCCAGCGCGATTCGCTCGTCTACGAATGGGACGGCAAGAAGGAGCGCAACGTGGGCAGCATTCAGCAAGCGCTAGCATCATTGTTGCTCAGCTGGAGCCAGCGCTAGACGCTGGGTTCTCTCGATGGCGCGCACGGGTTAGGTCGCGCGAACTCTGGGGGGCCCACATGGCCAAGACGTCCGCTGGTCGCCGTTGGGCGCTTAATCTTCTGAAGCTACTGATTACCATTGGTGGCTTCTATCTTCTGCTTACCCACGAGGTGTCGACCTGGGTTCGCACGAGTACGGGCGCCTACTCCGTGCCGATTACCGAGCAGGTTGAGTCGGTGTCAGTCGCCGGGCAAACGCTGCCTGAGCTGGGGCCCGATATGCGCGCGGAATCCAGCGCGGTAGGGTGGTTTGCTAGCGATGACTTGGTGACTATTCGCTTGGAAGACGGTGCGAATCCGGCCAAGGCGGATCTGGAGCTATCGAGCGGGGAAGAAGTCGGCTCCTTGCCCATTGCCTCTGCCATCGCGGACTACGTGACGAAGGTCGATGCGAAGGTCTTTGTATTCTGGTCACTCATTGCGATGTCCATCAAGTTCGTCGGCGTGTTGTCTAGTGCCATGGCGTGGAATCTGCTGTTGCGTGGGCAGGGGCTGCGGTTCCCGTTCTGGCAGCAGATCGTGACCGCGTTCCTTATTGGTCGTTTCATCGGCACGTTCCTGCCGTCTACCATTGGCCTAGACGGCTACACGCTGTTCGAGGCCGGCCGCTACAGCAACGAATGGGCCCGAGCGACCACGGCGAAGGCCCTTGAGAAGTTCATCGGTATCGCTGGGCTGTTCGCCGGCATGCTGCTGACTCTACCGGCTGGCTACGTGGTGTTGACGGACGTGGTTGGCGATCGAGCCTTACTGTTAACGGCCCTTATTGGTACGTTCTGCATTGTGGTCACCGCCGGCGTCATTGTTGGATTGGTGTTCCCACAGCTGTACCTGTGGGCACTCAACCTCATCGAAGAGCGATTGCCCGCTCCGCTGCGTCGGCTGGGTTTCGTCCGGCGCTTCATCGATGCCGCTACTGCCTACCGCGGCAAGATTGGCATCGTCTTCGGCGCCCTGCTCCTCAAGTTCGTCACCCACTTCACCACGGCAATGGTGTACTTCTTCACCGCCTTGGCCATTGGCGTTGTTGGCGTCAGCTTCCTGCCCATCGTCTTTGGCAGTCTCATCCAGATTTTGGGAACGCTGTTCTCCCCAACGATTGCGGGAGAGGGCGCGCGCGAGGCCATTCAGGCCCTGCTGCTGTCCAACTACTTGGGCGGTGCCGCCCAGGCAGTTCTGTCGGCCGCGTTGGGCTTCGTTGCGGCCGAGGCTGCGACGCTGTGGGGTGGGGCCTTTTTGTGGACGCGCACCGCCGCTTGGCGGCCAGCCTTCATGTTGGTGGATGGGAAGCAGGTGGCCTACGAGTGGCTGTCTGACGACGATGATGGACGCTTTGACGCCGATGTCATGGAGCGTGTGCGGAACTCGTCCCCACAATGACAGAGAATTTATTGTGATTTCGCGGAGTAACAGTGGTGAGTATGCAACGATACCGTTCGCGCTGATTGGGGGAGTCATGGGCGAGACGCGCACAATCTCTCGGATATTGCCGGGTCGTCCTGTCACAGACGGCGGCGGCGTGCCCGTGCGCCGAACCATCGGCGACAAGCATCTTGAGACGCTCGACCCGTTTCTGCTGTTCGATGAGCTGAAATCAGGGGCTCCTGGTGAGCATGATGCCGGCCTTCCAAAACATCCGCATCGTGGTCTTCAAACCATCACCTATGTCATTGATGGCGAGCTCGATGTGCGCGATAGCCATGGCAACTTCGTGTCGCTCACACCAGGAATGGTGCAGTGGGCACATGCAGGAACTGGCATTATCCACGATGAGCTCCCCAAACGAGGGGTGCCCATTCGTGCCATCCAGTTTTGGCTGAACGTACCGGGTCGCGAGAAGATGTCTATGCCGCAGGTACAGACGCTTGCCGCCGCCGATATCCCGACTGTAGAACTCCCGATGGGCGGAACCATACGGGTCATTGCGGGCTCGCAGAAGACGGTATCAGGACCGATTGTCGCGGACCGTACCAAGGCCCTACTGCTCGATGTCAACCTCCCTCGTGGCAGCGGCGTTTCCCTGGACATCCCAGCCGACAAAGTTGCCATGCTCTATGTGTTGCAGGGGCGAGCAATGTTTGGCATTACTGGAACGTCCACCGGCGAGATGGTTGGCCGAGGGCACCTCATCTTGCTCAGCCAGGGGGATGTCGTGAAGGTGCTGTCGGGCCACATGGGTGCGCGATTCCTCGTCGTTGGTGCCATACCCATCGGTGAGCCCATCTGCCGCTACGGCCCAATGGCCATGAATACCGCCATTGAAATTGAACAAGCCGTTGCCGAGTATCATGCCGGTACCTTTGACCTGAACGCACCTGTTCAGCTCTAGTTAAGGCCTCTAGCGACGCCTGCGGGAAGATTCGATGCTAGTCAAGACACGTGGAAATACCTTTGGAATCGCCGCGTTTCACTGGCGTGGTTCGGCACTTCGCCAGATCTGGCCATGGGTGCTGCTGGTCGGCCTCACGTCTCTGGGGGTGGACTTCGCCTACACCACCTTCGAGCTGGATGAGAAGTTTAGCCTGGGGCTAGCGCCATTTTCACTCATCGGATTGGCCTTGTCCATCTTCCTGGGTTTCAGGAATAACGCGTGCTACGATCGGTTCTGGGAGGCGCGAAAGCACTGGGGAAGCCTGGTGAACAACAGCCGAACCTTCGCGCGTTCGGTGTCGCTGTATGTGGCGGACCACGATGGTCTTCGCCGTGAGCTGGTCTTGCGACAGCTCGCCTTCGTCCACGCATTGCGCATGCACTTACGTGGCGAGACCGACTGGCAGATACAGCTCGAAGGGCTGCTCCCAGAGTCGGAGATTGCCGAGTTCAGTCTGGAGCCAAACGTCCCGAATGCCATCACTCGGCGCCTCGGCGAGCGGTTGCGCGATGCCTGGAAAAACGGTCATGTCGACCTGTTCCACCTGCCCGCGGTGGAAGGCTGTGTGGCCACGGATACGGATGTTCAGGGAGCGTGCGAGCGCATCAAGAACACGCCACTACCGGCGTCGTACACCATGCTTACTCACCGGATTGTCGGGCTGTACTGTCTGCTTCTGCCGTTCGGGCTGCATACCGTCGTGGGTTACCTGACTCCGATTGTGACCATGTTCGTAAGCTACGCTTTCTTTGGTCTAGACGCCGTGGGCTCCGAGATTGAAGACCCCTTCGAGACCGACGTCAACGATCTGCCGTTGTCGCAGCTGTGCAACGTGATTGAACGCGACCTCCGCCGGTCACTGGGTCAGGTGGACTTGCCTGCCGCCATGGTTCCCGTGCGCGGCGTACTTCAGTAGCGCTCAATAATGTGTAGGCCGTAAGGGGACTCTACAATGCCGCTGCGTTGACCCGGCTGTAGGGCAAACGCAGCGTCTTCGAAGTCAGGCACCATCTGTCCCGGTGTCACTGTGCCGAGGTCTCCAGCGAACCGGGCCAAGTTGTCTTCGCTGACGTCCCGCACCACGTCCGTCCACGAGTCGCCGCCGGTCAGTCGAAGCTGTGCGGCTTCCAACAGAGCCCGGGCCGCAGTCTTGTCCCGTCCGGTGGTCGTGGTCCCGTCCCGCTTTCGGGCGCCGTCGAAGCCCACAACCATGTGGCGGAAGTTGCCTTCGACAACGGCATCTCGCCGAATGATGTGAAACCCGTAGGCAGTCTGGGTCAGCGCGGCGACTTCACCGGGGTGTACTTGTGCTGTAGCGGATTCGAACTCGGGCATCATTGTGCCAGCGAGGAACACGCCAATACGACCACCGCGGCCTGAGTTGGGGTCTGCCGAGTGCTGCGCTGCGAGGGCCTCGAAGTTGGCGCCGCCCACAGCCTGAGCGTGCACCGACTGTGCCAGCGTCCGAGCCTGCGCCTGTGAGCGTGCAGACGTACTTTGGTGCGCGGTGTCGTAGTCAATGAGAATGTGCGACGCCCCGTACCGTCCGGAGGGAACCAAGCGCGGTGGAACGGCGACGGGCGCGGACGAAGCTGGGGTCACAATGGGGGTAGAGACGGTTGCTGGAGCGGGGTCGTTCGGTGTTGGTGACCCACATGCCATCAGCAGTGCAGCAGCAAACATGCGCATTTATAGAAGTTCGCCCGAGCGGTCGTTGAGTGGGAAGCGGAACTGAGTCCAGATGCGCACCGTGTCGTTGTTGACCGAGCGTCCCTGGCGTTCGAGACGCAGGATGTAGCCGGCGCCAAGGTCGATACCTGGAGCGATGTCATGGAAGTTGGCACCTACGTGCACAATCGAGACATCACCGTTGTCCTTGAGCTGGGTCGCGTCGTCCAAGCTGGAGTAACGAGCCGCGATTTCCAAGCCGCCGTCTAGGAGGGGGAAGCCGGCTGACAACTGGCCCGTAAAGCCGATGGCTGTGGTATCCGACACGACGGTCGGTGCTGCGATGAGGTCATCCTTGGGTGAAGTGGCGTTGCGAGTAATGCCGACAGTCGCGGTGATGGGGCCAACGCGGGCGAGGGCGTCAGCGTTGAGACCTAGGGTGTTGGTCGAGATGTCGTCGTTGTACAGCGCTGACAACGCGACACCGTATGCGGCTTCTCCGTCTGGCGAGTAGGTCCGGTAGGTGTCGCCGCTGGCTAGCTCCACGCGAGCCGCTCCCATGACGCCGTCGTTGTTGTCGCCGAGGATGTTTCCGTTGCCGTTGTACACGCCGGCGCGACCGCGGAAGATGCCTTGAGTGGTATCGAACATCACGCCGACGTCGCGAATCGGGGATGTCCAGATCGTCCCTACGCCGCGCTCTTGGAAGGTGAGGTCTAGAGAAGACATCAGCGTTTCGCGCGCGAACGGAACCGGGACAATACCGGCGGCAATTGTTGTGTTGCGTTTCTCACCGAAGCGATATCCGCCGTAGGCGTCAACAATCTGAATGAGGTCTTCGGACGTGGACAAACCGTCGTATGGAGCGCCCGTTCCCATGGAAACGCGCCAGAACGTGCCCCCCATGTTGCCGGTCAGCCCGATGCGCGCGCGGCGGATGGAGAAGCCGATGTCTGCTTCGGGGTCACCGTAGCTGGACGGGTCGGCTTGCGGGTCTTCGTCCATGTCGAAGGCTGTGGACCACACTTGAACGCGTGCTGTGGGCTGCAGAACCAGGTTGTTCTCAAGCACATTCAAGACAATTTGACCATCCGAATGGTCTTGGGCTTGGGCTGGGGCCACCAGCAATGTCAGAAGTGTGACGAGTGCAGTCATGATGCAGATCCTTTGCGTGATGGGCGGTATGATAGCCGCATGCAGACCCTACGTCCGACTCGCCGTTCATTTCCCACGTTCCTCGGCCTCTTCGCCATCAGCCTTGCGCTGATCCCCGGCTGCGCCGAGGAGGAACCGTACGCCCGCGCCTTTGAGATCACCCGCCTAGACCAGACGATTGGGGGTCCAAAGTCATTGGCTCGTCCCGCAGACCCGTCCACGGACCGACCCGGCGACTTGATGTTGGAGAACGACCGAATCCGGGTGACCATCTTGGGTGCGCACCCGAGCATGGGGCCGTCGGTCTTCGGTGGCTCTCTGGCAGACGCCGACATCCAGTGGAATGACCCACGCTTCAGTGGCGGAAAGGGGAAAGACCAGCTCGCTGAGGTTTTTGCAAACGCCAACATGAATGTGTTGGCACCCTTGGAAGACGACGACGTATTCATCCTCGCTGACGGGTCGGATGGCGGACCCGCGGTCATACGGGTGGTGTCGCTCTCCGAGCCCTTTTTGACGTTGCTTAAGCCGTTGTGGGGGCTGTCTAATCAGCCCGAATTCCACCTCATCACCGACTACTCGCTGTCACCGGGCGAGTCGTGGGTGCGTATGGACAGCACGGTGGTCCTGGGCTGGGACGGGGAAGGCGAGTTGCCGGCAGCCGAGGCCATGCTCCCGATTGAGCCCAACTTCCCGCTGATTGAGACCGCCGTCGAGAACGGAATCGTCGGCGGAGACTTTTACCTTCAGGGCGGTTCGGTCAACGTATTTGGACCCGGCATGGGCTTTGACGAGAGTGGTTTTGTCGCTGAACAACGCGAGCTGGACCGCAACCTGTTCTTGGATCCGGCAGGCTTCGAGTTCCTCGCAGGTGTCGGAGATGGCGTTAGTTACGGCATTGCTGGCGCTGTAGGAGACGTCTACGTCCCCCTGTTTACCGCTTCGCAGACGGCCACTTTCTACGAGTTCTCACCCACCCGCTCGGGTCAGAAGAGCCTAAGCTACAGCCGATACTTCTTTGTAGGCACCGGCGATGTGGGCAGCATTCTCGACGGTATCATCCGGGTCAAAGAGATTCCCCATGGCACTCTGCACGGTGTGGTTCTCGAGGAAGGCACCAGCTCACCGCGCAGCGGCTACGATGTGTTCGCCTACCGGCCTGGAGACGACGGCCCATACAGCCAGTGGCGGACAGATGTAGACCCCCGCGACGACGTCGCAGACGGATCCTTCGGTGGCACTCTGCCAGTGGGCGACTGGGAGCTTATGGTCCACCAACAAGGCCGTCCGGACAGCGAGCGGTTGGCCGTTACGGTTGCCGAAGGCAGCGACCAAGACGTGGTCCTCATCTCACCACGACCCGGCCTGTTCTCGTTCACCATTCGTGACGAACGTGGTCTTCCAGTACCTGCCAAGGTCACGCTGTTCGCCGTCGATGACGAGGTGAGTCGGGACCCCACATTGGGTGACAGCTTTATTGGTGGAAACCCCGAAGCGGTTCTCTTTCCCATGTACGGCAGCGGTGAAGCCGAGCTTCCCGATGGCGAGTACTACGCCGTGGCCAGCCGCGGTCTTGAGTATGAGCTGGACATCAGCGAGCCATTCCTCATCGATGCCACCCGCCGTACCCACCTCAACTTCACCGTCATTCGGTCGGTTCAGACCGATGGCTGGGTGAGTGCCGACCTTCACGTCCACGCGGTCCGTTCCCACGACAGCGGCGTTGCACTGGCTGACCGTGTTCGGACAATGGTGTGCGAGGGCGTCGAGTTCTTTGCGGCCACGGACCACGACTGGATCACGGACTACGCGCCGACCATCGAGATGTTGGAGATGGGCGAGTGGGTGCAGAGCGCTCCCGGTAACGAGGTCACGACCATCGAGACCGGCCACTTCTTGGGCTTTCCGCTCGCCGAAGACTTCCTCGGAGATGCCGGTGGAGCGGTCGACTGGACCGGCCTGACCCCCGAAGAGATGATTGAGCAGCTTCGCGAGATTGGCGAAGAAGCGGGCCTCGACCCGGTGGTGTTCATTGGCCACCCCCGCGCGGGTATCCTCGGGTACTTCGACCAGTACGGCCTGGATCCGTATAGCGGAACCATCGAGAATGTTGTGTCCCGTCCGAGCATCCTGACCGCTTCGAACCCACTTATCAGCCCGGACGAGCTGTCCATGGAGTTCGACGCCATCGAGCTGATGGGAACCAAAGACCTCATCTTTTTGCGCACGCCAACGCAGCCAGAGCTGGACCAGCAGCGCACGCGGGGAGACCTCGAGATCATTGATGTGATGACCCGCACCCTTGAAGAACAGCAGGGCCTTCGCGACGGTGAGTTTCGCCTTGGCTACGGTATTGAGGGTCAGATTGATGACTGGTTCACCCTGTTGAACCTAGGTTATCGCTACACGGCGCTCGGCAACTCGGACACCCACGGCGTCACCAGCACCGAGGCGGGCTGTCCGCGAAACTTCATCTTGTCAGAAACCGACGACCCGGCCTTCATCGACGACCAAGCCATGGCCGATGCGGTGAAAGAGCACCGGGTCATTGCTTCGTATGGTCCGTACTTACAGATGTGGATCAACGGGGAAATGGTCGGCTCGGAAGTGGTCGACGAAGACGGTGTAATTGACATCACGATCGAGGTGCAAGCCCCTACATGGATGGATGTTGATCGGGTTGAGCTGTATCAAAACGGAACTCTCGTCGAGGTGTTGATAGCAGACAATCCTGACGAGGTGATTCGTCTGTCGACCACGCTCGAACGGTCCATTGACCAGGACTCCTGGTACGTGGCTATCGCGACGGGAGACGACTCCATGAGCCCCGTGTTCACCCCGGTTGAGATCCCATACATCCCGCTGGACGAGATTGTCATTGAAGCCCTGGGCGGGGTTGGCAGCGTGGCCACGTTCCTGTCACCGTCGATTCCAATGCCGCTGACCTATCCGATTCATCCGTACGCTCTGACCAACCCCATCTGGGTAGACGTCGATGGCGACGGCTTTGACGCCCCAGGCCTTCCCGATTGGCTCCTTGCCCCTGAAGAGCCGGTTGAAGAAGAGACCGGCGACGAGTAGAGCCGCCGTCTCGGAGGAACTGTACAGATCGCAGGTCGCGGACTGACAGGAAAGCCGCCCCGCACGCTTGTGAGGGTCGGCGTGTAGGGAGACGCACTCGTGGTGGGAGCTGAGGTTGCACCGGCCATGCCGGACGCGGCGTTGTTGGGGGGGGGTGCTCACCGCCGACACCACGGTGACTGCTGTTGTGTGGCTAGCCGGAGTCGCACTCAACAACACCCGCAGGGACGGCCCGCTCCGGTCTGTGGCACCACGTCGCTTGGCGGTGGCTAGTGTGGAGGGATGGGACATCACGGTGTTGTTGGTGACCGTCAGGGTGCCCCTCATGGATGCACGAATGAACAGCCGCTGTCCGACCTCTGTTGCCCATTGGCGACGCATTCCAATGATTTTCCTGCTGTGGTACAGCCGCGCCTAGCGACGCGTTTCCGCAACCGGCTCTGACTCGGTTATGCGCGCGCCACCGAAGGAGGCACTGTGCCGCGCGTATCCGCTCAGCCGTTCTCGAATGCCCTGATTGTCGAGGGGCCCCACCTGAACCTCGATGACCATCTGCGAGCGGTTGGCATTGTCCCGCACCGCATCGACAAGGTTCCAGACGAGTCCGCCCTTATCGATGCGATTCGCCGTACAAACGCCGAAGTCCTGTTTAAGCGCAGTCGGGTTCCAGTCACTGCCGAAGTTCTCGCCGCCTGTGCGTCACTGCATGCTGTTCAGCTGTGCTGTATCGGTGATGACAGTGTCGACACCGAAGCGGCTGCATCCCATGGCGTCATGGTCTTCAACGACCCGGTCAGCAATGGCCGAAGCGTTGTAGAGCTAGCGGTGGCGCACCTTATCGCCATGGCACGTCGCTTGTACGAGACCGACGTTGCTGCCCACGACAACCGTTGGGAAAAGAATGCGACCGGTCGCTACGAAGTTGCTGGCAAGCGTCTGGGCATCATTGGGCTCGGTAATATTGGTCGCCAGGTGGCGCGTGTTTGTGCGGCGTTGGGCATGGAGATTGCGTTCTTCGACTCCCGTCCGGTTGCCGTTGAAGTGGGCATAGAGATGGGATGGACGTCCTGTCCGGACCTGGACACCTTGTTCCGCAGCTGCGACATGGCCTCGGTTCACACCAGCGCCAAGGACTTCTGGGGCAAGGACAATGATGGGTTCCTCGACCCGTACCTGCCGATACTCGGAGCGGACCGAGACGACAACGGGCCGCGTCTGTTCTTGAATCTTGCCCGTGGCAATGTTCATTCCGTCGAAGCTCTGAAGGACGCCATCGCAAGCGGAAGAGTGCGTCGCGCAGCCGTGGACGTGTACCCGAGCGAGCCCCGTCCGGGAGCTGCGTGGATCAACCCGTACGCCGACGAGCCGCGCGTCATCTGCACGCCGCACATCGGTGCTGCCACCCAAGAAGCCCAACCCCGAATCGCCCGACGTGTCGCTACAACAATTGGCGAGTTCAGTCGTTTTGGCTCGGTTCGGGACTGTGTCTTTGCGCCGCGCGCTGCTTTGTCGCTCAAGGACAATGCCCGCGGTAAGACGCTGCTTGCGGTCACCCATAGTACGGTTCGCGGAACGAAGAAGGCGGTTGATGACGCCATCTACTCGGCAGAGGCTAACAATCTAGGCTCAACCCATCGTGACTTCGACATCGGCGTTGCCTACGATTTGAGCCTACTTGATCGCCCTCTCACGGACGCCGAGCTGGAGAACTTGTTCGCCAACGCCGATGACTTGTCGCAGGACATCAAGGCCGTGCGTAGCGTGCGTCAGATCCAGGTACCCGAGGGTGGCTGGTAAACGGGTCTTGAAAGTGGGACGTCGGTAGATCCCGCTGGCGGGCGAGTTCTGACGTCCGATAGCTGACTTCCGAATTGCCCAGATTTGCGCCAAGCGAATCGTATGCGAAACGAAAAACGCCGCGTTGCCATCACTGGCAACGCGGCGTTTCGTTTTACACGGACGACTTATTCAGCAGCTTTCTTCTTGGCTGGAGCGCGGCGGCGGCGAGGCTTAGCTTTGGGCTTTTCTTCCGCGTCATCCGCAACGAGCAGGTCGTCGGTTGCGTCTTCGGTGGTGGTGGCCGCTTTCTTGGCGGCAGCCTTTTTCTTGGCGGGCTTGCGCTTGCGAGCCGGCTTCTTCTTGGGCTTTGCTTCTGCCTTGGGTTCGTCGTCCGCAACGAGCAGGTCGTCCGCAACGAGCAGGTCGTCCGCAACGAGCAGGTCGTCTGCAACGAGCAGGTCGTCATCAGCAACTTCCACCTTGGCAACCACCTTCTTGGCAGGGACCTTGCGCTTGCGAGCTGGCTTCTTCTTGGGCTTCGCTTCAACCTTAGGCTCATCTTCCATGATGAGCAGGTCGTCTTCGACCTTGGGCTCGTCTTCGGTAACGAGCAGGTCGTCTTCGACCTTGGGCTCGTCTTCGGTAACGAGCAGGTCGTCTTCCACGAGGAACATGTCGTCGCTGACTTCGACTGCGGCCTTCTTGGCAGGCGCCTTACGCTTGCGAGCGGGCCTCTTTGTAGCGGCTTCTTCTGCCCACGGGGAACTGGCCTGGGCAGGCGCAGCAGGCGCAGTAGACTCGGCAGGCGAACCACCGTCGACTGAGAGCAGGTCATCAATGGCCGACATGTCGGCGTCACTCGGCTGGTCAAGCCAGGCCAGAGTCTCCTGGATGGTGCGGTCACGGCCAGAGTTGCCGAGGAAGATATCAGCGAGACCCTTGGTATTGCTGAGGTCTGCGCCGATCGACTTCAGGGTCTCGAGGTAGAGATTCGTGAGCAGAATGTTCATCTGCTCCGGGTTCTTCTCGAGGTTGAATGGAGCGGATGCGGTGCGAACGGGGGTTCCATCACGGTGCATGAACACGTGGGTGTTCATCAGCGCATCAAACACGCTGCGCAGTGCGCTTGCGGGAAGGTCGCTGTGGGTCTTGGAGATACGGCGACGAACATCTTCGCGGACGAACTGGATGTTGTTGCGACGCTTGCGACGCTCACGGTCCGTGACCACGGCCTCAAGGGCTTCCAGGATGGACATACGCGTCGGAGCGGCGAGAGGGTTGTAGCCTTCCTTCGCCAATGCCTCGATGACCCACTCCATGCCGTTCGGACAGTAGGGGTCGACGTACGGACCTTCTTGGGTCGGGGCAATGTCGACATCGGGCTCGGATTCGACGCCGTTGTCCACAAGGTCGACCAAGTAGCCGCCCTGCTTGCTGTTCTGGCTCAGGCGGATGGCGCCAGCCTTCTTGGCGGCTTCGAGGAAACGCGTCCATGAGCTGAAGCCGTAGTCGCCTTCCGAGAAGTCTGGAACCCGGCGGAGCAGAGCACCCTTGACGACGGAAGCGTTGGGGGTGTTTGAGCTCTCGCGGAGCAGGCCTTCGAGAGCTTCAACCAAGATGGCAAACGCGGCCTGCTTGCTGCTCGGAGCTTCGGTGCGTGCGCGTGAGCGGCTGCGGGACTTCTTCTTGTGAGCGACAATGCTGTCGTAGAAGATGAACTCGTCGCACGCCTGGATGAGCAGGCGTGAGGTACTTGACCGTGTACCAATGCCGATGATGCGCTTGTTCATCTCGCGCATCTTCAGGACGAGCGGGGTGAAGTCACTGTCTCCGCTGACGATCACGTAGGTGTCGATGTAGTCGCGGGTAAATGCGAGCTCTAGGGCGTCGACGACCATGGCGATGTCGGCGCGGTTTTTGTCGTGCATGCCGTGGCTGGTCAGCTCGTACATGGTGACGTTGGCTTTGAGCAAACCCTGCTTGAAGCGCGCGAAACGGCCCCAGTCAGCGTAGGAACGGGCGACGAGTACGCGGCCCTTGTCCTTGATTCGTTCGAGAACAGCGTCGATGTCGAATCGGCCCAGGTTTTCCTTCTCGGTACCCGCGGCTACGTTTTCAAAATCGATCAAGACTGCTAGATTGGCTTCCATTTTCATGGCTCCGCACGACGGTGCGTATGTTAAAATTCCCCAAGGCCACTGCCCGTAGCGCGAACCCCAATGTGGAGGTCAGGTACGAGTGGCACAACCGTACGCGGTGCCTTGAGGGATGTGTCGAGCCCGTCTAGTGTCGACACGCGCGGGATATAATCCGGTGCGATCGGTTGCACCACATTCCGTGTGGACACACTGCGACCGGCGGATGTTGTTCATCGGCATTACCCGTGCGCGTCCCCGGGAGGTCTTATGTCCTTTGATGCGTTTGCTGGAACCGACGACTACATTGCTGACGACGGCCTCTTGGCCTCGGTCAATGCGGCGATTGCGCTACAGCGGCCGCTGCTTGTGAAAGGGGAACCGGGCACCGGCAAGACGATGCTGGCGCGTGCTGTGGCAGCGTCCCTCGACATGTCGCTGCTGTCGTGGCACGTGAAGTCGACGACAAAAGCGGTCGATGGTCAGTACACCTACGATGTCGTCCAACGTCTAAACGACAGTCGGTTCGGCGATGCTGATGTCGCAGATATTCGCAACTACATCCGCCTCGGCGTCATGGGCCAAGCCTTCGCGAGCGACAAGCGGGTCGTGCTGCTCATTGACGAGATTGACAAGGCTGACATGGAGTTTCCGAACGACCTTCTTCGCGAGCTGGACGAGATGGCCTTTCACATTCCAGAGCTTGACGAGACCGTCTCGGCCAAGCATCGCCCTGTCGTCATCATCACGTCCAACGCCGAAAAGGAACTACCGGACGCTTTCTTGCGCCGCTGCGTTTTCCACTTCATCTCATTCCCTGAGCGGGCTCAGATGGAACAGATTGTCCGTGTACACCATCCGAACCTCGACCAAGCGCTCATGGATCGAGCTCTCGATAGGTTCTTTGCGTTCCGAAAGACAACAGGATTGCGCAAGCCGCCTTCAACGTCTGAGCTCGTGGACTGGCTCACGGTGCTGTCGCATGCTGGCGTAGATGTGGAGTCCGTGCAGTCTGGTGACCCGTTTTTGGGCGTGTTGTTCAAGCAGGAGCAAGACCTTGTGGCCGCGACCGCACCGAAGCGTCGGACGCTGTACTAGATGTTCATTGAGCTGCTCATCAGCGCTCGCGCTCGCGGACTATCTGTTGGGATTGGTGAACACCTGACCTTGCTCGAAGCCCTCTCTAAAGGAGTGGCAACGAACATCGACGGTCTTTACCACCTCGGGCGCGCCATCTACTGCCGTTCGGAGACCGAGTATGACGCCTGGGACCTCGCGTTTGCTGAGACCTTCCAGGATGCAACGCTCCCGCCGGACCTGCGTGAGAACTTGGTGCAGTGGCTGGAACAGGCGGCTGAGCGAGAGGCGAAGGCCGAGGGGGACTGGACTCACCTGGACCGCGATGAGCTGCTCAAAAAGTTTCTAGAGCGTTTGGCCGAACAGAAAGAACGCCACGATGGCGGCAATCACTGGATTGGGACCAAGGGCACCAGCCCTTTCGGACACAGTGGGAACGCGAAAGGCGGCATGCGCGTTGGCGGTGCGGGTGGGGGGCGACAGGCGATGAATATGGCGCTGGAGCGTCGCTGGGAGGGGTACAGGACGGACCGCGTATTGGATATTCGGGATCTACAGGTCGTCTTGCGTACGCTGCGAGACCTGGGCCGGGTGGGGCGGGTCGAGCTGGACCTTGACGAGACGATTGACCAGACTGCGAAGAACGCAGGCGATATCGAGATCGTCGAGCGGCGTGAGCGAAAAAATCGCTTGGACGTCGTGTTGCTCATGGATGCCGGTGGGTCCATGGGTCCGCATTCGCGCCGAGTAGAGCAGCTGTTCACCGCAGCGAGCAAGCTGGATACCTTCAAGTCATTTGCGGCGTATACCTTTCATAACTGCATTTATCGCTGGTTGTATAAAGACGAAGGCCAGCCCGACCGTCTGCCGACCCACGAAGTGCTGGCCAATCTCAAGCCCCATACTCGCCTTGTTTTTGTCGGGGACGCGTCCATGGCGCCCTATGAATTGTTCAGCGGGATGAGCTGGCCGGGTGAAGATTCACTTTCTGGGATCGAGTGGCTTCGTAGGTTTAAAGGTCGTTGTCCGGCAAGCGTCTGGCTCAACCCCGATCCGCCCCGTTTGTGGCGCCATCCGACCGTGTCGGCAATCGGCGGGATCTTCCCCATGTATGAGCTGACAGTTTCGGGAATGCGCGACGCAGTAAAAACGCTTCGCGTCCCTGTGTGACGACTGAGGCCAAACCGTTTATACGGCTGGTGTTCTGGGGCGTCGTCAAGTGGTAAAGACACCAGGTTTTGATCCTGGTATGCGTAGGTTCGAATCCTACCGCCCCAGCCACTTCCCGCGATGAAGCGTCCGCACCGTTCGGGGTGCGGGCGCGTCGCATGCTCCGGGAGTCGCTATGCACGGTGAAATGGTTTTGGTCACCGGCACAGCCAACCCGAGGCTCGCAGCGAGCATCGCAGGTTGTCTTGGCCATCCTTTAGCAGACGCCAATGTCGGTCGCTTCTCGGACGGGGAAACCCGGGTGGAGTTGGGGCAAAACGTGCGCGGCAGGGATGTGTTCATCATCCAGCCGAGCTCGGCGCCGGCCAACGACAACCTCATGGAGTTGTTGATCATGGCCGAGGCGTGTAAACGCTCGTCGGCGGGTCGGATCACAGCGGTCATGCCGTACTTCGGCTACGCGCGTCAGGACCGAAAGGTCGCACCTCGGGCACCCATTACCGCCCGTCTCGTCGCGGACTTGATTCAGGCGTCTGGGGTGGAGCGCGTGTTGACCATGGACCTGCATGCTGGGCAGATTCAAGGGTTCTTCAACATTCCCGTCGACAACCTGTACGCGCAGCCTGTGCTGCTCAAGTACATACGTGAGAACTTGCTCACGAACGACACCATTATTGTCTCGCCTGACGCTGGCGGCACCGAGCGAGCTCGTAGCTACGCCAAGTACCTCGGCTGTGAGATTGCGATTGTCGATAAGCGCCGCCAACGCGCCAATGAGTCGGAAGTGATGAATGTGGTTGGCGACGTCAAGGGCCGCCGCTGCATCCTCATCGACGACATGATTGACACGGCTGGAACGCTCACGAAAGCCGGTGTGGCTCTCAAAGAACAAGGCGCGAAGTCGGTGTTCGCCGTTGCTACCCATCCCGTTCTCTCGGGCAACGCTTTGGCGCGGCTTGAAGAGTCGGTGTTTGAAGAAGTCTGCGTGACAGACGGCATTCCACTGCGCCCCGAGCTGGCAGAGCTGCCCATGCTCAAGGTGTTGTCTGTCGCCGACTTGTTTGCCCAAGCCATCCGCAGCATCCACTTCAACGACTCGATTAGTCGGCTCTTCCTGGAAGGCGGCTGATCTCGTCGTTGATGGTGATGAGGTCGGAGATCTTGGTCGTTTGGGACGTCCGCTGTGAGCGTTTGCTGCTCGCTGCGCCGTAATTTCTGCGGCAGGACGCTCCTTTCCGTGTGGACTCCGTCAACGGTATGAGGCTGGAAGTTGCGGCAGGCTGCTCCATCAGAGACAGCTTGTCGGCAACGCCTGAAGGCTAACGGCCGATAGCGGAATGCGCGGCTAGCAGCCGACACTCACCACACGACGGTGTCGATTGACACAGCCGCGTGGCGCGTTAGGACGCGCCGCTGCCGGGGCGTGGGTCTCGGCTTTTTAGGTCTGTAGCTGTCCCGGTACGCCCAGAGCGCACCCGCGAGTCCATGGGGCGGAAGGTAGTCTTGGAGAATTCTCCTAGGTTCCTTGCGTCTTGCTTTGGTGTCGCGGTTTGCCGATGGGAGTCGGGAGCAGCCCCAAGGAGACTCCATGGACACCAACATGAATGCCACTGTTCGCACGAACGATGTGGGCAAGGGCGCAGCCCGTAAGCTGCGCGCCGCTGGCCGCCTTCCCGCCGTTGTGTACGCACAAGGCGCGGAAGCAACGGCGATTCACATCGATCCGCTGACGCTCACCACGATTTTCCGCAAGACGGAAAACCGCAACACCATCATCCATCTGGAAATCGATGGTGAATCGGTTCCGTGCCTCGTGCGTGACGCTCAGCGTCATCCACTCACGCGCGAAATCCTTCACGTCGACTTCTACCGGTTGGCAGCAGGCCAGTCGGTCACGGTCGACGTCCCGCTCGAGCCTACCGGCCGTCCGGAAGGCGCTTCGCTCGGTGGCCGCTTGCGCGTCATCCGTCGCACGGTTCCGGTCCGCTCGGACTGGTCTGCCATCCCTGCGACTCTTCCTGTTGATGTCTCTCCGATGATCATCGGCGACTTCATCACGATCTCCCAAGTTGCGACCCCAGACGGTGTCGAGATTCTCTTCGAATCTGATTTCAACGTCCTGTCGGTCTACGGCAAGAAGGGCGGAGACAAGAAGACGGAAGATGAAGCCGAGTCGGCTGCGGCCGCCAAGGCTTAGTCATGTTCTTGGTGCTCGGCCTCGGCAATCCAGGTCGCAAGTACGCATCGACGCGTCACAACGTCGGCTTTCTTGCGATTGAACGCCTTGCTGAGCGCTGGTCCGCACCCGCCGACAAGAAGCACCTAGGTGCTCTTGTGGGCAAGGCGCTTATCGCGTCCCAATCGGCCACTTTGGCCATGCCACAGTCATTCATGAATCTCTCCGGTCAGCCCGCTGCCTCCTTGAAAGGTTATTTCAAGGTCCAAAATGAGAAGATCGTTGTCATCCATGATGACCTCGACATTCCATTTGGCGATGTGCGGGTGAAGGTCGGTGGGGGACATGGCGGGCACAATGGTTTGCGGGACCTGAATAAGTGTATTGGTGCTGACTACACCCGGATTCGCGTGGGTGTCTCTCGTCCTCCCGAGGGCTGGGACACCGCCGACTATGTGTTGGGCAAGTGGAGCACGGACGAGGCAAATCGCCTCGCCGACGTCGTCGATGACGCTGCAGATGCGGCCGAGGCTGTCCTTCGGGACGGTGTCATGGCAGCCATGAACCACTTCAATACACGTGGCCGGACACAGCAAAGCGCTGGCGGTTCCGCATGAATTATGATTGCTCAACGTTTCCAGGTATGTCTGCGCATCGCGGCATGCCGATCACTGATTTGGCGTCAGGGCTGTGTTGCAGCCTGGGCGACCTCTGAATCCTCCTCGGGAGCGCTGACCGGCGTTCCCCGAATTTTGACCACGTGGAGGGTCTTTTGACCATCAACGAATACGAACTCGTCCTCATCCTTCGCCCCGACCTCGATGAGGCCGCGACGACTGAGATTCTCGAAAAGATCGAGACCAATATCACCGACCACGAGGGCACTCTCCTCGTCCGCGACGACTGGGGCCAACGCAAGATGGCCTACGAGATCCAAAACCACCAAAAGGGTCGTTACGTTCTCGAGAAGTTCCTGTCGAGCCCGGATCTCATCGTGGAAATTGAGCGTCGCCTTCGCATCGAAGAGCGCGTGATTCGCTTCCTCACCGTCCGCAAGCCGGGCGCCGTGGATGTCGAAACCCGCCTTGCCGAAGCCACGGAAGAACGCACCAAGTTGGCTGAAGAAGCTGCCAAGCGCGAAGCTGAAGCCGCTGCCCAGGCACAGTACGAAGTGGAAGCCAAGGCTGCCCGCGAAGCTGCCGCCAAGTTTGAGGCCACCCAGGCCGCTGCTGCTGCCGCCGCCAGTGACGACGACGACAGCGACGACACCAACAACACCGACGAGGCAGCTGGCGAACAAGCCAGCGCCTAGTTCAACCCCGAATACGAGGACATACTCATGCGAGTCATCCTGAATCAGGAAGTAAAGAACCTCGGTGACGCTGGCGATATCGTCAAAGTCGCCGCGGGGTACGGACGCAATTTCCTCTTGCCGCGCGGCCTTGCCGTGCTTGCAAGCGAGGGGACGGTTGCTCAAGCCGCACACGCTGCCAACGTTGCCGACGCCATTCGTCGTAAGCAACTCTCGGGCTCCAAGGCAATCGCCGAGAAGCTCGCTGAAACGGCAGTCACCATCCGCCGCGAAGCCGGTGATGACGACAAGCTGTTCGGCTCGGTCACCAACCGCGACATTGCTGAGGCGCTCGCCGCCGAAGGCGTCGAGTTGGACCGTCGCTTGATCGAAGTTGCAGAGCCCATCCGCAACATCGGCTTGTTCACGGTTCCCGTGCGCTTGCATCGTGATGTGGAAGCTAGCGTTCGCGTTTACGTCATCCGGGCGTGATGCATCTGTAATGACGGGCTGGGCATTGCTCGGCCATGTCGATACGTCTTGGGCCCGCTGCGCAGTTGTGCAGCGGGCTCATGCTGTTTGTGAGGGTACATGGGTCCAGATGACAACCGCCATTCGGTGCATCCGAATGCCGTTGAGGCGGAGCGTGCACTGTTGGGCGGGCTCATCCAACGTCCAGATGTGCTCGAAGAGATCCGTCGTGACTTAGATGCGGCCGACTTTTGGCGAGACGACCACCGTCTACTGTTCACACTGCTCGTTGAGATGCAGTTGAATGGTGAAGCCATTGACCTCATCACCATTCCGGAACGTGTGCTGCGAACCGGTACGCCTGGTAAGTACGGTGGCATCGCGTATGTCATTGAGCTGCCGGAACACGCGCCATCTACGGTGAATCTCGAGCACTATGCTGGCCTCATTCGCAGCAAGTCTTTGCTGCGTCAGATGATGACCCTCGGTAACGAGCTGACCACTCACGCTTCGCGCCACCCAGACGACGTAAACAGCTTGTTGGACAAGACCACAAGCGAGCTCGTGCGGCTGTCGTCGCAAGGAAGCGCCGGCAAGCAGTGGCATCCGATCAGCATCATCGTCGACGACGAGATCATGAAGTTTGAAGAGCTGGCCTCAAAGGGGGGCGGCGAGAACGTAGGTCTGTCATCGGGGTTTGCACGCTTGGACAAGATGACTGCTGGTTTCCAGAAAGGAGACCTGCTCATACTCGCGGCGCGGCCTTCCATGGGCAAGACGGCGCTCGCACTGAACCTTGCGCTGAATGCCGCCATTTTGGATGGCGCCGGTGTTGGCATCTACTCCCTTGAGATGGGCCGCCACTCTCTTGTAGACCGCTTCTTCTGTAGTCTGGGCATGGTCGACGGAACGAAGCTGCGCACCGGCGATCTAGATGCAGACGACTGGGAGCGCCTGCACAAGGCCTCGGAACAGCTTCGGCGGTTGAAGATCCACATCAACGACAAGCCTGGCCTGAATGTGGCGGAAATTCGCGCTTCGGCGCTCCAGCTTAAAGCTCAAGATCCAACCCTGGGCCTCATATTGCTCGATTATCTGCAATTGATGGGAGCAATGGATCCGAAGCTGCCGCGCGTCCAACAGGTCTCCAACATGAGTCGGGGTCTCAAAGCGCTGGCGAAAGATCTGGAAGTCCCAGTCATCGCGTTGTCCCAGCTGTCTCGTGGCGTCGAGCAGCGCCAAGACAAGCGACCGATGATGTCTGATCTGCGCGAGTCTGGGGCTATCGAGCAGGACGCGGACGTGATCATGTTCATCTACCGCGATGAGTACTACGACCCGGACAGCGCGGATCAGGGGCTGGCCGAGATTATCATCGCTAAGCAGCGCAATGGCCCAACAGGTACGGTGAAGCTTGCTTTTCAGAAGCAGTACACCCTGTTCAACGACGTTGCGGAAGGAGATTGGCTGGCCGGCATGTGAGCGCTGTGCGCCACTGCGCTGCGGAATGCAGACTGGGCTGATGTGTTGGGGGCTGTTGTTGACGGCGCGAAGGCAAGGTTCAAGCCACATCGGACCCCGAAATGGGCCGACCCTCACTCGGTACCTTGACCCCACGCGCTCGGTCCGGTAGCAATGGTGGCCGTCGCGGGGGGGACCCGCAGACATGCACATTAGCTTCTGTAGATGAAGGCGGGATCCATGGACCAGTCCGAGTTGTTGGCGGACTTCCAAAGCAAAGTCGATGATGTTGTTAAGTTTCAAAACTTCATCGATAAAGCTACGGCGAAGGCAAGCAGTTTCACCGCGAAAGTGGTGGAGAAGGTCGTCACAGACAACACCGCAAAGCGCGATGTTGTTGTTGAGGCGCTACTCCCACTCATTGAGCAAGTTCAGTCCTCTGTAACTTTGCTTGAGTCGGATAAGAACGGCATCGTGTCGGGGCAGGAAGCTTCGCGTGGCGAATTGGAGGAGCTTGAGCTCCGCCTCGCCATCGAAGAACTGACCCAAGATGAGTTCGATGCCAAAGCTGCTGACTTGCAAGAGGAAGTTGCGCAGGGAAATAAGGAAATCGGCTCGATCGATGACCAACTGCAAACCATTCAGACGGAACTAGACCGCTGGATTGAGGTTGCGGCGAACGCAGGTGTTGCGGATGGTCTGGGCCACGCCCCTGAACCTGAACCTGAACCCGAGCCAGAGTCTGAACCTGACGGTGAAGACGCGGCTTTCCAGACCCAGCTTGCGGGTACGGATGAAGCCGAAGAGGGACTCTTTGGTGATTTCGACATCGGCGGGTCGGACGAAGACATCCTGGTTGGCAGCGAGCCGGAGCCCGACCTGAGCGGGTTTGAAGGCAGCGACGGTACCGAAGGTATCTTCACCGAGTCGGTCAGTATTAGCGAAGACGTCTCTGTCGTCTTCGGTGATGATGACAGCGACGACGGTCTCGACCTCGAAGTCGGAGACATGGACACCCTCGTTGACGACGACCTCGTTGAGATGGGCGACGACAGCGACGCCGGCGATGACAGCGACGATTCCGAGGGCGGAGAGCGTCACGCGGTCATGCTGTACCAGGAGGGAACTGCCGAAGAGCAGATCTACCCGTTCAGCAACGATGTGCTGACTCTGGGCCGCGGCCGTGACAACGACATTCAAGTCAAGAACGACTCGAAGGTCTCACGCTACCACTGCAAGCTGTACCGCCGCAGCGGCAACTTCTACATTGAAGACAACAAGTCCGCGAACGGTACGCTGGTCAACGGAGAGCTGATCACGGAACGCCGTTTGTTCGGTGGTGAGGAGATTATCATCGGTGAGACCTTCTTCCGCTTCCGGATTATGGACTGACCGTTTGATGGTTGTGTAAGTGGCTGTAAGAAATCGCTACACTCATTTGAGTCCCCCTGCGGTATGGTTGAATCATCCGCTGGGGGATTTCTCTGTCTAAGACTACGCCAGAACAGACGCTCTACTACACTACTCATCAGGTTGCGGGCATGTTTGGTGTGTCGCTGGGCACTGTCGCGAACTGGGTCGACAGCGGGCGTTTGCCTGCCCACCGCACCCCTGGTGGTCACCGACGTATCGGTTCAGTAGATCTCCGGATGTTCGCGGATGCCCTCGATTATGCGGTGCCGGACACGATGTTACCATCGGCGGGCAAACCGCTGCGTGTCTTGGTTGTGGACGACGAACCTGACTTCTTGTTGCTTGTGTGCGAGACGTTGGCGAGCTCCGAAGGAATCGAGGTCGCCACTGCGAACTCGGGTTTCCTTGCTGGCTTGGAAATCGGCCGTTTGTTGCCAGACCTCGTGTTGCTTGACTTGATGATGCCGGACATTGATGGATTCGAGGTTTTTCGCATGCTCAAGGAGCGCGAAGAACTGCGAGACATACCGGTGGTTGCGTGCACGGCGTTCGCGGACAGCAGCATCCGGCAGCGAGTGAAGGAGGCCGGCTTCACAGGGTTCCTGCCGAAGCCGATGGTCTTTGTTGATCTAGAGAACACCCTGCGCGGCTTCCTCGACGCCAACAAGGCCGCGGCCCTCACAAAGGGCTAGAGACGCGCCCCGTCTGTTGGGGGATTCGTGTCCGAGCCGATTTCGTCACCCATTCGTGCTCCCGGCGATAACGCTGAGGAGGTGCGCACCTTGTGGCGTCTCGGCTGGCCTGTGGCACTTGGCGGAGTGGGGATGCTCGGCATGGGAGCCGTTGACACCGCGATGGTCGGACCGCTCGGCGAACAAGCTCTCGCTGCACTGTCTGCCTCAAATATGTGGGTGCATGGCTTGGCGGTGTTTGGCCGCGGCATCATGATGGGCGTTGACCCCATTGTCTCGCAGGCCCATGGTCGAGGAGACTCGCAGCGTATCGCGGGCGCGGCGAGAGCCGTGCTGCTGTTGGCTGTGCTCATCGCCATACCGCTGTGGGGAGGCTACCAACTGGCTGCCTCCGGGTTGCAAGCGCTCGGACAGCCGGCTGAGATCCTTCCCGATGTGGCGCTGTATTGCCGGGCTGTGGCGCTGGGCGTGCCAGGTTTCATGGTGTTTTGGGCGGTACGGCAGCTGATGCAGGGTGTTGAGGTCATGCGGCCTGCGACGATTGCCATCATCGTTGCCAACGTTCTAAACGTGTTTCTGAACGCTTGTTTTGTTCATGGATGGCTTGGCGCACCTGCTCTGGGTGTAGTCGGGGCTGGGTATGCGACGGCAGGCTCGTCGTGGTGCATGGCGTTCATGTTGGTATGGTTGTGTCGCGCCGATTTACTACGCCTGCTGAAGCAGCCATCGCAGCACGGGATTGTGCACCACGCACGAGATATTGTGTTGATGGGGTCGCCGGTTGCCGTGCAGCTTGGCATCGAGATCTGGGGTTTTGTTGCAGCCGGAGTGATGATTGGCTGGATGGGAACCACCGCTCTGGCTGGGCACGCGATCGCCCTTCTTGTGGCAAGCATCTCATTCATGGTTCCACTCGGCATTGGGAGCGGCGCCACGACACGGGTAGGCAATCTACTCGGCGCTGGGTTTCCATGGCAGCGCAGTGGATGGCTTGCGATTGCGCTCGGGGGCAGCATCTCCACTGTGGCGGCAGTGGTCTTTGTGACGCTTCCAGGACCCATTGCCCGTCTGTTCACTCCGGACGCTGCTGTTGTGGGGGTTGTGGTCATACTGCTACCGATTGCCGCCACCTTTCAGGTCGTCGATGGGCTCCAGGTCACAGCTCAAGGCGTGCTGCGCGGGATTGGGGATGTCCGCATGCCGATGGTCTTCAATGTGCTGGCACACTGGTGCGTCGGTATGCCTACTGCAGCGGTGTTGGCCTTTTGGTTGGACTGGGGCGTTGCCGGCGTATGGTGGGGCCTAGTAGCTGGCCTATCGACGGTCGGGGTGCTGGTTCTACTTCGGCTTCTCCAGCTGGGAGCGCGGCCACTTCGATCGAGCGCCTGAATTCGCTGGCGCATAATATGTGTGCGCTATATGCGCGCGGCCATGACTTGGCGCGCCACATTGCCGGACCTGCTGACAGCGGGAACTTTCCGCACACAAGCAGCAATTGTCGAGGCACTAGAGCGGCGCGGTGCTGTGATTGACCAGTCCGCGGTGTCCCGTGAGCTGCGTCGACTAGGTGTGAGGAAGGTGGCGGGGTGCTACCGCATGCCGGGACAGCCCTCACTAGGTGCGCCGATACACTCGCTAAATGTGGCGTACGGGGGCGGGCTTGCTGTCCTCACCACGGAACCCGCGTTTGCCGCGGTCGTCGCCAATGCCATTGACCAATCCCATGTCCCCGGCGTGCTCGGCACGATTGCGGGAGACGATACCGTCATGGTTGCGCTAGGCACGACCACCGCTGTGCGCGCGCTGCGCCAGCTGGTGGGACTGCCGGAAGCCAACTGAACACTTCGCTCGTGGAGCTGTCTTGAAACAACCCGTCGCCGTGGCCTTTTCTGGAGGTCTCGATACTAGCTGGCTCGTCGCACGTATGGCCGAAGCCGGGCATCCCGTCACCGCCATCAGCATCAATACCGGTGCTTGGGAAGACGATGGCATCGGTGCCCTCGCTGCCCATGCGAAGGCCCTTGGAGCGACCGAACACGTCGCTATCGACGGTCGTGACTCGCTGTATGACGACCATATCGCGTGGCTCATCCGCGGGAACGTCCTGCGTGGCCAGGTCTACCCGCTGTGTGTTGGCGTTGAGCGCGTGGTTCAAGCCCGACTCTTTGCAGACGCTGCTGCCAAGCGAAACATTGAGCTTCTCGTCCATGGGTCTACTGGCGCCGGCAATGACCAAGTTCGGTTCGACGTGACCCTGCGCGCGGTTGCCCCAAAAGCAACCGTGCTCGCGCCCATTCGCGACGAATCGATCTCCCGCGAACACAGCGCATCTTGGCTGGCGGAGCGCGGACTCGGACCCATGCAGGATGATGTGGAAGTCTCCATCAACGATGGCCTGTGGGGAACCACAGCCGGTGGACGCGAGACCCATGACCCGTGGTTGGCCCCGGAAGAGACGTCCTACATTCGCACGACTAAGCCAACCGACGCGCCAGCAGACGGCGTTGACGTCATCTTGGACTTCGTAGACGGCCTTCCCGTTGCCATTGATGGTCAAGCCATCCGCGGTTGGCATGCGGTAGCGGCGCTCAACGCTCTCGGCGCAGCGCACGGCGTTGGACGCGGCATTCATCTGGGTGACACCATCCTCGGCATCAAGGGCCGCATTGCCTTTGAGGCTCCAGGCGCCTTCATTGTGCTTCCAGCTCACCGTGAGCTGGAGAAGCTAGTCCTGACCCCGCAGCAGCGGTTCTGGAAAGACCACCTCGGCGAGCTGTACGGGCAGTTGGTGCATGAAGCCAAGCTTCTCGACCCACTCGCGCGCGACATTGAGGCCTTCTTGGCCAGCTCGCAAGAGCGTGTTGCCGGGCAGGTTCGCATCACTCTTCGCCAGGGCCATGTTCAGGTCACTGGTGTGCGCAGCCCTTGGTCGATGCATGCCGTGCAGCAGACCGCTTACGGCGAACACACTGAATTGTGGACGGGTGCGGATGCCAAGGGCTTCTCGCTTATCCACGGTACTTCTCAGTGGCTGGCTGCGCAAGCCAAGCGCGAAGCAGAGTTGCAATCATGAGAGTCAAGCTCGACAAAGTGGCGTCATCTACGAGGAACGTGCCACTGCATGACATGGTCGTCCTCGGAGAAGACATTCCGGCTAAGCCCGGTGTCATCATCGCAGTGCGCGTACTCGACGAGAAAGCGGTCTACAACAAGGTTGAAGACGTTCACGGCCGAATGATGACCGTACATAAAGGCGACGTGGTCGCCGGCGTTCTCGGTGAGCGACGTGCCCTTCGTGGCTACAGCGGGGTGGTCCCAAAGTCCGTCAAGAAGGGCGACATCCTTCACCTGCTGAACCTCGGTGGCATCATTGGTGAGTGCACCTCGGCTAATCCTGAAGTCGGACCGCCCGCTCGCGCCGAAGTCTTGGGAGTTGTTCTGACCTTCCACAGTGGTGAGCGTCGCGACGGTCAGCCGGCGAATATTTTCCCGGGACCGGTGGCGCTGCGTGACGTCGTTCCCCAGCTGCCGCCGCTGGTCTTCGTGGCCGGAACCTGTATGCACGCTGGCAAGACGGCTGCAGCCTCGATTCTCATTCGTCAGCTGACAGCCCGCGGTCTTCGTGTTGGAGCGACGAAGGTCACCGGCGTGGCGCTGCGTCGCGACTCTCTGGAAATGCAGGATCACGGCGCGGTTTGTGCCATCACATTCAATGATGCTGGCCTAGCGTCGACAACCGGCCAAGATGCCGTATGTCCTGCACGTGGCTGCTTGGCTGCGGTAGCCGACCATCGCGTCGACGTCATTGTGGCCGAGCTTGGAGACGGCTTGCTCGGAGAGTACGGGGTGGCTGATATTCTGGCTGCCGCAGATGTCCGCGAGCAGACCCAAGCCATCATTCTTGCAGCGACGGACCCCGTCGCTGGATGGGGTGGGGTCAAGCTACTCGAAGAGCTGGGCTACACCACCACTGTGGTGACCGGTCCGGCGACGGACAATAGTGCCGGGACCAACGCTATCAAAAGTCGCACCGGGACGCCCGCTATCAACGCATTCAAGGACCCAGAGGCCTTCGCCGACTGTGTGCTGCGTAGTCTCTCAGTGTCCGTGCCAGCCCAGCTTGGAGTGTCATGAGCATTCGTGTCGGCGTGGTAGGCGCTGCTGGCTACGTCGGCAGTGAGATGTGCAGGTGGGTCCTGGCTCACCCGGACATGACGTTGAGTATGGCCGTGTCGCGTTCGCGCGTTGGCAAGCCACTAAGCTCGGCCGTTCCAGCGCTGCTTGGTGCCACGGACCTGTGTTTCTCGGGCTTTGAACCCGAAGCTCTGTGCGCCCTCGACGTGGTTATTCTCGCAACGCCACATGGTGCGGCTGCAGGACTTGCTGCTCAATTGAGCGATGCACCGGTCCTCTTGGACTGCAGTCGTGACCACCGTCATGCCGTTGGCTGGGTCTTCGGCCAGCCCGAGTGGCATGCTGAGCAGCTCGTTGGAGCTAAGCGCATTGCGGCCCCCGGATGTTTCGCCACGGCACTCATGCTCTCAGCGGCTCCGTTCGTTGACGCGGGCGTTGTTGCCGGAGACATCCAGGTTGTCGCGGCTACGGGCTCAACGGGGTCAGGCGCCAGCGCGTCGGCTGCGACGCATCACCCTGAACGCTTTGTGAACCTCAAGGCGTACAAGGTGCTCACCCACCAGCACGTTCCCGAAGTACTGACCTTCTTGGCCGGTCTGGGAGCGCAGCCTACGGTGAACTTCGTGCCTTGGTCGGCTCCGGTGGACCGCGGCATCTTTGCGACTAGCTTCATTCCGATGGCGCCAGGAACGGATGCAGCCTCCGTGGTTGAAGCAGCATATGGCAATCGACGATTCATTCGCCTACGTGATGGCACGCCACAGCTTCGCCATGTACGTGGGACTGCTTTCTGCGATATCTCTGTCCATCAAGACGGCGATACCGCCGTAGTCTTGGCTGCCATAGACAACTTGGGAAGGGGGGCCGCCGCACAAGCGATGCAAGCCCTCAATCTTGCACTCGGCTTGCGTGAAGACGCAGCCATCGGCGTGTTCGCCGCTACTCCCTGAAGGACGCGCTCATGCCGCACCTCGACACCATTGGTCCCAATAAACTCCCCATCACCCTGCATTCTGGCGAAGGCGCTTTGTTGTGGGACACCGGCGGACGCACCTACTGGGATTTTTACGGTGGCCACGCCGTCACTATTCTTGGTCAAGGCCACCCGACTTGGGTGGCTGCGATTGAACGGCAAGCACGCCAGCTGAGCTTTTTCACCCAGCTCGCAGACATTGCCATTCGCACGAAGGCAGCGGACAGCGTCTGTGCCTTCACTAAGATGCACACCTGCTGGTTCGTCAACTCAGGCGCTGAAGCCAATGAAGCGGCGCTAAAGATGGCGCGCAAAGCAACCGGCCGCTCCGTCATTGTGGCTATGGAAAAGGGTTTTCACGGCAGAACGATGGGCGCGCTTGGAGTGACGTGGAAGTACCGCGAGCAACACGCACCAGCCCACGGGACCACCCGGTTTGTGCCGTACGGGGATGTTGAAGCGCTCAAAGCGGTTTTGACAGATGACGTCGCCGCTATCATCTGCGAGCCCATGCTTGGGATCAGCGGCATTGTGGAGCCGCCGGCTGGCTTTCTCAAGCAGGCTGTCGACTTAGCGCATGCCAACGGTTCGTTGTTCATCGCGGACGAAATTCAGAGCGGCATGGGACGCACGGGTCTTCCGCTGGAGACCCACCGCGAGAACCTCGCTGTCGATATTGTCAGCGTAGGCAAGAGCATCGGTGCGGGCTTTCCGGTCGCGGGTGTGTTGATGACCGAGGCCGTTGCAAAGACGGTGTCTCCGGGCGAGCACGGCACGACCTACGGCGGCGGACCTCTGGCCTGTGCCGCAGTCCAAGCGACGCTCGAAGTCCTGGAAAGCGAAGGGCTCATGGCGAAGGCCACGACCCTTGGCGAAGTCATGCGCAGCACCCTGATTACCCTCGATGGTGTCACTGCGGTTCGTGGAGCGGGTGCGTGGATCGGCTGTGTCTTGGACCGGCCCGTTCGACCTGTTGTCGACGCCTTACGCGAACAGGGCTTTCTTGTCGGAACGGCGGGGGATCCCCACGTCCTCCGCTTGGCCCCACCGGCCGTCATGCCGGAGTATGCGGTCCATCTTTTGGTAGATGCGATGCGTGGCGTCTTGTCTGCGTCCTAGCCTGCCTCGATTTGGAGCCTCCATGCCTTCCCACTTCATCGACGGTACCGAGCCCGGTCCCTTCGGCGTCAGCGACATTGCCCTGCGCGCCCTAGAGCTGCGTGCTGGTTCAGCGCCCGTCCGCCGTCCCGGTGCCCGCTTAGCGGCCATGTTCCTCAACCCGTCTCTTCGCACGCGGACGTCGCTTGAAGCGGCGTGCAGTGTTCTCGGTGTTCATCCCATCATCTTGGAGCCGGGACGTACGTCTTGGGCCCTGGAGCTGCGCGAAGGTGCGGTGATGAACGGTGATGCAGCAGAGCACGT
>JBLHSN010000003.1:0-63912 GCA_047626195.1 Myxococcota bacterium
CGATGATCGATCCGGTGTCCACACCAGCATCTACAATATGGACTGTGCATCCCGTGACGCAGACCCCGGCAGCGATCGCTTGGGCCTGAGCATTCAAGCCAGGAAAACTCGGAAGAATCGAAGGGTGGATGTTCAGAATCCTACCTGGGTACGCCGAGATTAGCGGCTTACCTAGAATTCGCATGAACCCAGCGCAGCAGATCCAATCGACCCCATACGGAGTCAGTGCCCGAACCAACTCTTGGTCGTAGGCGGTCCGATCCGCGAATGCACGATGGGAGCGAATCTCCACCGGAATGCCTGCCGCTTGCGCCCGGGCAATTGCTTTCGCTCGCGGACGATTGCACACCACGACGGCAATCTCCACCGGGTGACCGGGCTCGGCAGTCGCATCGATCAGCGCCTGCAGGTTTGTCCCAGATCCACTGACGAGGATTGCGACCCGTGTCATGCGTACGTGACCGCTTGGCCATCGATGATGTGACCGATGATGTGACCGCCGATTACTTGGGCGACACGCTCCGCCGCTTCCGGTCGGACACACAAGACCATTCCGATGCCCATGTTGAATGTGCGATACATCTCCGCATCCGAAAGGGCTCCAGTCTGTTGGAGTTGGTCAAAGAGCGCTGGTCGCTCCCAGGTGGCTCGGTCGATGACAGCACCGAGACCGGGTGGAAGCATTCGGGGAATGTTGTCGGTGAGACCGCCGCCAGTGATGTGAGCTGCGCCGTGAACGTCTCCTGAGCGCATGTGCGGTAGGACCCGGTCCACGTAGATGGCCGTTGGGGTCATCAATGCGTCCAACACCTTTGGATCGGGAGCCTCTACGTCTACGAGCAGCTTACGGGCCAGCGAATAGCCATTGCTGTGCAGTCCGGTGGACGGGATGCCAAGCAAAACATCCCCAGCCTGAACCTGCTCTGGCGATAAGATCTTCGACCGTTCGACACAGCCTACGACGAAGCCAGCGACGTCTACACGACCTGGCGCGTACATCCCTGGCATCTCGGCGGTCTCCCCGCCGATGAGTGCACAGCCGGCTTGTCTGCACCCTTCAGCAATTCCGCTGACCACAGAAGCGGCCTGTTCGACGTCGAGCTTGCCCGTTGCCAGGTAGTCGAGGAAGAACAACGGCTCTGCTCCCGAACAGAGAACGTCATTCACGCACATTGCGACGAGATCGATGCCCACGGTGTCAAAGCGACCCAGTCGCTCTGCGAGGAGCAGCTTGGTACCGACGCCATCCGTACCACTGACCAAGACGGGGTCGTCATACGACTTGCCCAGTGCGAACAGGCCGCCAAACCCGCCGAGCCCGCCAAGAACCTCGCTGCGATGTGTGGACTTTGCCAGAGGAGCAATGCGTCGCACGAGTGCTTCGCCAGCATCAATATCAACGCCAGCGTCTCGGTAGGCATCAGCCATTGTGGGTACCTTGGGTGATGGGGTGAGCTCGTAAGTGTTCGAGCACTTGGCGGTACACGGCAGTGTCCCACGCTAGCTCAGAGTGACCGACAGACGGGATTTCGAGATTGGTAAACTGCGGGTCGTCTTCTTGACGCAGCTGGGCACACCAGTACGGACAGACAATGTCTGAGCGCGAGTAGATGGAGGTGAGCGGGATGTTGTCGGGCCACCGTTCTTCGTTCAGGCGACGGATGACACGACTGTTTGGGAGTAGGTCGCGCGCGCTGTGGTTGCGGAAAAACATGCCAGCGGCGACGGCGAGAGCGGCGGTTGGCGTGCCGTGGTGCGGTGTTCCAAGGGTGACGACGCTTCGTACTCGCGCATCACCTCCGAACTGCTGTACATAGCGGCGAGCCAGGAGTCCGCCTTTGCTGTGGCCAATGATGTGGAGATTCTCCACACCATGACGCTGAGCCAACGACTCGACCTTGTCGGCAACGAGGGCCGCTAGTTCGTCGAGGGGCTGGGTATTAAACCGCGACCACGCTCCGCCCAGATCGAACGAGACAACGCCGTAGCCATCGAACCGCAGTCGGTCTTCCATGGTGTTCCAGATGGACCGTGTCTGGAAGAATCCATGAAGTAGGAGGACATTCTCGTCATGGTGACGGAAGTCACTGCGGCGGACCACGCGGTTGCCGGCCAAATAGACGCGCCGGATGCTGCCGAGTTGGCCTCGCATCGCGGAGTACGCTCGTCCTGGAGTCCACAGTCGCATGTGTGGGCGTACCACTGCCGACCAGAGGTCACCACTGCTGTTGGGGCACTGTGGGCACATCGGTCGTCAGCGGGCTAGGTCGGTCGCATATGGAGGCCCACGTGTCCCGATCCTTTGCTGTCTTGTCCTTGGTTGCTGTTGCCTGCGGTGGCAACGGTGATCTAATGCCGCCCATGGGTGTTTCCGCCGATTGCGGTACAAATGCACCCGTCATTACCGAGCTCGAGATCGAAGAGGGAGACCCCTTCACCCTGAGTGACGGCTCGCAGGCGCCAGGTCTGTTGGTGAACGCCAAAGTGACCGACGCTGACGGAGACCTCCATTGGTACGAAATGAAGGTGTGGTTCGACGAAGAGATCGACGGCATCGTGGCACCGGAAGGCACCTACTACGAGTCCTATGGTCCCCGAGGTGACCTAGACTGTGGTGTTCAGCAGACTGAAGTTCCGCTTCGTGTCGCTGTCAACGGCTACCCGCCACGTGGTCAACAGGTCGAAGTGGGCGTCATCGTCTATGACGACATGGAGACTCCCAGTAATGATGGCGTGCCGTTCGTCGTCGAATTCACGTCGCCCGAGTAGCGCCATGGGACTCGAAGTTATCGGTATCTTGTGTGGTGGCATAGGCATCACCGTAGTGGCCGGCGTGATTGCGATTGTGGTTTTCGGCGGTCTACGACGCCGCTAAAGAGTCTGTTAAACGAAAGACGCCTCGCTCAATGGAGCGAGGCGTTTTTGCGTTCTGCGACACCGATACGGAGCTGATTTACTCGGGAGCGTCTTCCGTTGGCGGTGCAGGCATCGGCGCATCTGCATTGCGGCAGCAGCGGAAGCCGATGGCATCCTGATTCAACGCAACGTTTTCGTCTACGCTGAAGGCACAGCGAGTTCCACGACGGGGCACTCCGCGAGAACCACCGACGACGAGTGCGCGGTCGGTCTTGCCTTCGGGCTGTGTAGCCGTCCACTCACGGTGTCCACCGGACTGGTCAAACACGCCCCAGCGGGACTTGCATGCCGCGCGAGAGCCAGACTCGAACAGGTCGGAGCCGCCAGAACCGCAGAAATCAGGGCCCTCATCGTAGAAGTCGCCGTAGGCGTACACGGTATTGAGCGTACCCTTGCAGGCTTTTTCCCACTCCGGCTGCGTGCACAGACGCTTGCCAGCCGATTCGCATTGCACTCCCGCTTCCGCGAAGGACTGACCCCCTGTCGGCATACGGCCTGGATTATTGGGGAATTCGAACAGGTCGATCATGTAGGCGGGAAGCTCAACGACCTCGGCGAGAGGCTCCGAGCCGTAGTCGCCAGGTTCTTCAAACTGCAGACGACCGGACACGAACGGCCCCGGTGGAATGTATGCCATGTTCGGCGGGTGGCGGGCCAAGATAGCCTCGCGTTCGTCCGCGGTGACTTCTGGCGTTTGAGAGAGGATATCGCCACGGAGAATCTCGGCTTGGTCCTTCGGCGACGTTCCGCCTGTCGTGACCGCGTACAAGATGACCGCAACCGCAACGATGAGTGCCACACCACCAACGGCTAGGCCGATGATTCCGGTGGTGACGCCGCCCTTGGACATTGCCGAGTTGGAGTCTGGCTCGCTGAACAGACGGGTAATGTCTTTCTGTAGGTCCGATGCTTGCGAGTAGCGGTCTTCGGGAGCCCCAGCGATGGCCAGCTCAACAATGTCGTTCACGCGCTTGGGCAGATCTGGACGCAGCTGAGTCGGACGCTGGAATGTGCCGATAGGTGCAGTACCGGTGAGCATCTCGTAGAAGATGATGCCGGCAGAGTACACGTCTGCGCGTGGCGTTGCAGTCGGCTCAAAGCCGCGAAGCTCTGGAGCCATGTACTGCGCTTCGCCACGACCGAACTCGTCTTCTGCCAGGGTACCAGCAGGGATACGTTCCCACAGGCCATTGGTGAGAAGGCGTGTTCGCGCTACAAAATTAGCTTGGCGCGGTCCGGTGTAGCGGATGTGGACGAGCACGTGCTCTGGACGCAGAGCGCGCAGAATGGTGCCGTGCTCATGACATGCCGAGAGCGCTTCGAGAATCTGCGAAGTGATCTGAGCCGCTTCTTTCAGATTGAAGGGCTTGCCCGCAATCTTGTACTCGTGAAGCAGGCTGCGAAGGGTGTTCCCCTCGAAGTCTTCGGCTGTGTAGAACAGGGTGTCTTCGTGCCGCTCTAGCGACAGAAGTTGCAGCACACCAGGATGCTGCAGGGCTTGGCTGCGCTCAAAGGTGGCGCGCAACTCAGCCTCGTCGGCCACTGCGGCAATCGAAGGGCGTAAGACCGTGAGACGGACATACTTGCCATTCTTTACTTCCTTTGCCCGATAGGTCAGGCCAAGGGGGGACTCGTCGAGGAGGTCCACGACTTCGTAGGACGCAATGCGGTCGCCACGTGAAAATTCGAGCTTACTCGTCGCCAACGGGCGCTCCAATCTGACATAGAAGGAAGAGGGGACGTTCCAACAATTGGGACGTCTACAGAATACCACAGGGCCAACGGGGCGGGACTGGACCTACCCCTGACGTCGCCAGGACAGGAATCGGACAACGGCGACAAATCTGTTGCGCCAAGCAGTCGGACCGAGGAAGTTTGCGAACAATACGTGCACGCCGAGGGTCCCAAACAGCACTGAACCCAAAACCAACAACGCCATTCCCGCAAGTCCGATCAGTGGAATTTCGTAGGGAGAGGGGGACCAGGCCGCAATGAAGAGCAGCGCACCCATGGTGACCGTGGACGCGAAGAAGGCCAGCGACATGCGCTGGACGGCCATTCGGATCTCCGAACGCAGCAGGCTGGCTTCCGGGTCGCGCATCTCGAAGGATAGGCGGCCTCCCTCCAGATCCATCAATACCTGGGTGAACTGCGTAGGCAGTTCCTTCATGTGGCCTTGCATCTGAACCATGAAGCGAGCGGCATCGGCAGCAACGCGATCTGGTGCGAAGCGTTGTCGAATTAGACGCTGCGCGTAGGGCGTGACTTCGGAGACGATATCCATACCTGGCATGAGTGCCCGAATCGAGGCTTCCACCAGGCCCACGGCACGAGCAAGTACGGCGTATTCAGCAGGAAGGTTGATCCGATAGCGCTGTGCGAGTTGGATGACATCGACCAATGTTGCTGGGTCTGCGAGGTCATCGAGAGAGGCGCCGTGGTACTCGACCATTTTCAGCTCAAGCTCGGCGCGGAAGGCGCGTAAGTCGATACGGTCATCGACCCCGCCTGCCCGATACACGGTCATCGCTAGCGTCTCTGCATCGCGAAACACCAGGCTGGTGAAAGCGTTCAGAATGGTGTCCTGCATGCCACCAGTGAGCATGCCCATGACGCCAAAGTCGATGAACGCCAGCTTTCCATCCGGCGTGAGCAGGATGTTCCCGGGGTGGGGGTCGCCGTGGAAGTATCCGAACTCAAAGACCTGTTTAAAGGTCGCGTCCATGAGTTGATGAGCAAGCCGCTTCGCTTCGGACCTACGCAATTCACCAAACGCGTTGCGTAAGGGCTTGCCTTCCATCAACTCCATGATGAGGATCCGCCCGGTACACCAACGGTGGTGCACTTCCGGCGCAATAACCAGGGGGTCGTCGCGGAAGTAGTTGCCAAACTTCTCGATGCTGTGGGCTTCTTGGTGGAAGTCCAACTCACGCGTAATGGCGGCATCGAACTCCTGAACGATGGCTGACGGCGTGTAGAAGCCCGGTATCTGGATGCGGCCTTCGGTGAGTGCGGCCAGCGAGTACAGGATGTGAAGGTCGGAGCGAATGGTGCGGGAGATACCTTTGCGTTGCACTTTGACCGCGACCTCACCGCCATCAACGAGAACGGCGCGGTGCACTTGCGCAATGGACGCCGAGCCGATCGGTAGCTCGTCGAACTCGGAGAAAACCGACTCGAGTGGCTGCCCCAATTCCTCGAGCAGAATCTCGCGGACCACCGAGATGTCCATTGGCGGGACTTTGTTCTGCAGACTCTGGAACTCGACCAACGCATCCGGCGGCAGGATGTCGGGGCGCGTGGACAGCACTTGACCGAGTTTCACGAAGGTGGGACCTAGCTCGACGAGCACCTGACGTAGACGACGTGCCCACGGACGTGTGGTCGCCTCGCTGTCCGCCACAGAAGGCAGAGAGCTGCCAACACCGAGCAAGCTGAACACCTGGCCGAACCCATTTCGAGTGAGGACTGCGGCAATCTCTTGGACGCGGCCGAGGTCGCGTAATTGAATGGTCTGTCCGGACATCAGCCCTGCGTATCACGGGGCCTCCGAGGGGCGCTCAGCGACGATCTCGTGGTCGTCAGTCTCTCGCGCGTTAGGCGCGGCGACTCACTGGGAGCAGACATGGCAGAGCATCAGGGAATCACCACCCGCGAAGACGACTACAGCGCTTGGTATCTCGACGTCATCCGTCACGGAGACTTGCTGGACGACTCACCGGTTCGCGGCTGTAAAGTCCTCAAGCCACACGGCTATGGCATCTGGGAACGCATCCAGCGCGAGCTCGATGACCGCTTCAAGGCCACCGGCCACGTCAACGCCTACTTCCCGCTGTTCATCCCGATGAGCTTCCTCTCTAAGGAAGCCCAGCATGTCGAGGGCTTCGCCAAAGAGTGCGCCCTCGTCACCCATCACCGCTTGCGCAGTGTTGAAGTCGACGGTGTGATGGCTGTTGAGCCAGATCCCGACAGCAAACTAGAGGAGCCCCTCGTTGTCCGTCCGACCTCGGAAACAATGATCTGGCACATGTACGGCCGCTGGATCAATTCCTACCGCGACCTACCCATCCTCATCAACCAGTGGGCCAATGTCGTTCGCTGGGAAATGAAGACGCGTCCGTTTCTGCGCACCGCCGAGTTCCTATGGCAAGAAGGGCACACCGCCCATGCCTCTGAGACCGAGGCTGTGGATGAAGCTCTGCAGATGCTGGACGTCTATGAAGAGTTTGCACGTAACATACTTGCGCTGCCGGTTATCAAGGGGCGCAAGAGCGTGCGGGAACGGTTCGCAGGTGCGGTTGAGACCTACACTATCGAAGCCATGATGCAGAACGGTTGGGCGCTTCAGTCGGGCACCAGTCACTTCTTGGGCCAGAACTTCGCCAAGGCCTTTGACGTCACCTACCAAGACGCCGAAGGCGGTCAGTCCCACGTTTGGGCCACCAGCTGGGGCGTGTCTACCCGTCTCATTGGCGCGGTCATCATGACCCACTCGGACGACGATGGACTGGTTCTCCCACCGGCCGTTGCACCCATTCAGGTCGTCATCATTCCGGTCTACAAGCTGAAGGACCGTGAGGTCGTCATGGAAGCCGTCAACGCGCTCAACAAGTCGCTGCGTGGACAGTTCCGTGTCAAGGTGGACGACCGCGACAACATGCGTCCAGGCGCCAAGTACTTTGAATGGGAGCGCAAGGGCGTTCCGCTGCGGCTTGAGGTTGGACCTCGCGACGTTGCAAAGGGCCAGGCCTTCGCCAAGAAGCGCACCGGCGGCGGCAAGTTCGGCGTGACCTTCGACGGTGCTGCCGACCAAGTCCGAGAGGTCTTGGACGCCATCCAAGCCGAGCTGCTCGAGCGTGCAGAGACCTTCCAAACCAGCCACATCCACAACATCACGTCGCGCGAACAGTTCGTCGCTGCAGTGAAGGATGACGTCGGATTCTTCCGGTTGCCGTGGGGTGGAGATGACGCTGATGAAGTCGCCATCAAGGACGAAACCAAGGCCACGCTCCGCTGCTACCCAATGGTTCAGGACTCTGTCGAGGGATTGACCTGTCCATTGACCGGTAAGCCCGCCCGTGAATGGGCGCTGTTCGCACGCGCTTACTGAACAACGAGTAGTCTGCGCCGTCCGCTCTGATGAGAGGTGCTGTGAACCCGATACTCCCCGAACGCTACACCTACGCCGCTGACCCGCTGCTCGGCGAAGGTGGCATGGGACAGGTGTATCGAGCGCACGACCTCCAGCTCGATGTACCGGTAGCCGTCAAGGTGGTAAGGCCTGAACTTGGCCGCGACCTCCTGTTTCGCCAGCTCTTCGAGCGCGAAGTACGCGCCGCCGCTAGGCTCGCGCATCCGTCCATCGTCCCCATCCACGACACCGGCGAGTTGTCGAATGGTTCGCCGTACTTGGCCCTGGCCCTTGCGGACGGTGGAAGTGTGGCGTCATGGGTAAGGGAGCCAAGACCTTGGCCTTTGCTATTGAACATGGCGTTGGAGCTGCTGGATGCGCTGAGCTTCGTTCATGCGGCGGGAGCGCTGCACAGGGACATTAAGCCCGCAAATATTCTGCTGCACGGTCCGCACTCTCGGGTGTGGCTGGCGGACCTTGGTCTAGCAGGAAGTGCCGGCGAGCTGGTTCGAGGCGAAGGTCGAACCGAAGGTACGCCAGGGTACATGGCCCCAGAACAGGCCATGGGACGGGTGCGTGAGCTCTGTCCAGCCTCTGATATCTACGCCGTGGGTGTCGTTCTTTGGCAGCTGGTGACATCGCGCCGTCCCTTTAATCGCGGGCACTCCGGTACCGCTGGCGGCGCACTTCCTCCGCTCATCCCACAGCCGGGCTTGGTGATTCCAGCGGGTCTGGACCAGGTGTTGGCGAACTGTCTCGCGACGGACCCACTCGCTCGCTACGACCTAGCCGCTGACGTCATCACGGAGCTCAAAGCGCTACCCGAAGCAACCGTCACAGCGTCTGCCACGCCGCCAACACCCAGACGCGGTGTTCCCGTCGCCCCAGGGGCTGACGCCTCGGTATCGTCGTTGACACTGTCCACGGTCAGCGCGCCAGACGAACCGTTCTTACTGGACTTGCCACCATGGAACCGTCCGCTACCATCGGAGATGCCCGCCGCGGTTCCCCCTGCTCTGCCACCCATTCCCCCAGGAGCTTCGGTTCGGCTGTTCACCCTTCGCGACCCGCCACTCGTTGGCCATAAGGGTCTTCGGCAATGTATCTGGGACGCGGCACGCGAGGTACGCGAGAGTGGCCAATCGCAAGTAGTGGTGGTCCGTGGCGCACCAGGCAGCGGCAAAACGCATCTGCTGCGGAGTCTGTCACGCACCCTGGCAATGGGAGGGTGGGCCGAGCCCTTGTGGCTGTCTTACCATCGAGACCCCGAGCCGACCGATGGCTACGCTGGAGCCACGAAGGAGTGGATTCGCCCGTGGAATGAAACGGCGGACGCATTGTACGCGCGGGTATTGCGTCGAATCGGTCGCTCTCGCGGGCGCATGGACGCCGCTAGCCGCATGGAATCTTCGGATCTTGTGCAGTGGGCTGTGCCGACACCTGACAACCCAACGGCCTCGGACGCGGTCGCACTTCGTGAGGTGTATCGCCGTCTTAACGCCCTGGGTTGGCGCGGCCTCGCGGTGCTAGTGTTGGACGGCGCTCATTGGTCTCAAGAGCCCGCGGACGGCCTTGCACTCGCCGAAGCGGTCATGCGCTCAGCGGCTTCTGGTACGAATCAACGGAGTCTGGTTCTCGCCACAGTGGACGTCGACACAGACATCTCTGAGCTTGTCGCACAAGGCGCCAAGGTCGTCGATATGCCGGTTCTAGAGGCCCGCGGAGTTCGTGAGCTCATTGGTGCGTGGCTGCCCCTAGACCCGGCCGTGGTTCGCGATGTCGTCGACCGCTGTGGGGGCGACGCTGGTCTGGCCCGGGATGTAGTGATGGCCTGGGCGGACCAGGACTATCTGGTTGCCCGCGGCCCGCAGCTTGTCTTGGCGCCGGGTGTGGACCGTGAAGCCGCGCTGCCGAGCAGTCGCGACAGTGTGCTCGATGCCCGCGTGGGTAGCCTGGCTCGCCAGACGCAACATCCCCTTGCCTTCGTTGACCGCGTCCATGCGTTGAGCTTGGTGGGGCGTGCGGTGTCGCCAGCGAAGTTCGACGCTGTTGGGGGAGACCTCAGCACAGAGCTGGACGAGAGCGGATTGTTCGAGAGGGGTGGAGAGTGGGTCCAGTTCTCATCCTCCCGCTTGTACGAAGCGGTTCGCGGGCGAGCCCTGGCGCGTTCGGACGTTGGCGTACTCTTCGAGCACTTGGACGATGTCAGCAATAGCGCCGATGAGCTTACCGACCGCGGTCGCTGGGCCTTGGGTGCTGGAAAGCGCTTTGAAGCCTGCGAGTTCCTGATGGCAGCCACTGTGCGTCACTTGGAAGCCGGTCGTCTTGGGCAGGCCGACAGTGCCGCGCAACAGATGCTTCAGGCAACGACGGGACGTGAGCCGTACTTGGGGGCGCGAGGTCAGGCGTGGCTGCTGTGGGGGCTGTCGGCGAAAGCACGCGCCGAGTACCAAGCGGCCGAAGACCGACTGCGACGGGCGAAACGGCGCTTGGCAGCTATTGATGACGAGGTCGGGCTGGCTCAAGTATTCACCGCACTGGGTGAACTAGCGGGTGACCGAGGAGAGCTCGACCAAGCGAGCCAACACTTCGCCGAAGCGGAGCGGATCTGTCTATCGGCCGGACTTGCCAGGCAGCGTGCACGGGTGTGCCTGGGGCGTGCAGAGCTCGAGATTCGGCGGCGCAACACGGACGGCGCAGAGGTCCTGTACCGCCGCGCTGAGGGGATCTTCGCCGAGGTCAACGACGAGCGTGGTGTTGCAGCAGCCATGCTGGGCCAAGCTGAAATTTCACTATCGGTAGGGCTCCTTGCTGACGCTGACGAGGGGTTCGAAGAGGCCCGACGAGCATCCGAGCGTGCGCGGGACCCGGTTGGAGCGGTCCGGGCCAGCATTGGGAGAGCGGATGTGTTGCGAGAACGCGGGTTGTCGCAAGCGGCAGAACGAGCCTACCGACGATCGATTGAACGGGCAGACCGTCTGGGAGCTACTCGGGAGGCGCTGCACGCACGCTGCGGACATGCACAGGTCTTGGATGCTCTCGGAGAAACCTCTGCAGCGCTAGGTGAGTGGCGTCACATCTACACATGGGCGCAAGGTACTGGCGATTTTGACCCGCGAGTGCGGGCACTGGAAGCGATGATCTGGATGGCGCTTGACCGCCGAGACCTCGCGGGTGCCTATCGACATTTGAGCGCGCTCGGCACGGTTCTCGCGACCGCTCCCGGGCACGAGGCGTGGAGCCGCTACCGTTTGGTGGGGGCGATGTACATGGTGGGTGCTGGAAACGGTGAAGGCGCACGGGGCTGGCTCTGGGAAGCGCTGGAGCTGGGACTGACCGACCGCACCGACTCCGCGACCCTCGCTCGATTGCGTACGCTCGTCTCGCGAACAGAAGGTCGGCACCCCTCTCTCGCCGAGCTTGCGGAAAAAGCACTTTCCAGCATGGCCGCGTTGTCCGAGTTGGATGGGTGAGGGCGTTCGTGTTGAGTACGGTTACGCAAGGCTCTGGAGACACCCATGGCTTCGGCTCTAGACCAACTTGCCCACGTCCCGCTATGTAGTCAGCTTACGCGTGATGAACTGACGCGGCTGGTCGAAGCAGGGCGAATGGAGAATTGGCCGTCGGACTCCATCATTATGGAAGAAGGAACCAGCGGTCCGCGCTTGGTGATTCTGCTGGAAGGCAAGGTGAGTGTCCGCAAACGCGGTGCGGATGCCGAGGGACAGGTCATTGCTGAGCTTGGACCCGGCGCTGTACTCGGTGAAATGAGCTTGCTCACCGATCAGCCACGCTCGGCGTCTGTACACGCGCTCACGTCACTGCGGTTGTTCGCTATTGACCGCCGCAACTTTGAAGAGATGGCACGTGATGCAGATCCGGCAGCTTTAAAGGTGGGACTTGCGATCTCGCGGGTGCTCGCTCAACGCGTGGCCACGCTTAACCAACGCCTTGTCGGCCATCTCGATGCTGCGGACTGGCAGCACTAGCTGGCGTGCCTACTCATCGTCGGACGCTGCCACCGGGACGAGGCTGACTTGGGTAAAGCGGTATTGAACGCCATTGGACGCCACAACCTCGCCGGCCACCCAACACCCATCCGACGTGGATGTGATTCGTCGCACGATGCCTTCGGTACCCACCACTCGGTGCACTACCACGGCGTAGGAGTCGGACAGGCCTACGGATGCGACAACGACGGTGTCACCGACTCGGGCGCTGGCAGCTGTGGTACAGGTTGTATTCGCTCCATTCCCTTGGGCTAGGGCGATTCGACTGACTGGCAGGGTCTGGTTGGAGGACGGAATGAATAGGTCACCCGCTAGCCAGCATGAATCTTCGATATCCATGGTGCCAACCGCATCAACAGGCAGGCCAACTGTGAAGAGGGCCTGTTCGGTGTCCAGCGAGTCATGATGTACGCGTACCACTTGTAAACGTTCCCCCGCCTGTGGCGTACTTCGGATGGCATTTGCTGGGCACAGGTTGGCGTCGCTGCCCAAGCTCACTCTGTGCAGGTAGTGCTCTGTGCCGTCTAGGGTTCGAAGCGACCCGGACATCCAGCAGTCTTCGATGGCGCTCATCTGGCCGAATGTGGTGACAACGGTGCCTGGAGCTAGCAATGGACTGCCGAACATTAAATCATCCGGGTGGACACCCAGGACGAGCGTCTGGGTTCCATGGGGAATGGGAGCCACCAACGCTCCAGCATCACAGGTGGGCCATGTTCCGCTGGCGCTTCCAGCGTCCACGGCGACTCGGTAGAAGTACCGTGAGGTTCCGTCATCAAAGCGGACCTCTCCGCCGTACCAGCAGGAGTGCTCGCTGTTCACCAGGCCGGTAGCGACTCCTTCCTTCCCAATCAGCCAGCGCTCGTTGGCATAGCTGTCGTCTTGCGCGATTTCCAACAGCGTTACACGCGTACCATTTAGAATATGCGGTCCGGCTTCTGCTCCCGCTGGACACGCCTGGCCCCAGGCGAGCGTTGGAGCCGCAAGAAGGGCGATAAAGTGTGTGCGCACTTGATATCCGGTCATTGGGAGTTCAGCAGGCTCGTATCGCTCCGCGGCGTCACAATAGCCCTGCGAACGGGTCGGGGGTGACGGCACTGTTGTGCCATTGAGCGACTGAAGCTTTAGGAATGAGTGCCTGCTCAAAAGCCGCCTGAAGCGCTGTTGGATCGATGGCTGTGCCAATCAATGCAATCCGACAGATCCGGTCGCCAAAGTCGTTGTGCCAGCTCTCCTTCAACCTGAGCAGCGCGTCGGTGTCGCGCGGCCAGTACCGGCGAGGACTGTTCACCCACCAAACGCCAGCTCCACGAACCATCGGATGCTGACCGGCGCGTTCCAATCGCACAACCACGTCCGGTTGATCTGCGGTCCATATAAATCCTACTGCTCGTTCCACGCCGGGCCACTCGGTCATCATCCAGGCTGTGAAGGCTGTGGGGTGCAGGGGGCGGTGTGCTTCTAGGAGGAGCGTTCCTGGCGCTTTGCTCCGCTTGGCCAAGGTGTCAACCCACGCTGCGCGCCGGTCCGACCGGTGCGGATCCCAGCTGCCGGGAGAGACTTCGCTCCACGCTTGAACGCCAGGCTGCAGTCGGGACATCACAGGTGTGACGGCACCGGCAATTCGGTCGGCGACCTCAAACCAGGCGGCTCGGCGATGAGCACCCACCCCCGTGTCCAGTGGGTAGCCATCTTCTAGATCGAGCACATCAGCACCGATGACCACCGAGTCCAAGCGCCGTCCGAGTCTCTGCAGCACCCGGTGCAGCTGTGACGGAAAGGCCTCCGGCGTGTTCTCAAGTGCAGAGATGAGGACAGCAACGGGGCCACCGTCGGGTAGCTCCTTGAGGGTCTCGGGCGTCACAGTAGGCCAGTCATTTGGCGGTCTGGCGCCTACCCAAAGTTCGGTTCGCGGGGTCACAGGTCCTCCTCGGAGCTGTTCCCGACTACACTCGCAAACGGAGGTCGGCATTACTGGTGCGCAACTCATTGCCGTGAGTCTTGGCAGCATTGCTGTGTACGAGTTCGTGCGCTTTGCCGTCATCAGTCGCTTCCGCCGGCGTTTCCGCGCGACTGCGATTCGGTTCATACGGCGCAACGGCATCAAACTTGAGCAGGCGCGGTTCATCGATCGCGCATGGATGCGCGAGCGGATTGCTTCTGACCCGGACGTCGACAGGGCGGTCTTGGCATCTGCCGAAGCCACTGGGGAGCCGATATCCATCATTCGCGACCGAGTGGATGAGTATATCGAAGAGATTGCGCCTTATTTCAGCATTGCAATGTACTACCGACTCGGTGCCAATCTAGCGAAGCGCCTGGTGAACTTCTGCTTTGAGCTGGTTGAACATCCGGGTGGCTTCGAGGCACAGACGGCGGCAATCCCTGAGGACGCGGTCCGGGTTTACGTCATTAATCATCGGAGCATGGCAGACAGTGTTGTGCTCTCGTACGGCCTCTTAAATCGGATTGCGTTGTCCTACGCGGTGGGGGAATGGGCACGTATTTGGCCATTGAACTATTTGTTTCGCGCATTCGGAAGCTACTTTGTACGCCGCGGCGAGAAAGACCCCGTCTACCATAAGGTACTAGAGCGCTTTTTACAGCTGCTCGCTGGCCACGGAGGGGTGACCGGCTTCTTCATTGAAGGTGGGCTGTCACGAGATGGTGCGCTGCGACCCCCGAAACTGGGCCTGCTCGACTACCTGGTGAAGTTGCGCCGTGACTTCCCGGAAAGGGACATTGCTTTCTTGCCGGTAGGGCTGAACTACGACCGTGTGTTGGAAGACCGAACCTTGGTGGCTGAGCGCGATGGGCCTGTGCCCAAGAAGCGCCTTGTGTGGCGGCTACTCGGTGTTCTCGGGATCCTTTTTTGGCTGCCCGTTTTGATCTTCGCCAATGTGGTCAAGGTGGCCACCCGCAGCCACCGCAAGTTCGGGTATGCGGCGTTGGCGTTTGGAGAGCCACTGCTGCTGTCGAGATGGCCTGGTGGTGCCGGGCTTCATGCCTTGGACGACGACGCGCGGCACGAAGGCGTCGCAGAGCTGGCCGAAGAGATCCTGAACCGACGCATCGGAGCTGTCATCCCAGCAACGCCAGTTCCCGTACTGGCCATGGCGCTGCGACGAGGCGCCCGAACCTTGCCGGACTTAAACCAAGCGGTAGGGGAGGTGCTGGCCGAACTGCGCAACTACAATGCACCGATTGCGCTGGGTGTGGCCTTTGCCGATGTGATTGAGCGCCGGCAGGCACCTGGGCTGCCGTCCGTCCCGGGGTCAACGCTGGACGCGCAGCTGCTAAATCATGAAGAAGCAGAGCTACTTACGTCGCTCGCGCTTCGTGGGCTGCGCATGCGCCGGGTTGTGCGAGTGCGAGAAGGTACCGTTGAAGTCATGGCCGGCGAGGAGCCAGTACTCGACTACTACGCCAATAGCATTGGCCATTACTGGGCTGAAACGACCTCGGTAATGACGAACTCAGACAGCAGATAGCGCAGGTCGGCGAAGGTCTCGTCGGCTCGGACGAGATCGGCCTCACTTCGAGCCAACGCAAGCTCTACAAGGAGCCCATGCAGGCTGACGCGCACCAGACGAGCCAGACGAGCAGACGACATCGGTAAGGCATCCGGGGTGTCGGCAAACACCCGGTCAATGCCTTTTTCTAGCAGGCCCATACTCTCGTCATAAAATTCGTCCAAATGCGTAGACACGGAGTTTGACGTGCTTGACAACGACAGGGTCTCGACGAGAAAGGGAGCCCACCGGTACAGATCGCGAATGCTGTGCCACATTGCATCAACCGCGCCAAGAGCGGCGGGACGGCCAGTCGCTTGAGTGTGCGACGCTTCGAACTGACTGTGGATGCGCCGAAAAGCGACACGCTGCGCCTCAATGAGTAAATGCTCTTTACTGCGAAAGTGGTAGTGTAGCAGGCCTTTACTCACACCAGCGGCCCGCGCGACGGCATTCATTGAGGCGCCCATGTAGCCCTCGGTCCCGAACAAGGTCGCTGCTGCATCTAAGATACGCCGTACGCTACGTTCACTGCGGTGAACTCTTTTATCATCGGTGGCGATAGGGACCTCCCCGGCGGCGTTCGTGCCGGTGTTTGGAGCTTCCCTGAGGTAACACCGAGGTCGTCGCGATGAGGCCGATACAGGCGCAATGGCACACGTAGACGATTTCGGTTGACATTCTTCCTTGGAGGTCGGCCATTCGTGGCGCTAGACTTAAGAGCGCTTTTCCTCTAGCGCGGAGCTTTTATATGTCTCGCTCTGACCGTGACCATGGTCGCAGAAATCGGGCTTTCCCGGAATCTGCGGACCAAGGTACTCTTTCTTCGACAACCCTGGAAGGGGCAACCGTAACTGCGCTGGCCGCAGACACCGACATCGCCGCGGCGTCAGGTCTGCATGACCAGTTCGGAAACACAGCGATGCTCGGCGCCCTCGGCGGCGAGTGGGATGGTGGCATTGGCCCCATGATTGCTGACGGCTTGACCGCAGGGACCGAAGGGTTCGCGCCGACAGGTGAGATCGGTGTTTCGCCCAGCAACTCGGTCATGCTGCGCGCCATGCGCGATGCGTTTGAAGCGCAGAACTACGATGCTGGCGCCAGCGTACTCAACGGCTTGCGTCCCTCTGGAGGTGAGAAACTCCCAGAAGACGTCCGTGCGCGCTTTGAGTCGGCGATGGGTCACGACCTCGGCCACGTTCGCATTCATCGCGACGGTGTTGCATCTAGCCAGAGTGAAGCGCTGAACGCTTATGCGTTCACAATTGGCTCGCATATCTGGTTCCGAAGCGGCGGGTATGACCCGGAGACCGTACGAGGTAAGCAGCTTCTCGCCCACGAGCTTACCCACGTTCAGCAGCATGACGAAGGGCGCATCAACCCACACGTGAGCAGCGAGGGGATGTCGGTGTCGAGCCCGTCAGATCCGCTGGAAGTGGAGGCTTATGCTGCTGAATCGCGTATTGCGAATTCTCTTCCGACGACAGCAGATGTCACGGTGGATGAGGGCGAAGGTCTGGGTATTCAGAGACCGTCTATGGGGCTTGATGCACCTGCAGCCGCCGCACCTGAGTCGGCCGTTGAGCAGGGACCCGTCGCAGATGCCGCCGTCATGCGGGATGAACAGAACCCGAACAAGTTGGAGAAGGTTGGAGACGGGCACCACAAGCTGTCCGATGCTGTTGTCAAAGACTTCAAGGCGGCGGCTGCAGACGTCAAGAAGGCGACTGGCCAGAGCATTGACACAGAGATGGGTGACACCACTCGTCCGCTCGCGAGCACGACCAACAAGTCGGGTGCCAGCAACTGGTCCTGGCACAAAACGGGCCGCGCGTTCGACATCAACCAAAATCTCAAGTGGATTATCGTCAAGGACCCGAAAGGGAAGCAGACGTTCTTTCGGCTCTACCTGGCTGCCAAAGGCGACGGCGGTGGGCAGCCCACGGTTCAATTCAAGCGTAACGGTACGCCTGAGCTCTACCTGAACCAAGAGGGCAACAACGCCTACAAGAAGAAGTTCGTCGACGTCACGGCCATTCTTGAAGGGCACGGATGGTCCCGCATCCCAGCGCAAAAGGGCTTCTCCAAGCGAGGCCAAGGCTACAATAAGCAAGAGTGGTGGCACTACGAGCAACGCGATGAAAACAGCTGGTACGAAGCGCTTGACGAGGTCTACGACAAAGATGAGATTCGTGATGGCCTGCGTCCGTTGCGCAACCTCCGGGGTGCCAACAATCGGATGACTCGTGAGGGCGTTCCACAGGACCAACGCGACCTGATAAACGCCAACCGCAACGCCAGCGGTCCAATGGCGCGGGCCACCAATGTGGCGGCACCCGGAAACTCGAAGGGGCAGCCGCTTCCTGCAGTTGTTGCCGAGCAACTCCGTTCAGTCTTGGGCGATGCCGTCGACCAAGTGCGTGTTCACGTGGGTCGGGAAGCAGCGTCGTTCTCCGAGTCTCTCAACGCCAATGCGGTGACGGTGGGAACGGATGTGTTCTTCAATGCGGGTCGCTTCGACGCGTCGAGTGAACAAGGCCTGCGAATCTTGGCGGAAGAGGTGCACCACGCAGTCGTCGGTGGGGGCTCCAAGGGAGTCTCTCAACCTGGCGATTCCCATGAGCTGAAGGCCAAAGCCTTTGCCTCCGAGTTTGCTCAAGGGCTCATGGGAACGGGGGCCGAAGGAGGCCTAGGCAATCTGACCGACCTGGTTGGCAACCTCGGCAACTCGGCCAAGGACATGATCACTGAAGGAACGGCCTCGGTAACCCAGGCGTTCTCCGGCGTTCAGGAACAAGCCAGCGGCATGATGGACTCGGCCGAGGGAGCCTTGTCTGGCATGCCAGGTCAGATGTCCGGTGCGATGGATTCGCTGTCTGGTGGCATTACCGGGGCGGCGGAGACCGCTGGCTTGACGGCCCTGGAACTGGATATTCCCGAGCAGCTGAATGGAGCCCTGGCCCAAACCGGCGATGGGATGTCGGATATTAACGCACTGACTGAAGCTGCTGGAATCTCGCAAGTCGATACCATGGACTTGTCTGGAGAGGGCCTCGCCAGTGGCGCTCAGGACATGCTCGGGCAGCTATCGCCTGGTGGGGTGACGGATATGGCGTCGCTCACCCCTCAGATGTCCGGCTCCATGACAGAGATTGGCGGTATGGCAGGTGGGCTATCCGGAATACTCGGTAAGCGTCGGCGTAAGAAGGCGGAAGGCTCGCCCGGATTCTCACTGAACGCAGCAGGTCCAGCTCCCGCGCAAGAAGAGGGCGCCACCCCAGGCGCCGCCAACGCCGCGAACGGTGAACGCGATGCCGAGGCACGTGAGGGGTCTGCCGTCGAAGCACCAAGCTCGGCCAACGCTGGAAACATGCGCTTGGATGCTCCCGCGGCAGGCGGAGCAGGCGGCGGCTCAGCAGGCGGCGGCTCAGCGGGTGCCGGCGTCTCAGCCCCACAAGCGGTAACACCGAAAGAACCAGTCACAAGCTCGGGTACTAAGGAGCACGCACAATCCGTTGCCGATGCTGCTCCGTCATTGAAAGCGGCAAGCTACGCAAGCACAGCGACCGAGCTGAACACTCACGCAACCACCGAGGGCGGCGAGCTCCAAGAGTCGATTCCAGAATTCCACGCAGTGTTGACGGAAAACGGTGCGCCAACGGCCATGACCGCGCCGGCCGAGTCAGCTGTGGAGGCTCCAGCGGTCGAAGAAGTCGCCGACTCTGCGACCGGTCTTGTCGAGCAGCCCGAGATTGCACCGACAGAGGACCTCGGCGAGTTCACTGCAAATGCTAGCGCCGCGAATCAAGTCGCAGCGGTCAGCGAAGATGCTCCGCAAGGTGACAAGCAGAGCGCAGTCAGTGCTGCCCTTCGCTCCATCCAGACCGAAGATGGCGCGGTTCAAGTGTCGCCTGGACCGGCCCCGTTCCTACAAGAGAGTGGGGATGCCGACCCCCTTCGCGCCGACCGTGACCGCGACGCAAACATGCTCCAAGCGCAGACCGCTTCGAGTACGGCACGCACGGCCATCATCGCTAGCCCAGGCTCTGAGCTCGTCATTCCCAACGTGATGGACGAGAGCTACACCGTTGATAGCTTAAAGATGCCATCGTTTGAGGGGGCTAGCGGTACCAACCCCGAGGTTCAGAAGTTCCTGGCGTCAACGGTCAGCGGAGACGTCGTTGCGTCATTCGATGAGTTCGAGTCACCGACCATGGAAGCATCGCATCAAGCGTTCGAAGATTCGGTAAAGGGCGCGGTCGAGACTCGCGACACCGACTCCGAGACCTCTATTGAAGAGACGACTATCCAAGCTGACCGGTTGGTGAGCGAAGCGAATGCCGAGCAGCAGGCCACGGTAGCTGAACAGCGAGGCCTGATTGAAGCCGAGCGCCAACGGACCATGGCTGCTGGCGATACCGCCTTGGGCCAGTTCCGCGCCGAAGCACAGCGGGAGCATGGGCGCGTGTCCGGCGACGTTCGCCGGGAGATCAACACGGCGAATAACCAGGTTGCCCAGGAATACCGCCGGGCAGAGACGGAAGCCGCCAGCAAGGTCACCGAAGGCGAGACCGAGGCCAATGCCAAGCGCGAGGCCATGGAGCGCGAGCAGGAAGACCAGAGCTGGTGGCAAAAGGCCGCAAGTTGGGTCAGCGAGCAGCTCGACAATCTCGCGAGTGCCATCACGAACATGTTCAACGCGATTCGAGACGCGGTGACGTCCATTCTTGATGCCGTCAAGGAGCTTGCCACCCAGATCATCGATGCCGCGGTTTCGTTTGTTTGTACAGCACTTGAAGCCTTTGGCGAGTTCCTCAAGGCGGGCATCAACTTACTGGTCGGCAGCATCTTCCCCGACCTCGCAGCGGCGTTGAACGGGTTCGTCGACGCTGGCGTCACCTACGCCACAACGGCGGTGACAGCACTCGGTGAGAATCTGAAGGCCGGCATCAACAGCCTCGTCAACGCCATTACCGCGACGCTCAACGCGATTATCGATGTCTTCAATGCAGCCGTTCACACCGCAATGAGCATTCTGCAGGCTGTCATTAGTGGTGATTGGGTCCAGATTCTGCTGGCTCTGCTCGAAGCTGCGCTGCGCCTGTGTGGCATCAGCCCGGATGAGTTCTACGGACTGGTTGGCACAGCTGAAGACACCATCGACATCATCGTCAACAATCCCGGTCAGTTCATTGGAAACCTGATCGAGGCTGTCGGACAGGGCTTTGGCCAGTTCGCCGACAACTTCTTGAGCCACTTGCAGTCTGGCTTTATGGACTGGTTGACCGGACAGGCCGGAGTGGTTGGTATCGAGCTCATGGAGAGCTTCGACCTCAAGGGCCTCATTGGCATGGGCCTACAGCTGCTTGGTCTGACCTACGACGCTATCCGTGCGAAGGCCGTAGACACCTTTGGCGAAGAGGTTGTGGAGAACGCAGAGTTCGTCATCGACTTCCTCGACACCATGATCGAAGAAGGCGTGGTCGACGGCTTGTGGGAGTACATGGAAGGCAGTGTCGATGGCATCTGGGAATCCGTCATGGGTGGCATCCAAGAGTGGTTGGCCGAGACCATCATCCGCAAAGCCGTCGTCAAGATTGCCTCCATGTTCAACCCAGTGGGCGCCATCGTCCAAGCGCTTCTCACCGCATGGGACCTGTACAGCTGGGTCAAGGACAACGTCCAGCAGATCTACGCCGTCGTCACATCTGTCGTCTCCAACATCCATGCCATTGCCACGGGTGCGATTGGAGGTGCGGCTGACATGATTGAGGGCTCCTTGGGAGACCTCGTACCGGTGGCCATCGACTTGCTTGCCAAGGTCTTGGGCTTGGGCAACATTGGCGAGAAGGTCACCGAGCTGCTGCAGGACGTACGCGACCCCATCAATGAAGGCCTCGACACGGCGTTTGAGTGGCTCAAGGGCCACATTGACAGCGTTGGCGACTTCATCATGGGTCGCGATGGCGAAGAGGAAAGCACCACCTCCGACTCCGACACCGCGGTGGGCGAAGCGGCTGCCGCGGACGCGGATGACATTTCCCCCGACGAGGACCCGACCACGCCAACGTTGACCGGTACTTGGGGAACGCCGACGGCTATTGTCTACCGGCACACCTCTGAAGACGGCGACCAGATTACGCCGATTCGTGCGCACGGTAGCTTCTCACTAGAGGTCACCGAGCAGAGCACGTTTGAGACCCAGTGGAAGTCGGGTGAGAGCTGGGACAACCGAGGTCTAGCCAGCTTCATTCGTACACAAGTGGTGTCGAAGTTCACCCCGGTCATCGCGAACGCTAGTGCATCGGTTCCCGCAGTTGCCGCGCCGGGTGCGTACGCTGGCTACAGCTCGGCAACCCAAGCTGGTGTGAATAACGACCTGACCGGGTACGGAATCCGGCTCAAGAGCGTCAACATCACCAGCATCAACCTGGGTGATGAGTCGTCGTCGGATTTGGAGCAGGGAGAAGGGTCGACAACGGACGACAAAGCTTTCTTGGAAGCCCGACAAGGCTTCTCCGCAGACGGTCATCAGCACCATACGTGGGTGGATACGGCTGGTGGTGGATTTACGCCAATGGTGGCGAGTACGCCTATTAGTGGTCTGGCTTTGGTGGCTGATTGGCGAACCCGGCTCAACACCAATGCATTCGACAACGACTCCCGCCAAAGCGCAGCTGCCACTTTGAACAGCGCCGAAGGTGCAATGACGAGCTTAGCCAACCTGCAGGGCAACCTCGCAGGATTTAAGGACTCGTCTGACCCCTCGGCAAAGCAGCGGGTGCTGGGCCTCATCCGTACCCGTCAACAATCGGCCATGACCCACCTCACACAAGGGTTTGTCCTGTTTGGCGATGACACCGTCCGCGACTTTGACTGGCTTCTTGCACAGCCTGCCAACGGCGTTGCGCGACACAAGTGGGACCAAGTGAACGCCGACGCGGCTCGCGTACCGCGGTTGGCGGGCACGCTTCCATTGTTCAAGACCGCCGTCGAAGAGTATCTGAAACGCGAGAATACCTTCGACGAAGAAACGTTGTCAGTGGACTCTCTACACACTGCGATGAAGAGCGTCGTCGCGGCGAATCATGGACGCTATCTGCTCCAAGGCGAAATCATTTCTACGGAAGCGATTGCCGGAGCTGCTGGTTTGGGCCGGGCCATCAACATCTACGCGGTCTTCAAGTACAACTACGTTGGCCGCGATGAATACAAAGATGAAATGAAGCAGGCCCCCAACTCGTTGGCCCGGGAAAATCCGGAAAAGGCGTGGGCGTTCCAGAGTAAACGGGACGATACCTTCGAACCCGATGATCACATGATGGGTGAGACGAAGGGGCAGGTACCCGCGGGTTGGTGGTTTGCGGGTGCGGACGGGACCGGTGTGAAAATCAACGAGCTCCGTGAAGCATTGACGCTCAACGACCCAAGCTTTGACGCCGGATGTGTGAAGCTCACCTACAGCGCTTCGGACTTCGATTCAGCCGGCTACGAGTTGTTCAAGCCGACCGCATTCGACGGCATGCATCAGGGCTGGGAAGACGACACCATGTGGGCGTCCACAGGCGACAGCGTGACGTGGGGATTGACCAAGTCCATCAACCAAGTGCGGGAGGGTGTGACAAAGCCGGTCAGCGTGACTGCCGCGACCTCTCGTGTTCTTGCCTGGGGCGACACGGATGCCAACTACGACCCCGTTGCAATGAATGGGGTGCAGGCAGGAGAAGAAGAGACGCAGATGCCTACGGAGGCAGACTACCTTCAATGGTTCGCTTTCAAGGCCTGTAGTGGAACGGCTCAGTCCGAGATCAACAGCGACTACATCGCGTCTCCAGGTGCTGGAGGCCTCGCTGCATCCAAGGACAAGTTCCGCCAGTGGTTGACGGCTACAGGCTGGACCTTTGCATCGGAGCTAACCACGCAGTGGTCCAGGTACATGGGGCATAATGAGCATGCTGGCTACGCCAATATCGCCGGGCCTTCGATCCTCCCCATTAGCGACAACCCCGATGTCGCTCCAGATGATGCAGCATCCGTGGAGTACGCTACCCAAGATGGCGTTGGCTACGTCCAAGGGTCGAAAGACGAGCCGGTGATCACAGACGAGGACGTCAACCAAGGCGGCTTGGGCGATTGCTACCTGATTGCTGGAATGGCTGCGGTTGCCAAAGCGGACCCGAAGGCCATCGCCGACGCCGTGCAGGACCATGGAGATGGCACATACACGGTGACGCTGTTCGACAAGGACGGCAAGAAGGTTGTTCAGCGCTTGGACAGCCAAGTGCCAATGTCCGGCGGCAACGTCAAGTACGCGCAGTCCGAGAACACCAATGAGGATGGCCAAGCCGAGATGTGGCCGCAGATGATTGAGAAGGCCTACGCCAACATGGGCGGCGGCTACGGTCCTATCGAAGGCGGCTTCCCGGGCGAAGCTGTTCAGGCCATCACGGGAGTCAAGAATGAGAGGGTGTACGCCGGCTCGGAAGACGAAGATGTATTGCTCAGTCGTCTGAATTCTGAGATTGAAGACAACTCGGCGTTGACCGCTTGGACACGCGGTGGCGACTCCACCAAGGACGACGTCAAGAAGCTGATGGACGAGTACGATGTGTACGCGAACCATGCGTACAGCTTCCGTTCGGTGGATGCGAAGACCAAGATGGTTAGCATGCGCAACCCATGGGGAAGCTCTCATCCCAAGCCGATGTCCATCGATATCTTCAAGAAGATTTACCCTTGGGTAGACGTTAATGACCTCAAGAAGGACTCGTAAGAATGGATAAGGGCGAAGGAACGTTCTCCGCGTGGAGTGAGGCCAAGGTCTTGCGTGTCGTTGCCGCCGTCATGCGCAATGAACACGCGTTGTCGTACCGGGGTCGAGAAGACCGCTATGCGGTTGACGGACTTATTCACGCGTACCGGGCACTGTCGGGTCAGGTTGATGTGCAAAAGCGCATCGGTGAAGCCGTCGCTGGCTACCTCCGGACTGGCACCACGATGGAGCGTGCGATTGCGCTGTCGTTCTACAACTCGTGTATGTCTGCTTGGGGCGGCCAAGTACTTTGCGAGCTGGCTGCCGCTGGGGATGACGGCTTCGAGATGACCACGCCGGTTCCTATCGATGGCGTGACCGGCAGGTCCATGCGAGAGGCTCTCTTCTATGCGGCGTTCTCGTGGAACAGCGGGGACGGCGTGACGGACGCTATGCTCGTGATGGCTAAAGAAGATGCCTTGACCGGAGACGGTGAAACGTTTTTGAAGGACCTTTCACGCACGGACCCTGGGTGGTTTTCGCAGCATGAAGAGGCCTTGTTGTCCCTGTATGACAAAGCCGTAGGCTCGGTTTGGCGAGCACGTGTTGAGTCGGGTGCGGACCCTATGGCCACACTCGACGCGCTGAAACCGCACATCAGGGGTGCTGGGAACGTCTCGCTGAAGATGACCATTCGCTTCTACCGTGGCATGGATGCTGCGCAAAAGGCAGCGCTCCTAGAAGCGCTCGACGGCAAAGCAACACCCGCAGCCCCTGTGTCTAGGCCTGCCCCGGCTGACCGTCGCCGCGTCATGCTCAAGGAAGCTACTGCAGGAAAGCTTGGCGAAGTTCGTGTCGGCTGCGGAAATTTCTGGGACCGTGATTTTGCCGACGGCACCGCCGGAACGGTCTCGAAGATGAGCGCGAAGTTGGCCCCATTTGGTGCTGACGCCGTTGTCATCTACAGCGGCATGAGCGTTGAGGTCGGCGGAGTCCATTGGCAGGTCGAGGGCTTCTCCACGGGCACCGACGGTCGCGGCCGAGTGGAGCTCAGCACCCCAGCCTCGTAAGTGGAGAGGGCGTTAGAGCCAGCCTTCCGCTTCTTCTAGCCCGGGTGCGTAGCTTAGGTCCGCCGAACGAAGCGCCAAGCTACGCCAAGCGGCACGCGCTCCGCGGGCATCTCCAGCAAGGTGACGCCGGCGCGCTTCCATCTCGATGGCGCCCAGGTACACATCGATATTCAGGCTCTCGGTAGCGCGAGATTGGCGCTCTTCCCAGCTGTCGTCAATGTCTCCGGCACCGCCCAGGATGAGCGTTGCGTACAGGGCGATCTCTCCAAAACCGCCTTTTTGAGCGTCGTCCCGAATACGAGTGGCGAGCTGGATAGTTCGGTCAAGCTCACCGCCTGCCAACGCTACACGCGCGCCTTCAATGCGCCACAGCATGTGGCCATAGCCGTGCTGAGCGGGGGCCGGTACGTCCTTGGCTCGCTGCAGGTCGCCGCGCGTTCGCCACCATCGCGCGATGGCTGCTGGGGCTTCGTTGTCATCAATACCGCTGGCCTGAAGAGAGTCCAGCGCTATGGATGCGTCATTCGCGTCGCCGACCTGAGAGGCTACGACTAGGGCTACACGAAGACCTACGGGAATTAGGCGTTGAATGTGTAGCTGCCGAACTCGGCGCAGGGCTTCGTCGAGAAGGTAGCGGGCAGCGACCGCGTCCCCACGTTCCGCGACGAGAGTGGCCAGGATGAGCCGCACTTCGGCATGTAGAGCAATGTCCCCGGTCACGTCAAAGGCGTCTAGAGCATCGCGTAGGTAGTGCTCTGCTTCGCGCCTGCGGCCGGCCGCGCGCAGAATCTGTCCGAGACGAGCGGCGTTAAAGGCGCGCCCGCGAACGTAGCCGAAGGTATTGGCGTCTTTGAGTGTCTGAAGCGACAAGTCTCGCGCTAAGCCGAGGTCCTGCATTCGAAGCGCCAGCTCGGCACGCCAGCTCTGTGTCTGTACGGCGAGCATGGCATCCGGGTGACGACGCAAGATATCTTCGGCGCGAGAGAGGTCTCGCTCGACCTCAGCCAAGCGACCGGCCGAGGCACGTGTCTGCGTGGCGACCAACAACGCTCGCACCGCGACTGCCGGTGCGACCGTTGCCGCTCCGGCCGCGACGCGCAATGCAGCGACCACGGCAGTCTCCGTCTGCCCGCGACGCAGAGCGTATTCAGCCATGATCAGACGAGCATCGGCCTCTTGTGCCGCCGAAGTGGCATGAACGGCAACCGCATCAACGAGGGATTGGCGAGGGGGTGTCGGCTCTGTTCGTAGAAAGGTGCGAGCGCGAACGCGAGCGAGCGCAAACGCCCCCGCCTGTGGCAAACGTGTGGGTCGTGGCAGGGTGCTGAGCAAAAACAACAGCTCTCTGGCGTCAGCGTATCGGCCCAAGTGCTCAGCTTCGGTGGCTGCACGGGCTGCCGCGGGGAATGCCCGATTGGGGTCGTCGGACAGAAGGCGCAGGTGAACTTGAACTGGGTCAGGAACTGCGCCAACACCGCGCCAGACTCGCAGCAGGTTTTGAGCGGCCCCTTTACGGTCGGCAAGCCTGGCGCGCACAGCGGTGAGCGCCATGCGTCCAGGAAGCTGACAGTGTTGTCGGTGCCGAGACACGTGGCCGTCGCCTAGGGCGCTGGCACCTGACAGACGCCGTACGACTTCGTCGGGAACAGGGTCATTCAACACAGCCAGAGGCCATAGTCGCGTGGCAGGAGGAGCGAATGCCTCGTCTCGCCACCCGGACAGCGACAGTAGTCCGCGCTCAACCGCGTGCTGGGGTCGGCACCGGGCGAGGCCATGTGTCGGTGCTTCTGGGGCAATACCCCGGGCGATTTCCGCGGCGACGTCCGCCGAGACGTACTGAATAGCGTGCCGTTTGGCACCGCTGGTTTCAACGGCGTTGATCAAGGCCCGAGATGCGTCAGACGCCCACCGAGGGTCATGAAGAATGAGCAGTCCCAAGCGGGGTGAGGCGCAACGCGAAACGGCAAGGATGGCGGCGGCTGTGTACGGGTCGACGTCTTCTGTAGCGTTGACCACCCACAGCGACGGACGACCACCTACGAGCCGCTGCAGCATTCGTGCAAGCGCTCCAGCGACCTCGGTCGGATTGGGTTGGCCGCCTTCTTCCGGCTCGTCGGGGATGCCGGTATGGGGCCACATCTGGCGGAGTGCGTCTGCGTCTGGACCAAAGGCGGAACGAGAGCGGTCATCTGTGCGACCGGTTCGTACCACCTGGCGAATCAGCTGGGCAATCGGTGCTCCGACGCGGTCACGACGGCACGTCGTATGGACCGTCCACACTCCCTGAACCAGTCCTTCGCGGTGCACTTGTTCAGCCAAGCGCCGCTTTCCACTGCCGGCTGGGCCTTCGATGATCTGAGCGTGAGCATTGCGTTTGTCACCAATGCATCCGAGCAGCTGCTCGAACCACTCACCGGGCGCTACGAATGGAGGCTCTGGCCACTCGATGGAGGGCTTGCCAGCATCTTCTAAGCGTAGTTGCCGGACCATGACATCCGCTGTCGGGCGTGCTTCTGGGTCTACGGTAAGCATGCACTCAATGGCATGTGACAGTCCCCGTGACACTTCCCGAAATCGGGCGGCGAGGGGAATGGGCCGTTCCAGACAGGTGCGCGGAATCCAGGCGAGTGGATTTCGCGGCCGCTCTCGGCGCCCAGCAACGGCTTCATACAGAAGGATTCCACAGGCAAAGATGTCGATCTTCTCATCCATGGGCAACCCAGCGAGCTGCTCGGGGGCCATGAAGGGGACGGTGCCGATGATCTCGCCAGTACTCGTGGTCTGGTGGCCGGGAACCTCACCGAAAAATCGGACAATACCAAAGTCGAGGACGTGAACGCGGTCTTCGGAATCGACGAGGATATTCGACGGCTTTACATCACGGTGGACGATGCCGCGTTGGTGTAGGGCCGCGAGGGTCTGGAGGACCTGCAGTCCGAGACGGGCGGCCAATCGAGCCCGAGCACGTGGTGTGGGCATGCGGCGAACAACTTCGTCGAAGTGAAGTCCGTCCACAAGGTCCATGGCAAACCACAGAAGGTCTGCATCCTGGCCAGCGTCATACACACGAACAACGCCAGGGACGCGCAGAGCACGCATCGACTCGAACTCGCGTAGAAAGCGCCGGTCGTGACTGGCTTCACCGGCACGTCGCACCTTCAATGCACGTCGGGTGCCATCTGGCAGAGTGGCTGAATAGACCGTGGCAAATGCGCCACTTCCCACCGTCTCACCAACCGTATACGGACCGATGGGAGTGCCTTTCGGCAGCTTGCGGAAGTTGATGGCCGGCATCGGCGCTACGGGTGTGCGGCAATGACAACCGAGCAGTTGTCGCCACCACCGGCCTCATTCGCAAGACGGATCAGCCTGCGAGAGATCTCATCACAGGTTCCCAGAGCACTCGCTCTACCCAGACATTCTGCTACGGCAGGATGGTTCTCCGCTACGTAGTCGGACACCCCGTCACTGCACAGCAACAAGCGTTCGCCTGGAAGCAGGCGTGTTTGGAACTGGCTGGGCGGAAGTGCTTCCGGCCGGCCCCAATCGTTGAAGTGGCCGATGTACCCAACAAGGGCGAACCCAGCGGGGTCCCACTTAGGGTCAATGCCGGCTTGCCACGCGCGGAGTCGGTCACCGGCCTGATTTTGGTCGGCAGAAAGCAAAGAAGCTTGGCCCTGTCCGATCAAGTACGCGCGCGAGTCGCCGAGCCAGCACAGCCAGACATCTGCGCCACGGGTGACTGCCATGACGCACGTCGTGCCCATGGGGACTTGTCCATCTAAGCGTCCGCCGGCGAAGCGCAGAGCGGCTTCACACACTGCCTGGTTGGCAACGCGTAAGGCGCGACTCATAAAGTCTTGGATTTCACTGCCCGGAGCTTCGCGTAGTCGTGGAAGCGCTTGTTCCCACAGGTTTGCCACTACCTGAACCGTGATGCCGCTCGCGACATCACCGCTTCCTGCGGTGGCAGTGCTGATGCCGTCACACACGACCAAGATGCGCATGTCACCAGAGCCCGAGATGAACAGCGCATCTTGGTTGGTCTGGGTGAGCAGCAGCTTGCCGTAGCCGACGTGAGTGTCGTACCCGACCTCGAGGCCGAAGTCCCCGAAGCTGGTCGGCTCCGCCCGCCGCGCTTCCTCGGTCACGATGGCCGTCTGGATGAGGCTTCGCCAGGCAGCTCCGGTTGCAGGACGATTCGCAATGACCGGGTGGACCGCGCGATCGAGGATGTGGATTGCGGTCGTGGGGAGATCCGGTGCCACCAGGCGAAGGTACGGAAGCACGCGTGCGACGGGGATGCCTCGCGGCCATTCTCGGCCCAACAAGCTCTCTACGACCATCACACCGGCGGCGTGCAGGTCGGCTTGCAGGCTTGGGGGTTCGGCGAATGCGGTCGGTAGTGCTTCAGCCTGAATATCGATGCGTACCGAGCCATCGGGCTCGATGTACACGGTGTTCCGGCTTGGATTAGCGACGACGCCTTCCGCATGGTGCTCAGCCAGTGCGCGAGCCAAGCCAATGGCCGTGGTCAGGATGCTGTTTGCAGGCCGCGGCGGCATGTCTGCCCATAAGGTGGCAGTCGGGGCTTCCTCGAAGGTCACGGACGCTTCTCCCGACAGCCCAGGTCCGGGCATGTCATACAGTTCAGGGTCGTAGGCCACGCGGAGCCACTGAGCGGCGAGGGGAAAGGCCTCTTGAATACGGGCAGCAATCGTCTCGCTGTCTTCGTCTGTGCGGCGAACTACCTCACGGCCAAGCCACTGTGACGCAAGGCTGGTGGCGTCGCGTTGACCCACACGCTCGAGCAGGTCCAAGGCGAGCTCTTCGCCACGGCGCTGGGGCAGTGTGGCCAAGGTGGCGCGGACGAGTTGTTGGCCATCAGGGCCGCCAACGAGCGGGGCGAGAGCGGTGAGTACTTCAGGCGCCCCCCATCGGTACATGACCGCTGTGAGGCGACCTTCGGCGTCTAGCGGGCCGCCGCTGCGGCAGCCGTCAAGTACGCGCTGGACCATGCGTTCGCGAACTTCGTTGGTTAAGTCGACGGGTTCCCAACCACTGCGCCGAAGGGCATGAATGAGGCCGTCGACATTTTCGGTTGATAGGTCGAGGAAGCCGGTCACAATGCGGTCTGCGGTGAAGTTCCGCGAGGCGGCTAGTGCCAAATCTTTGACCTGCGGCCCGCCATCCGTCCAGGCTTGCAGCACGTGAGTCAGGTAGGTGTCTTGGTCAATCTCATCGCGATGAGACAAGGCCAGGTCGAGTCTCCGTGCTGGTGTCAGACCTGGGCGCCCGAGGCGCCCCTGCGGGTTGGAAGAGGTGTCCGTGTCGACAAGCTGAATGTCGCCGGAGCCGGTGGTGAAGCGGGCATCTTCGACGATCTGCGACTGCAGACTGTCCCACCAACGAACGAAGGTGTCGTCGGTCATTAAGCCACGTCGGACAAGCCATTCGCGAAGGTCATGCTTAGTCTGGGGGCCCGGAAGGTCGGCGAGAAGCAACGCCAAGGCATCGGTTGCGGACACATGAAGCAACTCGAGCAGAGCGTCTCGGTCAACCACGGACTGGTGGAAGAAACCGTTCAAGACACACAGCGCATAGACGCGAGTGATGTTGCCATTCGACACACGGTCGGGCAGGTTCTCCGCGGACTCTGCCCAGCGCAGACGCACAAAACCAGGCCCCACACCTGCAACCCGCGCGAACCCAAAGGCCGAGTGGTACAGGACATGGTCCGTGTTGATATCAGCGATGTCTCGGATGGGTCTCATATCGGCTAGCCGTTATACCGCGGCGCTGCTCTGCTGTGTCGTCCCGACACATGGGCGCCCGGGAGTTCTGGTGGAAGTTCGCGACCCCATTCATGGTCCCATTGCAGTCAACGATGCTGAGCGGCGCATCCTTGATCACCCATTTGTTCAGCGCCTTCGCCATATCAAAGCGACCGGGTTCTCCTACCTGCCGTTTCCATGTGCAACGCATAGCCGCTACGCCCACAGCCTAGGTGTCATGCACCTCGCTGGCCGTGCTGTCGATTCTGTGTTCGACGGCGGCGCGCTCAGTCCACAGCATGTGGCGCGTTTCCGCAGTCTCGTCAGAATGGGCGCCTTGTGCCACGACCTCGGCCACGCCCCGTTCTCGCACTCCACCGAGTTTGCGATGCCTCCACTGTCAGAGTTGAACCTCGGCTGGTACTCGGAGGACGCCCAAGAAGAACGCCGGGCGACACACGAGGACTACACCATTGCCATCCTCGCGCACACCTCATTGGCAGGGGTGCTCGGCGAGCACTTCCCCTTCACCGCGCGTCATGTGGCCGCTCTGATCAGCCAAGATGTGACCGTGACGGACGACCTGTTCGAAGTGGACGGGCTGAACTACCGCCAGGTGCTGTCGCAGATCATCAGCAGTGAGCTCGATGTCGACCGTCTCGATTACTTGGTTCGGGACTCCTATTTTACCGGTGCTCGGTACGGTCAAGTCGATGTGCCTTGGCTCATCAGCAACATGGCTACGTTTGCGAGCGACGGCGACGTCTCTTTGGCGCTTGACCACTCCGCCTTGTACGCCTTTGATGACTTTCTCATCGCCCGACACCACATGTTCCTGATGGTGTACTTCCACCACAAGTCTGTGGTCTACGAAGAGCTGCTCAAGCGCTTTGTCTGGGGGGGCGACTGGTCGATTCCTGCCGACTTAAACGCCTACCTGCGGCTCGACGATATTGCCTTAGATGCACACCTGCGGACAGTGGATGACGGCTGGGCGCGCCGGATTGTCGAGCACGACCCATACCGTCGGGTGCTCGAGGTGCATGGCACGCCGGCAGAGGTCGACTTGGCATCGCATGTTCAGACGCTCACAAGTGCCGGTATTGACGTCATACAAGCCGGCTCGACTGGCAAGCTGTCGCGGTACAATGTCTTTGGTCAAAAGCGCGAGAAGGCAGGCCAAATAGCCTTATTGCCGGGGTCATCCGGAAGCCGAGTCACTACGCTCCAAGAAGAGAGTCGTGTCCTGCAGGGGTACGCGAATGCCAGACGCATCGCACGGTTGTATGTGGCGCCGGAAGAGGTCGAAGCGGCCAAGGAACTGTTGGGCTAGATCGCTTTTCTGGGAGAAACAATGGCAACAATTGCACTAGCTGGCGGGGGTACCGGTGGGCACGTCTACCCAGCCCTGGCTATCGGCGATGTCCTCACGGCGCGCGGACACACCGTTCTGTACTACGGTGATCCCGAGCGTCTAGAAGCGCGGGTGGCACCCGAGCGTGGCTACACCTTCCGGCCTGTGCGCGCCCTGCAATACCCACGGGGTGGACTCATTGGTAAGGTTCGCTTTGCCCTGGGTCTGCTTCGTTCAACCTGGGCCACTCGAAGTCAGCTCAAGCAAGACAAGGTCGACCTTGTGTTGGGCGTCGGAGGCTACATCTCGGCACCGCCTGTTCTGGCCGCATGGACACTCGGACGTGGACGGCTGGTCCATGAGGCCAACGTGGTGCCTGGTCTCGCCAACAAGCTGTGTGCGCGTGTGGCTCAAGCGATACTGTTGACCTACGAAAAGACGCGTGGCCGCATGCCCGGAAGCGCTCCACGCCATGTAGTGGGGGTTCCCGTCAATCCCAAGGTCCTTGCTGGGGACCGGGTAGTGGCGGCGGCTCGCTACGGCCTCGACCCCAACCGGCCAGTGGTGTTGCTGGTCGGCGGCTCTCTTGGGGCGGCGCGAATCAATGAGCTGGCGATTGCACTGGGAAAGCGGCTTCGAGTGTTCCAGATTCTCCACTTGTGCGGCCCGAAGTACGAAGATTCAGTGCGCAAAGAACTTCCACAGCTTCCCATCGACTACGTCCTCGTCGCGTACGAGGACCGGATGGGCGATGCTTACGCGGTAGCGGACCTCATCGTTGCTCGCGCGGGTTCATCCACACTGGCTGAGATTACCGCCGTTGGGAAGGCGTCTTTGCTGATTCCGAGCCCGAACGTGACCGAGAACCATCAAGAGGGCAATGCTCGCGGACTGGAAGAGGCCGGCGCAGCGGAAGTCCAAGTTGAACAGAACTGGGATACAGACGCTGTGGTGGAGCGAGTCGAAGCTCTCGCCAATGACACCATCAAGCTCGCGACCATGGCCGACCATTCTCTAACCCAAGCTCGTCTGGACGCTGCAGACCGCGCAGCGGACGTCATTGAAGGGCTACTCGGCTAGGTCGTCGTCGAAGAGGTCGCCGAGTGCACAGCTCTCGGCTCGACCGGTCTCGCCCAGCACACTGTCAAACGACCACACCACGCGTCCGGTGACATCCCAGCACTCGGCGAAGAACAAGGTCTGGTCATTCAGCGCAAATCCTTCGGCACGTCCTCCGATCAACGTCTGGGCGACTTGCGCCGCGCCCAGCACATCATCACGGTCGCCTATGTCGAACCGGCCTGTCCAGGTGATGCTGCCGTCCCCCGAAATGGCCCAGTACAAGTCCCCAGCAAAGGGGCCCAGGCCCAAGGACAGCTCGAGAGACGAGATGCCGTCTACATCGACACCGTAGCGACTCTGGAAGGTCCTTTCGGTACCGTCGTTGTCTACGAGGTACTGAAAGACCCCAGTATTGGGAGCTTCTTGCTGGCCAAGGGCCGTTTCTAACCACGGGCCCTCGCGTTCCTGCGCGTAGTCGATGTTCCAAGTGAACGGACCCTCTGACGGTCGGTTGATCTCGGCACGTGCCCACCATTGTGCGCCGTCTTCGCGCACAATGGGAGTAGCAGCCCACGAGCGGAAGTCGTCGGTACGAACGGATGGCGACGTGGTTCGCAGTTGGTCTCCGGTAAGCGCCAACGGGTCGAGAAGGGTGGCAATGCCCTGTGCTTGTTCCACACCCAGTGCATGGATAGTACTGTTGCCAACTGTTGAAATGAGTAGAATCTCTGGTGCTGCCAACCGGTCTCGTCCAGGCAATGCAGCGAGGAAGTCAGCGTCTTCATAGAACAGCGCGTTGGAGATGGGGTCTCCACATCCAGCCAACAAGAGGAACAGCAGGCCTGTCAAAATCGAATCCCGGTTCGTGCAGTGAGTTCGCCGTATATAGGCCAGTTTGACCGGTCATCAAAACGCGTAGGCAGCAGCATGTAGGCCATGCCTACGTCAAACGAGAAGCGACCGTAGTGGATGCCTGCCCACGGCTCTACGCCAAAGGAGGGGCGGAACAAGCTCTGTGATTCCGCTTCGCCATCGGGAAAATCTCTCGCGAAACCGATGAGTTCTGCGCGGGCTCCTATCCCTGCACGAACGATATTCGGCTTGGTTGCAAAGCCAATGCCGGCTCCGAACGACGTGCTTTGCATGTGGATGTCGACGGCCCCCACCTGCGGCAGGGCCAAGACGCCATTGCCGCCGCCTCCGAGGATGTCCACGTCTACGTACGGTCCAGAGTCGCGCAGCCACCGTGCACGGACGCCGGCGAGGGCATGGGCCGGCAGGTACTGATTCCCCGTGACGTTGTTTCCAAAGCCCCGGCTGCCAAACACTGCTTGAAGCTGAAGATCAGGCATCTTCGCGCGGCGGATCTGGCGTTCGAGGGGGCCGCGTGACGCGGTGTCGTGGTAGGCGACTGCGGCAAAGTCGCCAAGGCTAACCACCGAAGTTTGACCGTCATCCACCACGTACTGAGCCTGTTCGACGAACGCGGGGAGCCGGTGCTGTACGTAAAAAACCCCAGCGGGGACGGCGACTGTCGTGGGAGTGGACCCTTCAATTTCGGCGACATATCGGCGACGTGAGTCATCCCAAACCGCGTAGGTTCCAGGCATGTCGCCAGGAAACGATAGCCTGGCGGTGTCCGCGTCTAGCTGGGTGAGCCAAACGTCTCCCGAACCCACAATGTCGAGGTCGAAGGTGGGGGTCTGTTGCTCGGCGGCCTCTCGGGTGGAGAACGCGGTCTCGGTGTGAACGAATGCGTACGCCTCGGCCAGACTCACCGTACCGTCCGCATCGAGGTCTGCTGCGCCGGCGAGGGCGGTGTGGAGGTAGTGGGTGAAAAAGCCACCGCCAATCTCTGCCGACTCTTGTGAGAACTCGTTGGCGGCGGATGAGGTGAGAAAGGCTGTTCCGCGCACCCGGTCAATGTCCACGGCTAATGCCGCAGCCGGCCCCCGGACCGCGCCTTTTTGACGAACGGCTGCACCCGATTGGCAGGCGTCCAGAATCGCGATGCGAACATCGGCTTTTGTCGCGTCGAGCAGGCTGCGCAGCTCTTCGTGGAGCAGGGTGCTGGTGCCCATTTGTAGGCCCGCCGCATCGCCATGGCCCGAGTAGTAAAAGATCACCAGGGTGTCATCGCCGTCGGCTTCCGCCTGTTCCACTTTGAGTCGGAGTCCGCGCAAGGCTTCGACCACATCACGCCTAGACTCGTCTGCCAGTAGGACCGCGTTGTCTTCACGGATACCACCCGTCTCGATGAACCGTTCGCGCATCTTTTCAGCGTCACTGGTTGCGAACAACAGTGGGTCCTGGGAGGCTGCTCCGCTGTCGTTGCCGACGAACAGTCCCACCCGTAGGTCTCCAGCCAGCGCTGTGGCGAGGACCAGGGCAATCACTGCGGCGTCAGCACAGTGAGGCGTTCGACGATGGCGACGTCTACGTTGGTATCGTCATCGGCCCAGTCGGTCAGACCGTCGATGCCGCGGGCGTCATATCGGTCTGCCGCTTCACTCAACACCTCGTCGACATCGCGGTCGAACACGGCGATGAGGGTCTCTGGGCCGGGAGCGTCATCCAAGATCAGTGTTCCCGGCAGCGAGACCGTTCGGCCGTCGCCAACAAGGGGTTCCGGGTCCATGCCACTCTCGGGATACAAAACCGAGGCTTGGCCCTCACCATCGACGCTGACGACTACAACGCCCATGGCTCCATCGGGATGGACACCGAGGCCAATCGACTCTCCAGCTGCGAGGGGCCGACCGTCGTAGTCTCGCAGCGAATCGCCGATGAGCTGGTACACGAGCAGGCTGCGGTCACCGCGAACACCCACGTAGTCATTGGCAACGGTACCGGGGTCCGTTGGAGCCACCAGCGCGGGGACCATGGCCAACAGGATTAGGGCCGCCAAAATGAGCGGTAAGAATAGGTGCCATTTGGGACGGTTGGCCGGCTCCGGAATGGTCGGTGTTTCGCGCACCACGGTCTTTGGGCGCAACCGCTCAAGATCGAGAACCGGAACCTGGGACTTGGCTGCATCCAGCTCGGCTAGGTGTTGTCGAGCAGCCGGGTCAGAGCGCAGAGCGGCTTCAACCGCTCTCGCCTGTTCGTCCGACAGCTCGCCGATATGGTAGCGGTCGAGGAGAAAGCGACTCATACGCGAGTCACCGTTGTTTCCGGGACGGTGCTCATCACTCATACAACACCTCCGAAACCGAGTACAAAGAGTAGGCTTACAACAGCAGCAATCGACACCCCAAGCTGCCTCCGGGCCCGCTCGAGGAACTGACGGATGCGCTTACGGACTGTTGGAACGCTGACGCCAACAAGGTCGGCGACCTCTTGGCGCGTGCAGTCATCGAAGAAGGTGTACATGACACACTGACGGGTCTCGGGGTCGACCTCGTTGAGCATGGCCGTGACCAGGTTCAAGTCGGCGCGGTCGGTCTGGCTGGGCGAACTGAAGCCGTCACCGACGATGTCGAGGCGATTGATAGCGAGCTTCTTTCGCCGACCCTGCTGGTTGCGCAGCTGGTTGAGACAGTAGTTTGTTGCGATTCGGTATAGCCAAGTCATGGGCGCGCTCTCGCCGCGGAACTGGTGTCCCTTGATGAGCACTCGCGCATACACCTCGTGCACGGCATCGCGTGCCTGCTCCTCATTCTTGAGGATGCGCAAGCAGCGGTGGTACACGACGTGAGCAGTGCGCTCATACAGGTCGGTCAGTTCGGCGTCTGTGAGGTTCATTCAGTATCCGCACCTTTGGACCCGCGACCGTGCTGAGCCGAAAACAATCATCGAAAATCGGTGGTGATGACCAGTATACGGGCACTGAGACGTGCCTGCACACCAGCAGCGAACGACGGCCTTGCGTTTCGTTGCGTCCTGACCCTGTCCAGCCGGTACACGCCGGACTACGAGGCAGCCATGAGAAAGCCACGCGCCATAGCCGCCCACGAACGTATTCTCCTCGGTGACGCTGCTGTTGCAGCTGCGATGGGGGATGCCCTAGCCATCGATGTCTTCGATGATCGCTACACCCACCTCTTCCACACCTACCCAGCCGGTCTAAACCCCGACACGGCAAAATCCTTGCTGGAGCTGTTTCCAGGAGAAAGCGTGTACGACCCGTTCTGCGGGGGGGGAACGGTTCTGGTGGAGGCCCGCGTTGCCGGCCGGAAAACCGCTGGAACCGACTTGTCGCGCACGGCCATTCGCACGGCGCTGGCGCGAACCTCCACGGCGACGGAAGAGACGCTGACCAAGGCCCGATCACTGGCACGTAAGCTTGCGGAACAGGCACGGAAAGCCACAGAGATGCCTCCTGAGCACATCCTAGAGCCTTGCCGTGATTGGTATGCACCCTATGTGTTGACCGAACTCGAATCGATTCGACAGGGTATTCTTGAGGCCGATCCCGAGATCCGCCCGATACTTGAGGCGTGTTTCTCGTCGATTTTGATAAAGACCAGCTGGCGTAAGTCGGACACTTCTGCCCAGCGACTCAAGCACAACCGCCCAACTGGAACTGCGGCGATTCTGTTTCACAAGAAGGTCCGCGAGCTCGGCCGTCGGATTGCGGCTCTGCGTGAGGTCGTTCCTGAGAGCACGCCGGAGAGCCAAATTGAGCTTCGAGATGCGCGTAAGCCCTTCGTCGGGCAGCTTGTCGACTTGGTGCTGACCTCGCCACCGTACCCGGGCACCTATGACTACGTCGCGCTGCAGCACCTGCGTCATGTGTGGTTTGAAGAACGCGATAACAATGTGTATGACGAGCTTGGAAGTCGTAAATCTTGGCGTGAAAAGTCACGTCAGGCGCGGCGGTCGTGGGTGGAAGGCACCGAGGCGTGGACGGCATCAGCTGCCAAAGCGCTGAAGCCTGGCGGAATCCTGTGCATCGTCATCGGCGACGGCATCACGCCAACAGGGGCGATTGATTCAAGCGCCCCTAGCGACGCTGCGGCCCGCAAAGTGGGGCTAGAGTCTGTTGCTCGGGCGAGCATCGAGCGCGTGGACCATGCCCGCGAGACATCGCGCTGGGAACACGTGCTGGCCTACAGGAAGCCATAAAGCGACTCATCACTCCGGTTCTAGCCGCTGAACAATGCGCTGATAGACCCGAAGGCGATGCCGATGCACACGGCGATGGCAAACGTCAGTGGGATAGTCGCGAGTCCGGCAAGACCGAGCATGGCGCCCAGGCGGCCTTGATAGCGTTCCTCTTCGCTGCTGTCGGGGGTTTGCCAGACTATCGCACCCCAGGCAATGCAGACGACAGGCAGTACCCAAGCGACAAGCACTCCCAAGAGGCCGCAACAGCACGACAGTAAGGCGCTCTGTAGGATGGAGACGACGCCCAGCTGTACCAACAACGCGAGGGAGGTCGGGGAGGATGTTGGGCTGGCTTTCGGTGGCTGAAACGGGTCGGAGGTCATGGAGACTACCTGTTTGGTGAGACGAACATGTGTAGTCGCTCCGCGAGGGAAAAGAACACACCAATGCCCGCTGTAGCGACAACGTGTCGGTTGGGTCTCACGTGTGAGCCGTACAGCGCATGCGATTGCGTCAACACAAGCGACCAACGTGATAGCGTGATAGCGTGATTTACCCAACCAGCACCTTAATGTGTGTCTCCCCAGGTGCGAATCTGATGTGGCGTTTCACGGTAGCCTTCTCTCTTGTACTGGCCGCGTGCTCGACCTCCGATGGGACTGACCAAGAAGGCCCGGACGTGGAGCCGGTGGCGGACACCGAGCGCCCGCTAGACCCAGCCTTCACTGCTAGTGGGCCAGCCGAGGGTACCTGGTACCGGTATGACTGGTCAGATGCGGCCCGGTTTGAGTGTCATGAGGGCCGGCTTCCGCTCGAGCCGGACTGCCTTGGCCGGAACACGATCTGGACTCCGAGCTATATCATTCGTCAGGTCGATTCAGCAGCACAGACCTTCACCATTGAGCTTGACGACTGTCAGAGACCGATGCAGTTGGACTGCCGATATGAGCTGGACGGTAACTACGAGTGTGGACCGGCGGAACAGGTCCAAGCCTTGCGAGACCGCTACACATTTCTGGCGACCGACGTTGTTATTCGGACAACTTTTGAACTGAGTGGAGACTTCAGGCCGCAGGTGGTGTCCTTTGAGCAGCTCTCAGTAGACGTGGACACACCCATGGCGGAGACCGCAACGAACTCACTCGATCTCGAGCAGGTGTGTGAGCCGCAAGCAGATTGTGATGCGTTGGTCGACCTTGACGGCCAGTTTCCATGCTCGACGGGATTCCGAGACCGCTTGGTCTTCACCCAGTCGCCAGATGAGGTGCGAGCGCCAGATTTCTAGGTTGTCGTAGGCCTGGGTCTGCCGGTACGACAACAAGTCCTGTCAATCGCTTGTCCATCTGCGTCATCCAATCCAGATCGCTGCGTTAGTCGCCCTGCGTCTACGGAGGCTGCATGTTTCGACGCCTACTCATCGCCAACCGAGGCGAAGTAGCCGCACGGGTTCACAAGACCTGTAAGCGCATGGGAATTGAATCAGTGGCGGTGGTTAGCACCGCCGACCGCGACGCACAGTGGCTCGCGGACGCGGACCATGTGGTGTGTATCGGCGGTCCACGGGCCAGCGAGAGCTACCTTAATCAGGCGGCTATCCTCGAGGCGGCTCGGCACACCGGCGCGTCGGCGATTCACCCAGGTTGGGGATTCCTGTCCGAGAACCATCGCTTCGCCGTCCGCTGTGCTGCAGCTGGCATTACGTTTGTCGGGCCAGACCCACACCATCTGCGACAGATGGGAGACAAAGCTCTCGCACGAGACACCATGACCGCATTGGGCTTGGACCCGATTCCTGGCGTGGACGGCTTCTTGCCGAACCTCGAGACCGCCAAGCGCGAAGCCGACCGAATTGGCTACCCGGTGCTGCTCAAGGCCGTCTCCGGTGGTGGCGGTCGCGGAATGCGCGCAGTGGATGAACCCAGCCAGCTCGCGGATGCCTGGCGCGATGCGGTTGCCGAAGCGACCAGTGCGTTTGGCGACGGTCGGATGTATCTAGAGAAGCGCATCGTCGGCGGGCGTCACGTCGAGATCCAGGTAGTTGGTGACCGCTGGGGCCAGGCGGTCCATGCGTACGAACGCGAATGCAGCATCCAGCGTCGGCACCAGAAAGTCATCGAGGAAGCGCCGTCTCCGGGACTGTCTTCTGCAGAGCGCGCTCGCGTATTGCCCAAGGTCGCCGAAGCTGTTCGCAAGAGCGGGTACGTTGGAGCGGGTACGGTCGAGATGTTGTTGGACGCAGACGGCCATATGTGGTTCATGGAGATGAACACGCGGCTGCAGGTGGAGCATGGCGTCACCGAAGAACTTCTCGGCATTGACCTTGTCGAATGGCAACTCCGAGTGGCCGCTAACGAGCGCCTGCCCGTCGCCCAAGATGCGTTGGTGCCATCCGGCCACGTCATCGAGCTTCGATTGAATGCTGAAGACCCCGCGGACAACTTCCGTCCGTGCCCAGGCACCGTGAGTACGCTCAACTGGCCACAAGGCGACGGGATTCGCGTGGATACCCACCTGCGCGCAGGCGATAGCATTCCGCCGTACTATGATTCGATGGTTGCCAAGCTGGTGATCAGCGGTCCAGACCGCCCGGCTACGATTGCCCGAGCCCGTGAGGCACTGGCTACAAGCACCATTGGCGGCGTGACCACCAACATTCCATTGCTACAACAAATCCTCGACTGGGATGCGTTTGTCAGTGGCAACTACGACACCAAGTCGCTCGAACGCGACCTGTTGGGAGCCAAATAATGGGCATCCTTCATCTACATCCTGTTGGCAATGACCTGCACGCAGAGGCGTCACCTGAGCACATCGAGGCCCTTGAGGCGAAGCTCGCCGAGAAGATTGCTACGGTGCACGATGGCTGGGGACAGAAGTACCGCGACCGCGTCCACGAAAAGGGAAAGCTCACCACATGGGAGCGCATTGAACAGCTGAAGGACGACACGTCCGAGGTGTTTGAAGTCGGCACGCTGGTCAACTGGGGCGTCACCTTCCGTGGCTCCCGTCGCCCTGCACCCGGAGCGGGTGTGGTGACCGCTTTTGTGCGCATTGGGGATCGGTGGACGGTGGTCATCGCCAACGACAACACGGTGGCGAGCGGAGCGTGGTGGCCGAAGACCCCGGAGAAGATTGAGCGGGCCCAGGAAATGGCGCTGCGTCTCCGCCTTCCAGTCGTCTACCTCGTCGACTGCTCGGGTCTGTTTCTGCCGGAGCAGAGCCGCTCCTTCGCGGGTGCAACAGGTGCAGGACACATCTTCAAGAAGAACGCGCTGTTGGCAGACGCCGGTGTGCCGCAGATTGCCGCCGTCTTCGGCGACTGCATCGCCGGTGGTGGCTACATGCCCATCATCAGCGACCGCGTGGCTATGACTGAGTCTGCGTACATGGTGATCGCTGGAGCCGCGTTGATTCGCGGCGCCAAGTCACAGAAGCTTACCAGCCTATCCATTGGTGGACCGGAAGTTCATGTGCACCAGTCCGGCTGTGCAGACGTCCGCGTCCCCGACGACAAGACCGCCATTGACTGGGTGCAAGACGAACTGTCAAAGCTGCCGTCAAGCGGGGCCGATTTCTACCGCCACGGCAAGTCTCCGGCACCTCCTGCGTTCAACCCAACAGAGCTTGCACAGGTCTTTCCAAGTGATTCGCGTCAGGCCTACGACGTAGACGATGTGATTGGGCGCTTGGTTGACGACAGTCTGTTCCACGAGGTCATGGGGCACGTCGGACGGGAGATGGTCACGGGCTTGGCCAGGATTGGTGGGTTGTGGGTAGGAGTCATTGCGAACCGTCAGGGCATCGTTGACGAACCTGGGCATGGAAAGCGGGCCGGCGGAGCGCTGTACCGCGAAGGTATTGCCAAGATCAGCGTGTTCTCCCGAGCCTGCAACGCAGACGGCATTCCGCTGTTGTGGCTCCAGGACATCAGCGGGTTCGACATTGGTGTTCAAGCCGAACGGCAAGGATTGCTCGGCTACGGTAGCAACCTCATCTACACCAACAGCACCAACAGCACGCCGATGTTCACTGTCCTGCTGCGCAAAGCGAGTGGTGCCGGCTACTACGCCATGGCGGGCTTGCCTTACGATCCGGTGGTTCAGTTGTCTACGCCGTTGACTCGGCAGTCGGTCATGGAAGGGCGAACCCTGGCCATCGCTACGTACAACAGCAAGCTGGACGATGACTTTGAGATTGCAACGGACGACCCGGCCGAGCGCGCTGAGATTGAGCGTGGCATGGCTGAGACTGCCGCCCGAATCGACGGCGATATGGACCCGGTCGATGCCGCGAGTCGCATGGATACAGACGAAGTCGTCGCCGTGACCCGTCTGCGGCCGTGGTTGGTAGCATTGGTCGAGATGGCCTGGCAAAACACAGGTTCGCGTCGCACAAAGAACCCGCGCATCTGGAGCGTGTTCGACTTGGAGGTTCTATGTCCACCGCACTGATTCAAGATGACCAGCTGTTGAGCCCAACGGTCGGCGTGTTCACCCCAGCCACTGTCCTTGGCGGTCCGGTTCACCCCGGCATGGTCCTCGGACATGTTCTGCAGACGGGTCGGCGCGTCGCTATTGTGGTCCCAGAAGGGATGGCCGGCTCGGCGATTGAGTTGGTCTCCGGGCAATGGGTGGAGTGTGGAACGGTTGTTTGTCGCGTTGGCGAGGGAACGGGCGGAGTGTTCGTCGTTCCACAGGCGGTGTCTGCAGACGTCCCAGTAGGGTGCACCGCGATTTGTGCCGAGACTGACGGAACCGTCTACCTGCGCAGCGAACCCTCTTCGCCGCCCTTCGTCTCGGTCGACGATGATCTAGCCGCTGGAACCACGCTGGCGCTCGTTGAAGTGATGAAGACGTTCACCCCAGTTCGAGCCATAAGCGGCGGTGTGCTCTCCGAAGTGCGCGTGACCGACGGCCAGTCGGTCAGCGCTGGACAAGTTCTGTTTGTGATTGCCTAGCGACAAGCTGCGCTAGACCGTCCGATTCGCGGAATGATAGGCTGACCTAGACGTTTGCACCCCCCGGGTGATGGCCGACCGCGCTCTTAGCTGGTAGCCTCTGACTTGAAAGGAGGCTCTTTGGGCCGCACATTCGCGCTGACTCTGGCTACGACCCTCGCGCTGTACGCGATTCCCACTGCACAAGCGTGCGATGGCGTGTACGACACGGGGGCTCTTATCGACGACCTAACGGTGGTGGAGGACTCTCTCCGTTCCGGAGACGCTGCTGCTGCGGGCGGTACTGCGGACAAGATGGAGGCAAATCTTGCCTGTCTTGAAGAGCCGATTCCCTACGCAATTGTAGGGCGCATCTACCGGGGCATTGGCACCGGAAAGTGGATGAGCGGCAATGAGGAACGCGGGCGCCAATGGTTCCTGACCGCTCTCGAGACCGACCCCACCTTTGAGTATGGCACTGAAGACATGCCCATGGACTCACCGATTCGTCTGATGTACCTCGACCTTCGTGTCGAAGCAGATGCGAACCCCGAGTCCATGGACGCCTCTTTTCAAGAGGGGCGAATCTTCTTGGATGGCGGACTGACCGGATCGGTGTCGGCCACCCTCGGGAGGCCCCACTTGGTTCAGCGTGACCTCGCGGGGGCAATCAGTGGTTGGGTCATCGAAGGCAACGCTTTTCCGGCTGACCTCCTAGGCGACGTCGTGGCTGCGGCCGCACCGGTTGAAGCCGACCCGCGGGACTCGCGTCGCATTCAGAAAGAAGCCGAGCGCGCCGCCCGTGATGCGGCTCGGCTCGCCGAGCGACAAGGAGTGAGTGCTCCGCCGATAAGTGGTGTGACCATCGTGCGTGCCCCCGAGAAGACCCCGCTCATCATTGGCGGCGCGGTGGCAGTGGCTGCGGCTGGTGGCCTGTACTACGCCTCCACAATTACTCGCGGCCAGTTCGACGAAGCCAAGACCGAAGACGATGCTCGCAAAGCACGCCAATCGACCAACAACCTGGTAATCGCCTCGGCAGTTGTGGGTGCGACGGGCGTCAGTGCACTGACCTGGGGAATCATTGTTGACCAAGGCCCAGGGTTCCGCATTGGTGGGCGCTTCTAATGGCTACCGCGACCCTCCCATTGGTGTGGAAGGGCCGTGGAGGCCGCGCCTTTATGCCTGTAAAAGGAGCCTCCGTACGTCATGGGCGAGTGGCTGCTGTTCGCAAGGTTCAAGCAGTGGGCTTGGCCGAGGGCAGTCAATCGCCAAGCCCGGAGACACCGCTCGCACTGAAGCTGTGGACAGAAGGGGGTGAGAAGTCCCTGGACCAACTCCAGCGTGAAATTCGCACCCTGACCTTCGCAAGTACAGCGGCACAACCGATCGCTCCAAGGGTCATTGACGTCGTCGGAAATCCGTCCGTGGTTGGCGTGGTCCTAGAGTGGTGTAGTGGGAATCTAGAAGACTGGTGGGGGCGGACCCTTCGCGAGCCCGATGCATTCGGCCGACTCATGACAGTGCTTGCTGAAGTCGCCCGCCAAGTCGATGCTTGGCACGAGCATGCTGCTGCACGTGGCGGTCTTGACAGCGCGCACGGCGACCTGAAGCCCACCAATGTTCTGCTTGGAACCACAGGCCGATGGCTGATCAGTGACTTCGGTGCCCCACCGGTCGACCCGCCGAAAGACAGCCCGTGGGCCGAGAGCGATGTCGTTCCTGGGGGTGGCGCATTCCTTGCGCCCGAGCTCCGCTTTCACGCACGAATCGATCTACCCAAAGCGGTGGATGTCTGGTCGCTCGGAGCGATAGCGTTCGCTATGTTGCGTATGCGGCGCGTTGTACTCGATGGAAGTGCGCTTCCGCGAAACGGGACGGCAAGTCTTCGCTTTGGCCCGGCACGCGCAGAACAGATCGCCGAGGTGTACCGCAGCTCTCCTGCCCAGTTCTTCGAGAAGGAACTGCAGCCGGCCGCTTTTCCTACACCGGAACACCTTCCGCAGCCCGACCGTACCGCCATTCGTGAGTCCCTTCGCGGCGCCCTGGGCGAAGAAGATGAGGGGCTGGAAGCCGAGCTCACGAACGACGTGCTCAAGGTCCTCGATCGCGCGCTGGCCATCGCACCGGAACGTCGCTACGCAGATGCTGCGACCCTGGCAAATGCTCTGGACGACCTCGCGCGCAAGTGGATTTCGCTGGCTGCGCGCAAAGACGAGCAAGAAAATCCAGCTGCTGTGCCGGGTCCAGTCATCGAAGCCCTGATCCGCGAGCGTGATGTCGCCCGTGCACGGGCCGCGGCAGTACAGTCCGAGATGTCCAGTCTGCAAGACCGAATCGACGCGCTCCAAGACGCGTTGACTGATTCTCAACTGCCGCCCCCCCCGCCGAAAACCCACGTTGCGGCAGCACCGAGTGGCCCCGACCGCACACCACTGTTGTTGGCAGGAATGGGGGCTATTGTGCTCCTTCAATTCGGTACGCTCGCCGGCATTGCGGCACTGCTAGTCGCCGTGATAGTGGGCTGAAACCAACGTCGGGCAAGTGGCGAAATTGGTAAACGCTGCGGACTTAAAATCCGCCGGTGGGAAACCACCTTGAGGGTTCGAGCCCCTCCTTGCCTACCCCGTTGGCCCCGGTTTATAAGCTGCGGATCCGCCCCAATGGCGTCGTCGCTCCGCCGCACAGCAGTGCTGTAAGAGCCTTGCTCTCTGCCCTCGACGCCGGCTCCACCGGCCTGTCGTCCCGTGACGGTGAAGGATGCTTGCTGGCCGTTCGCGCGCGGGATGCGGCGTGACTGGCATTTGACGTCGCAGGCTGTCCTGTGGACCGTCTTAGCCGCTACACTGGCGGTCTTCGGAGGTCGTACGAATGCGCTGGTTGGTGGTCATTGGGTTGTTGGGATGCAATGAACGGCCGGAGCCGTATGTCTTTCCAGATCTCGACAACGCCCCAGAATGGCTAGGGCCAGGAGGGCCGAACACCGCGTTTACCGCAGATGACCTGTTCGAGCCGTGTGGCTTTCTCGACGCCGGACCCCTCGACCGGAACGATGTACACAACGGCGTCTACCCCTTCCGTGGATACGCATACATGCCATGGGCACGAGACATTGGTGACGGTGGGGTCTCCGTCTTCGACGTCTCCACGCCCTGTTCACCGCTGCTTGTCGGCACCACCGCCGAGCTGTCGATGCGCGAGACGCATACCGCAGCTTTTCTGCACCTCGAGGGTCAGTTTGGTGGCGACTGGATGGTCAATACAGACGTCCTCGGTGTGCAGTTCTGGCGCGTGGATGACCCATCCAGTCCGGAGCTTATCAGCCGCCTTGAGCTTCCCGGGGTCACCTTTATTATCGGTAGCTACCCGCGAACGGTCCACTCCGTCTCCTGGCAGTACCCGTACCTGTACGTGGCTGCAGCCGACAATGGGGTGTTCGTCGTCGACGCGCAAGACCCGAACAATCCGCTGATGGTCAACCAATTCACCTTCGATCCACCCCTGCGCGCTGGCTTTGTCTACGCCATGGGCTCGACGCTATTTGTCGGTGGGAGTGAGGAGCGGCAAGCGGCGCTCATTGACATCTCGGTGCCGATCGAACCACAACCCATCCCAGGCGGTCGATTCGACTTGTTGGATGCAGATGGCATGCTGCATGAAGCGTACAGTGCCAGCGTCTCGGGTCCTCACGCCTTGTTCGCGCTGACCACAGAGGGCTCGGGGGTGCTGGTGTACGACATCTCCGACCGTGAAAACCCGACGTATGTCAGTGAACTTAGAACCAGTGGAAACGGCGGGTATGTCTTCCGTGACGATGACACGATGTTCATCGGAGAGAGCGATACGGCCCGCATCATCGATGCCTCGGATCTGTTGCAGATGAGTGTGATTGCCGAGGTCACCATGCCCGGCGACCTCGACACACTGATGCCCTACGGCAACGTTGCGCTGCTGTCAGCCGACGAAGAGGCGCCTGACGGTGAGGCGACCGCGGTCATTCCATGGAACGTCGATGTCGACTCTACCGGGCCGCAAGTCCTGTTCGTCGACCCAGCAGATGGGGCCACCGGGCAAGAGCCGACCTTGCGCTTGGGAATCGGTCTGTCCGAGTTTGTGGAACCTTCGAGTGCCTTCGCTGGAAGCGTGCGCATGTTCGACGCTGATAGCACTGCCGTTCCCGGTGTTGCCAGTGCGCAAGAAGGGTGGGTTCACTACACGCCAACGCAGTCCTTGCTTCCTGGCGAGTACCGCGCAGAGCTCGTCGCTGGCGGCGTCACAGACCCCAACGGTAATCCGATAGCGGACACCTTTGAGTGGACCTTCACGGTGCGTGAGTGATGGCTCTCGTCCTGCTGTTGATCGGGTGTCCAGCACCCACCGATACCGTCGCATTAGCCGTGGATGCCGGTCCGGACATTGCGGTACCTGTGGGCGAACCCGTCACGCTGACGACCGGTGGTGAAGGTGCTGTCAGCTGGGAGTGGAACCTCGGCGAAGACACCGTGTTGAGCGGTGGAAGCGTCACACATACCTACTCGGAGCCCGGGAACTACGGCGTTGTCTTGACGGCAACCGCAGAGTCCGGACAGCAACGCACCGATGCGATCACCGTCACGGTGTACTCGCCCGCAGCCGACGTTCTACCTGTTGTGTCCGGAACACTTGCGATTGACGAAGCGCGCGGTCTAGCCTGGTCCGTCATCGCAGATACCCACGCCGTTGTGCAGGTTGATCTTGCCACCGGTGTCTTACAGACAGTCGCCACCTGTTTGTCGCCGCGAACGGTCTTCCTCGACGCGGGCACCTTGTGGGTCGCTTGCGAGTCCGATGATTCCATCTTGGCCATTCCCGTCTTAGATTCGGGTGCTGTCACCATCTTTGAGCTGCCGTCGGGAAGTCGCCCACACAGCATTGTCGCACGGGATGGCGTCGCTACCGTGACACTGCAAGGTACCGGTCAGCTCGCGCAGATCGATGGTAATGACGTGGTCTACACGGCCATTGGCGCGGACCCACGCGCTGTGGTCCTCCTCCCGGATGGCGCCGTATGGACAACGCGCTTTCGTAGCGAACTTGTGGGCGAGGTGTACAGAACGGGACGGCCCACGCTCCCTATTGACCGAGCAACCGGCACCGACAGCGACACCAAGAGCCGCGGGGTACCTGCACTTTTGCAGAGCTTGGCCATTTCGCCCGATGGACACACAGTCTGGGTTGGGGGGCAGGTGAGCAACACCGACCGTGGCACCTACCGCGATGGCCAAGCGCTGACCTTTGAGTCGACGGTGCGAGCGATTCTGCGCGGCTATGACGTCAGCACCGACGCCTCCTTGCGTGCGTTTGACCGGCAACTCGACGACCAAGGTCACGCGGGTCCGCTCGCTGTCAGTCCGCTGGGCGACCAATTGTTCGTCGCCCATCCAGGAAGCGGCATTGTTCAGATCTTGGATGGCTACTCGGGGGCTGCCATGAGCACGCTGCTACAGGCTGGCATTGGCCTCACCGACATGGTTGTGTCTGCAGACGGTCAGCGTCTGTGGTCCCATGCCGAAATTGACCGAGAGATTCGGGTGTTTGATCTCACGGATACTGTTCGTCAGCCACTCCCGATTGCGCGCATTTCGATTGTCGAGGACGAGCCACTCACCGCCGAGCAACTCCTCGGAAAGCGACTGTTTCACGATGCCAGCGACGTTCGACTCGCCAAAGATGGCTACGTTTCCTGCGCATCTTGCCACCCGGATGGCCGAGATGATGGACTGACCTGGGACTTCACTGACAGAGGCGAGGGGATTCGCAATACCACCTCGCTGGAGGGACGCTCTGGCACGGGCATGGGTCCGCTTCACTGGACGGGGAACTTCAACGAAATTCAAGACTTCGAGCTCGACATTCGCCATGGTTTCGGTGGGACGGGTCTCCTGACTGACGACCAAGTCAGTGGAGGCTCGCTCGGGGCATCTTTCGCGGGCCTGTCCGAAGACCTCGATGCGCTGGCCGCGTATGTCGCGACCTTTGATCAAACACCAGTCTCGCCGACTGAAGCCCCAGACGCCGGTCGTGAGTTGTTTGAAGCCAAAGGGTGCGACACCTGCCATGCCGGCGCGCTGTACACTGACAGCGCAGTCGATGTTCGGCATGATGTCGGAACGTGGCAAGAGCCGTCGGGTGGCCGATTAAGTGCGACCTATGACGGATTTGACACCCCAACCTTACTCGGCGCCTGGTCGACCGCTCCGTACCTACATGATGGCAGTGCTAGCACGATACAGGACGCCATTGACGCTCATCGGGTGGGTGGATTGATGGTGTCAGCCGACGAGGCATCAACCTTAGCTGCATTCGTGAGGTCATTATGAGCCGCTGGTTTCTCCCGTTTGTCTTTTGCGCCTGTGCAGCTCCGGTCAGTGATGCTGACCTAGACGCAGCTCGTGAGCGGGCAGATGCGTGGTTCGCTGCGGTTGGGCGCCAAGACTGCATCGCGTTGATTCGGCTGTCCGAGACCGCGATGGACGTTGATGCCTGCCAAGCACAAGCCGCCATTCTCCACGACCGCTTCATCACCATTGACGGTATTGGTACCGTCATTCCGCACCCTGAAGTGTCAGGTGCCATCCTAGCCCAGGGTCGCTACATTGAGGCCGCGAGTCCGGAGGTCGTGGAGTTGACCCTGGTGCGTTCACGCGCCGGATGGGTCGTACGTCTATAAGGCGCGGCCGGCCTGTAGCTGCCGATACGGCATGGTGACGTCGACCGAGGCGGCCCCTGTGGTCTCGCTCTGGAAGGTCGGGATGTCCGTTGCGTGCGAGTGCGCTCCGGCTCCGGCCGACGAGAAGCTGCCGATGTTGGTTCAATGGGTGTGGTTGCCGGCGCTGGCGGACGCGAATGAGTCGATGTTGAGTGTATGTGCGTGGTTACCGGCAAGACCTATGGCCGAGCTGGCTAGGGTGCGCTGATGCGGCCGGTCAGAGGTCCGGAACGACGGATGGTTGTCTCCGGCCGGGTAGCCCTGACTGGCCGAGCTGTTCGTGTCGTGTACGGTGGAAAACGCAGAGTGTCGGTGATTTCCGCTCGTCGTTGTGCTGGTGTTCGTGTTCGGAGGATCGACTGCATGTGGTTGCCAGTGGTGTTCGTGCTCGGTGGGTTGACCCAGTGTGCATGAGTCGGGACTTGGGTGATCTGACGACGGCCACCGTTGCTTAGTGCTTGCCCCACTCCAAGCTGTGCATCGCCGCGACTTCGCAAGCCGACAACCGCACCTCCCTGGAGTGCTTCATACGGCTCAAATCCGCTGGGGCAGTCGCCCGCAAAGAACCCGATCAAGCGGCTAGGTACTGTGGCAACGGCTCGACAGATCAGCGAACCGTCGCCAGTGAATCCAGCGAGGGGCTGCCCCAGCGCGTACTGTTGCCCGTCCATCGGCAAGGCTCCAGATGCACTCACCACGACATCGCCCGCGACGTCAATGGCGCCGTTCGGCTGAATGGTTGTGCCACCCACGGACAGCGCACCGTTGGGTGCAATCGGGGTGGTGCCGATCTCGATAGCCCCTGAAGCCCGAAGCACTGTGACACCGCTGGCGAGGGTGATGAACCGTGGTGTGATGTCACCACTAATAGTCACAGCGACGTCTGCACGAACCGCACGTAGTGCAGCCGGCGTGCCGCCAATCAGCGAAGAGGGCCCCATAGGAACGCCATCGACCGCAATGGCTATGCGACGCGGTCCAGCCTCCGACAGCGAGTCGGGCAGAGGGGTGCTCTGTCCCAGCACGACGCGGTAGTAGCCATTCTGCAGCGTGAGGTCCGCCGCCTCGATGTATGGGGAGAGCCTTCGCCATCTGTGATGGTAAACGTGCGTGTATGGGCGCCTTCAACCACACCGCCGGTGGCGTCGAGTAGACGTCCTTGATGGGACAGAGTGTCTTGGGCGGAAGCCATCCCAGCGTAGAGGAAGGCGAGACCAGACAGCACAATCGACGACGTATTCACGGCACAGCCCAAGCACGGGCGAACCCCGTTGGACGTTAATTCCCCGTGGGTTCCGAACCTCGCTGGATAGTTACTAATTCAGCAGCAATGGAAATCGCAATCTCAAAAGGGGTCTGTGCTGCGATGTCCAAGCCGACCGGTGAACGCAGCGACGCGAACACAGTGGGGTCGAGGCCCGTAGCGAGCCAACGTGTCTTGAAGCGCGCACGCTTTGCCCGACTGCCGATCATGCCGATCCATGGATAGTCTCGGGGTAGCAGAGTGTGAATGAGGTCTTCGTCCAGCGGGTGGTCATGCGTCAGAATCAACACAATGCCTGTGGGGTCGGGGGGCATGGCCTCGGCAAAGGCGCGCGGGTCGACACACTGCCGGTCAACGCTCTCGAACCGCTCAGCGGTGAGCCACTCGTCACGCTCGTCTACCACTGTGACGCGGTACCCAAGCTTCGTGAGCAATGGCACTACGGCATGTGCGACATGGCCGGCGCCAAAGACAGTTGCGGCAGCCGAGATGTCCAGGGGTTCGATGAAGGCCTCCATACGTCCGCCGCAGCACATCCCAAGGTCGAGCGTCAGGTGAACGCTGTAACGGTCGCAGTTGTGTTTTTGGATGGCGAGCACCGCGCGCTGCATCACCTCATGCTCGAATGCCCCACCGCCCACTGTGCCGACGCTCGTGCCATCGGCGTACACCAACATTCGTGCGCCCGAGTGTCTTGGGGTCGAACCTTGCTGGTCGATCACGGTGACAAGGGCGGCGGGACGCCCCTTGCGAATCGCATCTGCAGCGGCTTGTAGAACGAGCATATGGAACGCTATCCCGCCCGCGGTGACGGATGCGGGTTGGCAGTCTGACGGCAGCGCTCCGTTGCGCTATGTTGCGCGCCTTGTAGGGGATGAGAGTTGGTCCGAGGGCTCGCGATTGGGATGTTGGCGCTGAGCTACGGGTCTGCGTCGTGGGCGCAAGAGTCCCCTGAGCTCCCCGAGTCTGTCCTGCCAGCTGTCCGACAGACTTTGCGTGACACCACCTCATGGATACGCATTGCCCCGCTTCGCATTGGAGCCATCGCAGACGTTGCCGTTGACTTGACTCGCCCAGAGATCGTAGTGACGATCGGCGAAAATGGTGCAACCTGGCTGACGTTGGATGCTGGCGCTTCTTGGAGTCGCATCCTCGAACGTGAAGTCTCCGGGCTCTCCAACGATGAAGATCGACTTCAGCAGCTCGATGCCTACATGCAAGACGCTATCGACATCATGAGCGCCGATGACCTGACCGACAACCTGGACATCGAAGAGTTCGACGAGACCGCGCTCGAAGACGCCATCGCCGACCGTCAGCAAGAAATTCAGCAGCAAATCGCCGACGAGATCCGTGTTGACCTGGACACTCAAGCCTTCTTGTTTGGTGACGAGACCCAGAGCGGGGCGTTGGGCCCTCGGGTGAGCTTAACCGGCGGCCATGATCAGATCTGGGTCGGACGCGCAGACGGACTGTGGCTATCGGAAGACCTAGGCGGTTCTTGGGACCATGTTCTTGAGATGGCCACGACCCGAGTGGTCTACTCCTCCGAACGTGGCGTATTCGTCGCCGGTACGGCGGACGGGTTCCGCTACTCTGTCGACCCCCATGCATTCATTGACGCAGAAGATGGGACTGAAGGCCTCTTGGTCTTGGACATTGCCAATGCGCCAGAGGGCCTGTACGCCGGCACCAACGATGGCCTGTGGTACGCGGATACTGCCCAGCACTGGGTACCGACTGGGCCCAGCGCGGACGTCCTTCCAGCGATTGCTATTGACCCCAACTGGGAAACAGGACTGTGGATTGCCACACCCACCGCGGTGGTTCGCTCCGATGACCGCGGACGTCGCTTCCGGCAGCCCCTTGGAGCGCCTCTGCGTGGGGTTCGGGACCTCCTTCACCTGGATGCGAGTCGACGCTTGCTCGCGGCGTCGGAAGACGGTCCATGGGAGTCGCTAGACGGCGGTACGACCTGGATTCCACTCGCTCGCGGCTTGGTGAGTCCAGATGTGACTGGAATTGCCGGAGCGAGCACCGATTCCCTGTACCTCGCGTCTCGCGACGGCCTGTTCAAGCTGGTTCCGCGTGAGGAGGAAGGAGTCATCTTGGCGTCGGATGGCCCGATTCCAACCTGGATCGACCCGCAGATCTTGCTACGTGAAGCCCTGTACCGGCCCGGTGTTGCCGGGACGGATGCGACTCGGAAGATTCGAGGTCTAAACTCGGCACTGCCACAAGTGCGAATGGATTTCCGCTACAACCCAGACCGGGACTTGCGCTTCACAACGTCTTCGGGAACCACCCGCGGCCGCGACTCTATGTGGCAAGCAAGCCTCCGTCTTACCTGGACACCGGATGGTCAGAAGGTAGCGTCCGAGGTCTCAGGCGTGGTGCTAGATGGCGACTTGGTACTGGTTGGCGCTGACGACCAAGCCGTTGTGGCCGCAAAGGTCGGTCGGCGCACTGTCAACTACCGTCGCAAGGTCACGGACTCCGTCATTGACCTGTTTGGGGCTCGTATTGAGCTCGAACTCTCCCGCCCCATGCTCGCGGGTTCGTCTCTTGCCGACAAGGTCGAGCACCAACTTCGGGTGCTGGAGGTCGAGTCCCAGCTCGACGCCCTGACCGACGGCTATATTTCTCGATACAATTTTGCGAACTCTGAAGGAGCCAATCCATGACTCGCCACTTCCTAGCTGTCATTGCCCTTGTGTGGGCATCCGCTGCCAGCGCTCAGGATGCGCCGCTGCTCAACTCGGCGTCTGCCGAGAGCCTGTCGAGCTTGGACCACGTCGATACTGGCACGGCTGAGCGGATTGTCGCTCTACGCACCGAACGCGGCCGCTTTGGCAGCGTGGAAGAGCTTCGTGTCCTTCCTGGAGTCGGTGAGCAGACTCTCGCAAGCCTGCGCCACAATACTCGCGTTGACGTGCAAATGCCGAATGGGACAACGCGCTCCTTCGAGTCCGTCGACCAAGTGCTGGCCGAATTCGACCACGAGCCGTCTGTTCAGCAGGTCCACCGCTGGACCGAAGCCTACGCCAAAGTGAACCCTGACTTGGTCGACCGCTGGTTGGCCGCATCTCGTGGTTTTGCTGTCCTTCCGCGTCTTCAAGTTGAGGGTCGCGTGCGGGATGGATTTGACCAAGACTTCAAGTACTTCACGGCAGATGGTGTCATCGACGACCCGAACGAAGCGGTCTTCGATGTGCTCGACGACGCCGGCCGCGACCAACAACGTACGGTGATTGTTCGCGCAACCTGGGACCTCGACGAGCTCATCATGTCCAGCGAGCGCATCCGAGTCATCAACGAGTCGCAAGACGTCGCCAAGCTTCGCGACAAGCTCCTCGACGAAGTCACGCGCGTGTACTTCGAGCGTCGTCGTGTCCAAGTCGACATGCTGCTTCAGCCGTCGCGTGACGTTGCCACCCAAACCAAAGACTACCTCCGTCTCATGGAGCTGACGGCGAACATCGATGCTCTGACTGGCGGTGAGCTGTCGCGTTCCTTGGTTGGCGGCCGATAGACGACTGTGAGCTTGGCGCAGTAGCTGATCTTGGCGGGATGGCCTTTCAGCTGTCAGACTTCGCAGGCACAGCCTGCACGGATAGGTGTTGAGTCTTCCAACTTCTGAACCCGCCCACAACCAACAATCCGCTGGCGGGTGAGCCCTGAAAGCTGACCTCTGACCTCCCGAGCGACCAGGAACTCCGCTCTCCAATCTCTGGCCAAGCCAAGATTCTTACAGCTCACATCACATCTCCAGGTAGGCCATGACTGAACCGCTCATCCACCAGACCGTCTGGATTCTTGATTTCGGGTCCCAGTACACCCAGTTGATTGCACGGCGTATTCGTGAAGCCAAAGTGTATTGCGAAATTCGCCCGTGTACAGACGCCGCACCGACGCACATTCCGCCCAATGTTGTGGGGTTGATCTTGTCTGGCGGGCCGGCGAGTGTGCTTGGCGATGATGCCCCAGCATTCGATGTGGACTGGCTGCAGACTGGTCTTCCATTGCTCGGTATCTGTTACGGAATGCAGCTGATCACGCACACCTTTGGCGGCACTGTTGGGCGTGGTGTGTCACGTGAGTATGGTCGGTCGACTGTGTTGCTCGAAGACTCTCCCGGACGGTTGTTCGACGGCGCAGATGCAGAGTTTACCGCCTGGATGAGTCACGGCGACCACGTCGAGACTCCACCCGATGGGTTTCGTGTCATCGCACGGAGCGACAGCGGTGTTGTGGCCGCCATCGCGTCGCAGGACGAGCGCGTCTTTGGTCTGCAGTTCCACCCAGAGGTGACGCACTCACAAGGAGGAGCCGAGCTCATTCAGCGCTTCTTGAGCGTATGTGGAGTTATCGGCGACTGGAGTCCGGCGCGTTTCGCGGAAGAACAAGTTAGCGCCCTCAAGGCCCGCATTGGCTCTGACCACGTCATCTGTGGCCTCTCTGGAGGCGTCGACAGCAGCGTGGTCGCCGCATTGCTTCACGAGGCCATCGGAGATCAGCTTCACTGCATCTTCGTCGACAATGGGCTGCTACGTGAAGGCGAGGCAGCATCCGTTGAGGCCGAGTTTGTCGAGTACGACCTTCACGTAGTCGATGCCCAAGACCTGTTCTTAGACGCGCTGGCGGATGTCACAGACCCGGAAAAGAAACGCCGCATTATTGGTGAAAAGTTCATCCGTGTGTTCGAGGAACAGGCCCGGAAGTTTCCGAATGCTCGGTTCTTAGCGCAGGGAACGCTGTACCCCGACGTCATTGAGAGTGTGTCTGTTCGCGGGCCCTCCGCCACCATAAAGTCGCATCACAACGTGGGGGGACTGCCGGACGACATGACCTTCGAGTTGGTAGAGCCACTGCGTGAGCTGTTCAAGGACGAAGCACGCGCGGCAGGTCTGGCCTTGGGATTGTCGGAAGACCGTGTGTTCCGCCAACCCTTTCCTGGGCCCGGTCTCGCGGTTCGCTGCCTAGGCGACCTGACCCGTGAACGCTTGGCTACGTTGCGACGTGCCGATGCCATCTTCCGCGAAGAACTGTATGCGGCTGGATGGGGACGCAAGGTGTGGCAGAGCTTCGTCGTTTTGCTGCCGGTCAAGTCCGTAGGTGTCATGGGCGATGAACGAACCTACGAAGAAGTGGCGGTGATTCGCGCCGTGCACTCAACAGACGGCATGACGGCGGACTTCGTGCACCTGCCGTACGAGCTGCTCGGCAAGATGTCCTCGCGCATCATCAATGAAGTCAAGGGTATCAACAGAGTCGCCTACGATATCAGCAGTAAGCCGCCATCGACCATCGAGTGGGAGTAGCTCGCTAGGACGCGGTGCGGAAGTTTTGGACCATCCCGCGGAGTTCTATTCGGGATGCCACTCCAAGCTCTTTGTAGAGGGTCTTGAGGTGCCACTTCACGGTGTCTGGCGACCGTTGCAGATGTTCGGCAATCTCATACACGGTTGCGCCCGAAGCCGCGTAGGACGCCACCTGACGTTGTGTGGGGGTCAGCATCAACACCTTTGGGACGTGAAGCGGGTGCATAGGTCGCACAGAAACTAGGATGCCGCGCCTGTATTCGCCTGATAGCACCAGTGCTTCGAGCCGATACCGGCCAAAAAATTGGCTGTCACAGCTGAGGTTAGCGTCGGTGATATGCTGAACCCACTCGGACAGGCCGTAGCTAGAGAGTCCGGACGGGAACTCTGCAGCCGTACCCATCCAAGGTGTGCCATCGGGCTTGAAGAGCTGCCATGCTGGCGGACCTGTTGTTCTGCTAAGTCTACAGGCCATACGCAGGCCCCCCAGCGCTAGGGGCAGGAAGGACTGCGCAGCGCGGATGTCGCTACGACGGTAAACGGGACGGGACGACACCCGAACACCGGCGATCTGGCCGCCAAAAAATGCCCCATCTAAGCAATTAATACGCAGAGAACAGTGAACATCCACTGGAGTCCAGGCTCGGTTGACCCACTGTGCGGGGAGGTCGTTACGGGTGACCGCGGTCACCGAGTCCATGGCGCTGATGTGCTCGACACCCAACCCGAGCTCCGCGTATGAGACGCCTTCGAGCGTCTTCCACTTCTGCCGAATCGACTCGGGACCTTCGACCAACACTTGGCCGAACAGCGCACGCTCATTGTCTCCTTCATGGACCGTGTCGTGGAACACTGCGTAGTCGGAATCCGTCAGCCGGGCGAACTCGGACAGCACGGCTCGCCGAATGGTTGAAGCATCCTGTGCCTTTGCCAACGCAGCGAGTCGTAACATCGAATTATCCCGGTCTGATTGCTAACTTCACATTATCTTGCCTGTTGGGCGTGGACAATCCCCCGTTCGGGGGATGAACTATGTCAAGCTACCGTTACCGATCCGGATATCCCCTTAGCTAGCCTCATCTCCACGGAACATGGCTCCATCTTCCTCTGGCGGGATGCCCAACCAGTCCAACGCCTCTGCCTCAAACAGCTCGGCGATTGCTTCAATGATGCGGTCTTCATCACCTAGTCGGGCCAAATTTGATGCGAATAATCGCAAGGCTTCTGGTCGCGCGCCATCGTCATCCAACTCCCCGGGAGGGCTGCCTGCGTACAAGCCACGGACGGTCGGTGGGAGAGGCAGGGGGCTCGCTGTCAGTTCATCGAGCGAGGGCAGAGTCTCGACACGCACTGGAATATTGTCCCAGAACGACAGCAGGTCTTCCGCCAAGAGAGATGCGGCGGTTCCAACAAGCCGCTCCCACTCGGAGGCTTCAATGTGCAGGGGAAAGGCGAAGTTGTCTGGGTCGAGGCTGTGCGCTGCGGAGAACGAACGAACGGCTTCTTGAGAGCGCGGGTCTACCCACGATAAAGCGAGGCCCAAGGTATAGTGGGCGTCCGCATTATCGGCAGCCAAGCGCACCGCCTCGCGACTGGCGCTGATCGCCCCATGCAGGTCGCAGGCTTCAAACCGTGCCATACCCAATGCCGCGAGCAAAGAATCGTTCGCGTCGACCAACGTGAGCACGTGGTCATAGATCTGGGTGGCTCCAATGCTATCGCCTGCCTCCATGGTCGCGTCCGCGAGCAAAGCCAAGGCCTCTGCATTGCCGGGATGACCGTCGAGCAGCTCCTCCAATACCACCATGACCGCCGACAGCTCACCTCTCCCATAAGCATCTTTGGCGCGTTGCAGTCGAAGGGAGTCACGGGTCTTTGGATCAAGGGTCCAATCCCCGACCACGTCGTCGTTGTGGGTCAAAGCAAGACCTCGCTCAAGACCAGTTGAAGACGATGGTGGCGCCGGCCATGAGTAGGGTAAGCGCCACGCACAGAACAGCAATCGCAATGATGATGCCTTTGGTCGCGTTGCTGGAAGTCGTGGTTGGGGAGGCGGTTCGTCGCGCGGCAGCCGGAACGGTGGATGTCTTGCGTCTGGTAGCAGCAGGGGCAGCCTTCACGTTGCCTAGGCCCCCGCGTAATGCGACAGAGTAGGTTGCAAACTCGGCGATGTCCCTACACAAGTCGAAATCCGTGAGCATCCAGTGCTCAAACTGAATCACCTCATCAGCGTTCATGTGAGCCGATTCGTACTGGGGAAGTGGTGCACGGTCCAAGATAGGATTGTCAGGCGTGACCGCAAATGGCACATCGGCGTTGTCGGCAAGCCACTTCTTGACGGCGTAGCGAGCGGTCAGCACACCGATGGGGTTGCCGCCGAGCGGTTTGGCTAGGATGTCGACCTCGTCTTCGGACATCTTGCCGCCGTAGACGGCCTCAAGGACCGCAACCTCGGTGGGAAGACTGGCTTTGGCGCGGGCCAGTAAAGCTTTGGGCGTATTGTTGTTGGTATAGGCGTTCGATTCATCACCGTCTCGTGCCACGCCGCCAGCGGACTGCAGTTCTTGGACGACAATGTCATGGGCCCATTTTACGAGGGCGCGCGATTCGGTCACCTGAACGATGCCTTCACCGAACCGACGACAGGCGGTGTCGCATGGCCCACGACCCCGGGACTCTCCAAGGCGAGACGTTGAAATGGCGTAGTACCAGTCGGCGAATCGCTGAGCCATAGTGTGACCCGCAGGGGCATCGCCGCTGCGCCATGACTTGAACAGATCTTTGGTGGAACGAGTGTCCGACATCCTGGGCGCCTCCTTAGGCGTGTCGATGGTAGCGGCTTTGGCCCTGCCGGCGCAAGCCGTCTGGAGCACAACGTGAGCCGAACGATACAGCTATCAGTCCGCGTCGATGCCCTTGGCATCGGGTCGGGGCAGTGGTTCCCCAGGTGCGATAGTCACTGTGGACAGCACGTGGCCATGTAACCACGCATACCGCGCCTCTACCCGGAAAGGGCCTTCACCGTTCGCCAAGTTCAGCTCAACATGGGCAGCACCGCGCCGGTCAGGACTGACTTCCGCCTCATGAAACGCGACGTATCGGCGGACGTAGGGGTCAACTGCCTTGTAGATGGCCTCTTTGACGGTGAACCGCAGGACTGTGGCAATCCAGCGTTGGTCGCCTTCAAGGTCCGCCATGTCGGCGAGCTCGCGCTCGGTCAGCACACGAGGCTCAATGCTTGGGCGGGCCGGTTCATACACCTCGAGGTCCACACCGAGACGGTGTCCGCGGTCCCGCGCCATCAACGCAACGGCCAGCGTGCGCTTGTGACTGATCGAGCCCGTCAATCCCGATGGCCACACTGGGGTTCCTCGCTCATCTGGGAGTGTGGCTCCGAGCATCACGCCGAGCTGGTTTGCAGCGGCACGTGCGGCCAAGCGACCTCCAACGAATGACACTTGGCGGTAGCCTTTGAGGGTGAGTGCGTGCTCACGCTCCTTAGGGTGGAGGCGCGCGATGACCGCTTCCGGAACCGGGTCAGGAGAGTCGGGGAGAACAATGCCAGAGACGACCCCGTGCTCTAAGGCGTGATGAAAGGCGAGCTGAAACGACATCAGATGTTCCCTAGTTGGTCGCGAATGACAGCGAGGCGGGCTTGTTCGTCCGCCGGAAGTGGCGTCGGTGGACGAACGGTGGCGTCGAAGATCTTTGCTGCGTGTTCGAGTGCCTCCATCCGCGCACAGGCTTGCTGAATGGTTCGTCCGACGGTGACCGCTCCATGTCTTTCTAAGATCGCCGCATTCGCGTTGCGTATGGCCTCGCCAACAGCGTGCGCCAGCGTACTGGTTCCGGTGGTTGCGTAGGGAACAAGGGGGGCTGGACCGACGCAGACAAGCACCTCTGGCAGCACGGCTGGGTCCATCTCCCGACCGTCTAGGGTACGGGCGACCACATGAACGGGATGGGCGTGAAATACGGCTCCGACATCCGGGCGATTTCGGTAGCACGCGGCATGCATGGCCCACTCACTGGTGACTCGTCCATCTCCCTGAACCTCTCCGTCCAAGGTGACGATGAGCAGGTCGTGCGGCTCAATGACGCCGAGGTGGCTGGCGGTTGGAGTGGCGAGAAATGTGCCATCGTCCAAGCGCGCCGAGACGTTGCCGTCGAGTCCTGCGACCAAACCCTGTGTGTGAAGCAGATGTGCAAATCTACACAAGGTACTGCGAACGTCGTTTATATGGGGCAAATGCTTCTCGTCTTTGGCAGGTCTGGGGCTGGGGGGTGCTTGACCGGCGGCAGCGATGGCGTATGTAGCCTGCCCTTCGGTCAGACCCCACCCTCCAAGGAGTACACGTGGGAAAGCAACTCGTCATCACAGAAAAGCCCAGCGTCGCCCGTGACATTGCCGCCGCATTGGGCGGGTTCGACGACCACGATGAATTCCTTGAAAGTGAGGACTACGTCGTTACTTTTGCCGTCGGACACCTGCTTGAGTTGGTCGAGCCGGCTGAGTACGACAAAGTCTGGCGGAGTTGGTCGGTCAAGAATCTTCCCATCATTCCGGAAGAGTTCAAGATCAAGCCCAAGGAAGGTCAGACCAAACGTTTGAACCTCATCAAGAAGCTCGGCAAGCGAAAAGACGTCGAAGGCATCATCAATGCCTGCGATGCTGGGCGTGAGGGCGAGATGATCTTCCGCCGCATCGCTGAGTTCACTGGCCTGGACAAGAAGCCGAGCCAGCGCTTGTGGCTTCAGTCCATGACCACGGACGCTATCAAGACCGGCTTCACGTCTCTGCGTCCCGGCGATGAGCTGAACAATCTTGCTGATGCCGCGTGGTTGCGCAGTGTTGGCGACTGGCTCGTGGGAATGAACGCCACGCGGGCACTGACCCAACGCCTCAAGTCCCGTGGCGAGACGGGCGCATGGTCGGCCGGCCGTGTGCAGACGCCTACGTTGGCACTGCTCGTCATGCGTGAGCGTGAAATCCTGGCCCACGTCCCCCGTCCGTACTGGGAAATTGACGTTCCGTTCAGTCACGGCTTGAACAGCTGGACCGGGAAGTTCTGGGACGCTAAGAATACCAAATCGGACGAAGACGAAGAGCAGGCACCGTCGCGAATCTTCGACGAAGTCCGCGCCAAGGCCATCCACGAAGCCGTACTTCAGGCAGACACGGGTGATGCGAGTGAGACGCGTCGGAAGTCTACGCAAAAGCCGCCATTGCCCTTCGACCTGACGTCGCTCCAGCGAACTGCGAATAGCAAGCATAGTTACTCTGCTAAGCGCACCCTCGACACCGCTCAGCGGCTGTACGAAGGCTACAAGTTGATCACCTACCCGCGTACCGACAGCCGGCACCTCCCGGACGACTACGCCGAGACCGTGACCAACATGCTCGTCGGACTCGAGGGCGTGCCCGAAGTGGCCGACGTTGTTGCGAAGATCAACGCCGAAGGCCCGAAGAATCTCGATGTTGTGCTCAACGGCGCCAAGGTCAGCGATCACTTTGCCATCGTGCCCACCGGGAAGGTGCCCGATACAAAGCTGTCCGAAAACGACCAGCGCATTTGGGAACTCATCCTTCGCCAGTTCCTAGCATCGCTGATGCCGCCGGCCGTCTGGGCCAATGTGGAACGCTACGTCGACATCGACATGTCGGGCGAGACGGTACGTTTCCGCACAACGGCACGCAGTCTTGAAGTGGCTGGATTCCAGGAAGCTCTCGGACGTGAAGTGGGCAGCGGTACCGACCTTGCCGCTCTAGTGCCGGGCGAGCTCAAGCCCTCTGGCATTGAGGTTCACGCAGACGAGCCTGTTCTTGAAGCCAAAGAAACCAAGCCACCACCGCGCTACACTGAATCCATGCTCCTGCGCAGTATGGAGACCGCTGGCAAGCTGGTGGACGAAGACGAGTACAGCGAAGCGATGAGCGAACGCGGACTCGGAACGCCAGCTACTCGCGCCGACACCATCGAAGGCTTGGTGCGCAAGCAATACTCGCGTCGTGTGGACAAGCGCTTGGCGCCAACCGCTAAAGCCATGCGTCTGATGGATGTTCTGGACCGCGTCGACGTCCCAGACCTCGCGAGTCCCGCCATGACCGGCGAGTGGGAATATGCGCTGTCGCAGGTGCAGACCGGCAAGATGCCGAAGTCTGAGCTGCTCGACCGCCTCACGTCGTTCACCCGGAGCATGACGAAGAACCTCAGCAGCTTCGAACATGACGAGATCTACGCCAATGAACCGTCGTTGGGTGTGTGTCCCGCTTGTGGAAAGGGCACCGTCGGCGAGACAGCGTGGGGCTACCCGTGCAGCACCAATGTGGACAAGGATAGTGACTGTAAATTCATGATCTGGAAGGACCGCGCTGGTAAGTACATGGATCGCCCAACGGTGGCGGCCTTGGTCAAGGACCGCCGGATTGGCCCTGTTGACGGCTTCGTCGACCGCCAAGGCCGCTCCCTTATGGGCCACATGTCCTTGGTCTTCAACGACGAAAAAGAGCGTTGGGTGGTCGATGTGGAGTGGGGAAAGCCCACCAACCCCACGGAACATGTCGAAGAGCTGGAAATGGGTGTTCTGTGTAAGAACCCCATCGATGATGAAGACGAGATCATCGAGACCAACCTCCGCTACGTCAGCCGCAAGCTGCTGAAAAAAGAGATCAAGAAGGGCGCCGTACTGCCCAAGATTGTCTGCCATCGAGAGATGAGTCGCGAAGATGCGCTGATGTTCTTCGGCGAAGCTGCGAAGACTGAGATCTTCGAGGACTTCATCAGTCGTCGTGGTCGTCCGTTTAAGGGATGTCTGGTCCGTAAGCCTACCGGTAAGCATGGGTTTGAGTTCCCGCCGCGTGCCAAGAAGGCTCCGACGGCGAAGAAGAAAGCGCCCGCCAAGAAGAAGACGACGGCGAAGAAGAAAGCGCCCGCCAAGAAGAAGACGACGGCGAAGAAGGCCCCGGCGAAGAAGGCTCCGGCGAAAAAGAAGGCCGCAGCCAAGAAGAAGGC
>JBLHSN010000004.1:0-53172 GCA_047626195.1 Myxococcota bacterium
TTCGCGGTGTCTGCGTAGAAATCAGCGAGGTATTCGTTGTCCTCGACCGGCTCATAGTACACGTCGATACTCAAGTGTTCGGCGAGGGCCGTCGCCAAAGTACTCTTACCAGCGCCGATCATTCCGGCGATGCCAATGAAGAGATTCTCAAAGCTAGACATCCGAACTCCCCCAACGCACGTACTTGCAACGAAGTCGCAAGGGCGGCATCTACCCGGAGTCGGAGGAACTGTCATGAATGTCATCGTCATCGGTGCTGGACCTGTCGGTCTAGAAGCTGCGCTCAAGCTTGAGGAAGACGGCCATAGGGTCACGGTATTGGACAAGGGTCTGGCGGCTGCAGGCGTGCGCTCGTGGTCCCATGTGACGCTGTTCACGCCATGGTCGATGCTCAGCACTGCACGTGGCCGCGCACGAATTGGTGCCAACCTCGTCCTCGACGCTCTACCCTCTGGCGCCGATTTCGCCGGGCAGTATCTCACACCCATTTCCGCCACGTTGGACCTACGCGCCCACCACGAAGTGCGCTCGGTCGCCCGAAGCGTTCAACGCAAGGGTACGGCAATCGGTAGTGACACCCGAAGCCAAGACCCCTTTCGACTACTGGTCGACACACCGAACGGCGAGACGGTGATGTTCGCCGACGCTGTCATTGACTGCTCGGGCGTTCTGTCGGACCCGGTTCCGGCTGGACTCGGCGGCATCGATGCCGTTGGAGAACGCGCAGCGCGGCAAGCGGGCCTGGTTCGTTATGGTCCCAGAGACTGCTCTGACCTTGCTGGCAAGAGGGTTCTGTTGGTCGGCGACGGAGCCAGCGCCGCCACAGTCCTCAATCAGTTGCTAGCCACTTCGCCGCCTGCAGATGTGATCTGGGTCACCGCTCATGAAGACGGTCTGGGATTCAACAGCGACGCCGACGATCCGCTGCCCGGTCGGCGCATTCTGTTTGAGCAGACTCAAAACGCGCGCAGCCAAGTGACCCACGCCCCCATGGCCTGGGTCACCCACATGACGCCTAGCGAGGCAGGCCTTATCGTAACTCTGCAGGGTTTCGCAGAACCGGTACACGTCGACAGGGTGGTTGCATGCACCGGTTTCCGACCCAACCTTGGTCTGCACCGCGAGCTTCAGGTTCATGCTTGCTATGCGAGCGAAGGTCCGATGAAGCTGGCCGCAGCGCTACTGTCCGACACCGGAGGCAACTGTCTGGCGCCCAAAGCCAGCGGACCTGAGCTGCTGATGAATCCGGAGCCGCAGTTTTTCGTCTTAGGCGCCAAGAGCTACGGCCGTCGCAATGACTTCCTGCTTCGAAACGGCCACGCCCAGGTCGAGGAGGTCGCAAGCCTTCTCATTTGATGAAGTCGCTATGCGCGTTCTCTCACTTCTTACCCTGCCTGTCTGGGTCGTTGCTTGCAACAGCAGCGACCGGACGACATCGAGACCGGATGGAACGGGCGTAGCAGGGGCAAGCGCTACGGGTGACGATGTCGCCGAGTGTTGCGAGAGCGGCGGGCGAACATCCCTGCGAGGAACAGCGGCAGCAGTGGCCAAACAGGCGCCGAAGAGCCGCCCGTAGCGCAGTCGCAACCACCGGCGACATATTTCTCATCGGCCAGCAGTACGTCATCGCAGTCATTGTCGATGCCGTCATTGACCTCGGTATTGCCTGGATAAACGTCCGAGTTGCCATCGTCGCAGTCTCCGTCGCACACCCTCACACCGTCTTCGTCGAGGTCCTGTTCGTCTTCGGGCACATCGCCGTCGCAGTCGTTGTCGAGGCCGTCACAGATCTCATCCGCACTAGCGTTCGCGCTGGCTTCGTTGTCATCGCAGTCCCCTTGAGAAGGAGTGAAGCCGTCGCCGTCGACGTCTTGTTCAAGGCAGTCGACCACACCGTCCTCATTGGAGTCTTCGTAGTCCTCGTCCACGCCGTTGTCGCAGTCGTTGTCTACGTCGTCGCACAGCTCCGGGGCGCCGTCGTAGGTAGTTGCAACAGCATCGTCGCAGTCACCGTTGCACTCGTACAGGTTGTCGCCGTCGACGTCGCGCTCATCTACAGGGATGGTACCGTCACAGTTGTTGTCGAGGCCGTCGCACAGCTCGGGAGCGCCGACGTACACAGAGGCGTCGGTGTTGTCGCAGTCGCCGTCGTACGGGAAGAAACCATCCTCATCTTCGTCCACTTCGGCGCAGTCGAGGATGTCGTTGTCGTTGGTGTCTTCAAAGTCTTCGTCAATGTCGCCGTCGCAGTCGTTGTCGACAGCATCACACAGCTCGGGAGCCCCCTCATACACGCTTGCAGCGGCATCATCGCAGTCACCGCCACACACCAAGACCAAGTCACCGTCAACGTCGACCTCACCCTCGGGCACCCATTCGTCACAGTCGTCGTCAAGGCCGTTGCACAACTCTTCGGCACCTGGGTACCGAGTGTCCTCGTTCACGCCACAGTCTAGGTCGTCACAGTATCCGTCCTCATCGGAGTCGCCGCTGGCGTCGTCGCCGAGGCATAGATCAATGTCTTCGCAGATACCGTCGTCATCCGTGTCTGGGAACGCGTCGTCACCGACGCACTGATCAATGTCTTCACAGATGCCGTCATCGTCCGTGTCCGGGGATGCGTCGTCGCCGAGGCACTCGTCGATGTCTTCGCAGATGCCGTCGCCATCTGTGTCCGGCACAGAGTCATCGCCGATGCATTCATCGATGTCTTCGCAGATACCGTCATCGTCCGTGTCCGGGGATGCGTCATTTCCAATGCACTCGTCGATGTCTTCGCAGACGCCGTCATCGTCCGTATCTGGGAAACCGTCGTTGCCGAAGCAGCCGTCCGTCAGGTCCGGTATGCCATCTTCGTCTTGGTCTGAAAGGTAGACGGAGTTCGTGGTCGAGCCGAAGAACTCATGCTCCACTACGATAGTCCTGGTTTCGTCTGGGGCAAGAAGCAGCGTGCTCTGCAACGTCAAAGCGATATCGCCGGCGCCGAGTTCTACTCGGAAATTGTCCGCTGGATAGTCGATATCCGTGACGCCATCGCCATTGCTATCGCCAGTGATGTTTTCGGTGCCGGTGCCGTAGGGATTATCGAAGTGCCGTGGGTCGCCTGAAATGGGGTTTTGACCATCGCTTGCCCCGTATCCCGCGACAGTTCGAGTAAAGACATTGAGGTGCTCTTCAGGAGCGCCGAGCTCATGGGAGAAGCAGGCTGCTTCGTAAACCCCCTGGCGCCGACCTTGCCAAACCCGCCAGCCTTGGAACTCGCCTCCGAACAGGCGCAAATATCCGCCAACCTTGCCAGTCAAGCTGGTAGCGCCTATTTCCCGAGGTGTAGAAAAAGGATGGAAGCCAAGATTGGCCTGATAACTTCCGCCGAAATTGTAGTCCGGGTCTGTAGTGGCGCCGACGGTCAAGGTGCGAGGCGCACTCTCGTTATTGGTGATTTCGTAGGTTTGCGTCAGCTGTCGAGTCGTCGCAACCTGTATCAAACGCACCCGAAAATCTCCGAGTATCGGGAGATTGAACTCGGTGATGCGGGTATCGGTGCCAATGACTTCATCCGAATACAGAACCGTATTGGGGTCATCACCCAGGTTGAAGGGCATGAACCATTCGCTGGCAGTGTGCCTATTAAGCGTGTAACCAACAATATCGGCCCGGTTTTCGTTTTCGGCCCGGTCGGAAAACATCAGGAAGGTGTGGTACAGCACATTTTCCCTTACGTCCAAGCCTTCGGGATGCCAACTTGCGGACTGTCCACCGTAGCCCGTGCCTCCCCACTCATCCATGGTGAAGGTTGCGGTGCCTTCCGCGGCGCCGACCGTGAGTGTTTGCCAGGTTTGAGCCCCAGCCGGGCTTGCGAACATGCAGCTGACAGCTGCGCAAAGGGCTGCCACCAGCGGCACTGGAAAGCTTGGACCGAAACACTGTGAACGGGATGTCAAAGGCTGATTATCGGCGGTAATCGGTTTTTCGGCTCGCATATTCGTCCCCTCTTAAGGGTTGCCACTATCGCACATCTCGGGATGAGAACCGCCACAACATCAGAAAACCAAGCTACAGTTTGGGCAATGCAGGCCGACCCAGGAACTTGTATGACTGCTCGAATAGTGGAAATCGACCCCATCGGACCGGCCGGTGACGCAGCGATAGTAGACACAACCGACACCCTCAATCATGCTGAAACCGCCGACTGGCCTCGCCAATTGAGACGCTATTGCCAACAGAAGAGCCGACGCGTTGATCTGCCGCTGCAATATGACCAACTGCCCCAACACAGACACCGTCCTACGCGGACAGCCGGACACCGAAGACGGACCCTGGTTGGCGGCACGAATCACACCGAGCCAGGCCATGATCATCGAACAGGTCCACGTTCGCCTGTTCCACGACCCCTCGACTGCAAAGCGAGGCTGCCCACTTCCGTCCTGTGTACGTCACCTCTGATGATTCCCCACCAGCAAAGACCGAACCTGTCCGTGCCGTCCGCCGAAGTCAACGAGCGCCTCATTATGCTAACCGCACAGCTTGAAGCGAGCGCTGGCGACAGCTGGGCCGCACTCGGCGACATTGGCCTAGCCGATACCACCCTGTTCTTCTCCATTCAAGGAACGGCCGACTGACATGGACACCCCCCACTCTACCGAAGCGTCTCCACGATCTTCCCATGCTGTCTTGGCCGTAGCCATTCTGGGTATCGTACTGTGCCCATTCCTCGGGCCTGTCGCCATCTATATGGCCGATACCGAGCGCAAGCGAGCGATGGTTGACGACTACGAACCCACACAGTTGCTGATGATAGCTCGCGTACTTGGCTACGTGGGCACCGCAATTCTGTGCCTCGACCTCATTGGACTGATGATCATAGGCATTGTGCTTGCGATGGGTATTGGAGGCTGACCAAAGGCCTATCCGGGCCAGTCTACTCGCCCTGCCCATGATGAACGCGAGGCAAGTAGGTCTCGGCGTCGAACTGTCCGCCGTCGCGCTCGCCATCATGGCAGGTCGTACACACGGTCACAGCGGGTGAGCGCACGGGCTTGACGGCCGCAGGGTCCGCGACGTGTGCTGCCGAAGGTCCGTGACATGCTTCGCACTGGACATCGCGAAAGGGGCCAATAGCTGCCGGTTCCTGGGGCCCGCCCTCCTGTTCCCAACCCGTGACATGGCACCCCACACAGCTACGGTCCAGCCCGCGCCCAGCGGCATCCAGGGTGGTCCAGGCATGGGCATGGGAGGTGGTCTGCCACTGGGCATCCGCTTGGACATGACAGCCGGTGCAGGTATCTCGACCCGCGTAGGTAGAGCCGCTTGGAACACGTCGTGCCACGCTGTCAATCGGACGCACAGGAGCGGCCTCTTCCGCGGCGATTCGGGCCTTTCCTTCCAATACAATCGCTGCAACAGCCGGATCTTCTCGCAGCGCCTCGGCCAGAGGAATCAAGCGCGTCGAGAATCGATGGGCGCCCGCGACGGGTGTCGTTCCGTCTCCAGACCGCGTCAGACCGTCGGCACCCGCTACAGGCTCCACGGTCGCAACGCCGACGTGCTTACCACGCGAGCCGCTCTGCACCCGCCAGCCACTGCCCCAGGGTGCGGCGGTGGTACTTGGAATGTCGCTATTGCCGACGACAACGAGGTCGAAGGCACTCTGATCTCGCCCCCATGCATCCAGAGCCCGCTCACCTTCGGGGGCCAACAACACGGCGACGTCCACCTCACCGAGCGCTGCCAAAGCGCTCTCGGCGAGAATGCGCGGGTCTCCGACGTCACAGCCTTCCGGCTCGCCTGCGGTCACCCCGACGATTCCGAAGCGTAGCGATCCTCTTTCCACCACCATGCCGCTTGGATAGGGTGCAGTCCCATCACACGTCAGATTCGCGGCCAAGATCGGCAAAGAGTGTTCGCGGACCAATGCATGGACAAAGTCGGTTCCAAGCCACCAGTCGTGACCGCCCAACGCCATGGCGTCGATACCTGTCTGGGCCAAGCCCTGTGCGACAACCCCTGCCGTTACGCGGGCTTGCGGCATCCCTGTCGCCGGCCACTCGCGATTTCGGTGCAGCGCATTACCCGCGTCCACAACCAGGACTGGGCTTTGTGACTTGAGTTCCGTGAGGACCGATGCTCGCCTGGACAGACCGCCCAGAGGATTACGCGGTCAACCACAGGGTTCAATCTCACCATCGAGCCGCCCTTGGTACACGACGGACACGGCATCGGGTGAGGGGCCACTTGAACAGGCTGCCAACAACATCAACCAACCGGGCACAGAACCTCCGAAGCGGCAGTGTAGCGTACGGCGGGCTATTCGTGGGCGTGATTGCCCTCCTCCTGCTCTGCTGTACCACCGCTCTGGCAGCCCCGGCTGACCGTGTCGTTGCCGTGGTGGAAGAGGAACTTGTGCTCGCTTCCGAGCTTGACCTCAACGCAGCCATGGCCGTTCACGACCCACAAGCGCTCGCGTTCTGGTCTGACCCTGACCGTTCTGACATCGAGCGCTTGGTCGATGCCGCCATACTCCGGGCTGCCGCTGGTGATGTGAGCCTGTACACACCGTCCGATCGGGACGTGAGCGACCGTGTCGCCTCGATTCGCGCGACGTTCACTTCCACCGCTGTTGCCAACACTTTTTTTGCGCAATGGGGCCTGACCGACAGCGCTCTGGGCCAGTGGGCGCAGCGCCGCCTCGTTATCGAGCGCTTTGTGTTGCGAACTCTCCGCGTGCCGCCGACAGACGCTGCTTGGGGAAGCGAGCTAGACGTCCTCCTCACCACCCTAAGGGCGACCAGCCGAATTCGAACCATCCGCGAGCAGCGCTAGTGGTGGACGTCCGAGACGCCTGTGAAGACGACGCCCCGACAATCGCTGCCACCGAGGCCGCTGCTGCCTCACACCCGTGGCGCTTACACCAGATCATCGCGTCCTTGCGTGCGGACTCGAGCCTAGCGATTGTCAGCGGAACTCACGCGCATGTGCTGATGAGCGTGGCGGGCCCAAGTGCAGACGTGCTCACCGTTGCCGTTCACCCGACTCATCAGCGGCGAGGAATCGCCCACCAGCTGCTGTCGACCGTGCATGACCGTCTACGCGACATTGGAACGCTCGAGGTGTTCTTGGAGGTTCGCACCGACAACACCCAAGCGCTGCGACTGTACGAGCGCCTAGGCTATCTCATCGTAGGCAAGCGCAAGCGCTACTACGACGACGGCTGCGACGCTGCCGTCATGCGGCTTGACCTGTAGAGCAAGCCTACGCCGCTCAGCCCGGACGAAAGCGAAGGGTCTTGGCAATCGGCTGATTGTTGACGATGGGCTGGAAATTCCATCCGCGCACACGGGTGGTGATGCACTCTTCCATCGCCGCATCTGTCATGGTCTTCCCTTCCACGCGTACGTCGGACACTTCGCCAGACTCGAGCAACGTGTAGGTCAACATCCATTCGCCACGAAGCGCCGAGTTGGTGCCGTATGAGCGCGTGTAACAGCGCTCAAGACGAGGAATGCCCTGTTCCATGGTGGCTCGGATCATATCGACAATGTCATTGGGGTCGCTCAGGGTGACGCCTCGCATTTGCCGACGCTCCGGGCCAATGTCGATGCTTTGCATTCCGCCATCGCCAAAAGAACCGCCGCCAATCCGGATGTCAGGTTCGATATCCCCGCCGACGTCTACGCCACGGCGCGTTCCGCCAACACCCCTGACAGGATTGCCGCCACTGCCCATCTCGGTGACAAGGATGTCGGGTCCATCGCCGGTCGCCAGACGGTCGAGCGCCGACGGACCAGGACGCGGACGGACACGAGTGGGCGCCGGAGCCGGCTCAGTGTCCGGATCTTCAATGGCGACGATTTCGTACTCAGCGAATTCGAGCTGGTCGAAGTCCAACACCGGCACCTCTGCCGGCGGACGGGTCGCAACCCAAGCCGCACCGACGAGGAGGCTCGCCATGACCAAGACCGACAAGATGACAGGAACAGGAGATCGCTGGACGGTCTTCGCATCTTCCTTTTCTTGACGAGCGCGGACGACGGCGCCGGGATCGGTTGGCGCTTCTTCACCAGGAATCTCACCAAAACATGTCGGACAGGTGCCGCCATTGATGGAGAGACTTTCGCTGATTTCGGAACTACAGAAAGGACACTTGGCCAACACAGACTCCCAACAGACGCGGCCCCCGTGGTGGGCCCTGTCACATCGGGCCAAGTATATCGGGTTGTGCGTATTCGTCCCAAAAACCAGTGCTAGCCACCGGTCGCAGACGCGGGCAAAACCACGCCATAGAGCGTGTCCAAGGTGACTGCTAGGACATTGCACCACGCGTGAAAAAAGGCGCCGGCCATGATGTCGCCAGTACGATTCCGTAGCCAACCAAATACGAGACTTGGTACGAAGATAGCGAAATGCCACCACTGCAGTTCCACAATTGAATGACCAAAAGCGAACAGCAGACTCGTGAAGATCAATGCGCGGCCTACGACAGTGCCAAAGGCTCGGGTGCCGGGTCTGAAATGTTCTTCCAGCCGAGATTGTAGATAGCCGCGGTAAAACATCTCTTCAGGAATAGCGACGAAGAACAGATGGTAGGCGATGAGTAGAACAATGGAGTCCGGCCAAACGCCACGAAACTCAAAATGCGGAATGGGTAAAGTCAGCGTGGCGCGAGGCCCAAGCCACCCCCACTCTGCAAACACCCGGGTCAGCTCACCAAGCCATGGGTTGAGGGCCATGACCGTAGACGGCAGCAAAGAGGTCTGCCAGGCGTGGTACAGGCCGATCCAGGGGATCACCATGATCGCGATGAGCACGCCGTTCGCCTTCAGCGCGCGGCGCCAGGTGGGCCAATCGCGAAACGACGGAATGGCGAGCGGATAGCCCCACGAGTCCACGCCACGCCAGCGACACATGGCCACTGGCATGTACATGAACAGCAGCGGGACGCCTGCCAAGATGAGTTTCGGAGCTCCCAGGTCCACGGCGACTTTGAGTCCGCGAATGAGCAGCATGGTCACCAGCCAAAGACCGATCACCTCGACCAGAACTTCACGACGAGAGGACGAAGCCGCGGGCTTACTGCTCACGAGCAACTCGATCCTCAGGACTCACATAAGCGGCAAGATCCAGAGTGACCCAGCGAAAGCCTACGCCCTTACACGCTGCAACGACCTGGTCCTTCACACCGGGTTCACCCATTCGGGCAAAGGCATCTGCCGGCAGTTCAATGCGCGCCAAGACCTCGTCGCCGAGCTCATGCCAGCGAACTCGAAACTGCTTGAAGCCCAAGACGCGTAACGCCGACTCTGCGGAACGGACCTGTCGTACTTTCGGCTCGGTCACGCGCGTACCGTCGGGAAAGCGGCTTCCTAGGCAGGCGAAGGACGGCTTGTCCCACACCGGCACGTCTAGGCTCCGGGCAAGGTCACGGACCGTCGCCTTGCCAAGTTCAGCCTCGACAAGCGGATGCCGAACGCGCTGTTCACTGGCAGCTACGAGACCCGGACGATGGTCCCCCAAATCATCGAGCAACGTCCCATCGACAACCCAAGCCAGTCCGTGCTTTTGACGTACAGCTTCAGCGAGAACGAACAGCTCGGACTTGCAGAAGTAGCAGCGATTACCGGCGTTCGCCGCATATCCTTCGACCTCCAATTCATGGCTGTCTACGATGTGATGCGCCACACCTAGGTCTGCTGCAATCTCACGAGCGAGGGCGGCCTCCTCCGGAGGGAAGGTCGGTGATTCAGCGGTGACGGCATGCGCGCGGTCACCGAGAGTGTCAACCGCCACGCGCAACACGAGCGCAGAATCCACTCCGCCAGAGAACGCTACTAGGACAGAGTCCATGTCACGCAGAACGGCACGTAGGCGGTCGAGGGGAGAGACAGGTGTGGTCATCATGCGGGGTTCACTACTCCGAAGGGGCCAAGCTGTAGCCCATCCAAACCGGACGTCACAAACACCCGCACCGCATCCTCTGTGCCGGTGGCCGATGGCAGGTCCCCCGCTGCGAGCGGGAAGCACGCGACCCCTGGGCACCCGGTCTTGGCGCGTAGGCGAGTGAGCGCATCATGAAGCACGGGATCGGTCTCCGCCGACACACGAATGGCGTAGATACGTCCATCCTTCGAGACCACACCCGGAATGCGTCGAGAAAACGCCTCGCCGAACGACATTGCCGCCACACCGTGCAGGCTTGCTCTGTGCAACGTCTCGGCATGCGTACTGCGTCCGTCCATGACTGTGTCAACAAACAAGCAACCGGGCTGTTCGTCTGGACTCCGACCAAGATTTTTGCGCAACCGTTCGATAGCGACGGCGTCGTCGGCAGCAACCAATGCGGCAGACCGTCCCGCCCCCCACCGTCCGAGACCCGCTCTGTCTTGCAGCCGTGCGACAGATTTTCCATCGGCAAGCTGGTCCGACAGCCACTTTGCCGGACTGCGACGCTTGACGGGCTTGCACGAAGAAGCCGCAATGGCGGCCTTCGCGTCCGAATCGCTGAATGGACGGGACAGGCCGAGGATAGGGAGTGGGCGGGGTGCCACACCTCCGAGCGACGCCGCAGCCCCGACTGCAAGCTCCGCTCCACCCGTCAACGGAAGAGCTGTCACCGTGCCCACAGACGGCAGTGCTGCCACCGCGTTCACCAGACGCGGATCGTGGAGCAGACTTCCGCACAGCACCACGTCTTGGATGGCTTCGGCACGTAGGTGCCACGAAACCAACTTACATACAGCACCATGTAGGTTCACCATCAACGAAGCCGCTGCGTCCGCTCGTGAAGCGTTGTCCAACAGCGTGTACACCTTGTCGCGCCGCATGCCGGGCAAGGGTCGACGGTGCCCTTCGATTTGGCCTTCGCGAACCCGTAACCACCCTTCAAGCTCACGCACAATCTCAGCATCGGCGTTCCCGCGTGCGGCGAGCTCCGACAGCTCGTACATGTCGGCGGTACCGGCAAAGCCCAGTACTTCTGCACAGCGCGTCAGGTGAACTTGCAGAGCCGACGACCCACGTTGTTCCCAGACCAACTCTAGAAAACCGGCTTCTCCCCGATGGATTGCCGCCACCACACCATCGCCCATGGGGTGCATGCTGACCACCAGGACGTCATCGTCTACTTGGCAGCGGTAGCCAGCGGCCGCCAGCGCCCGGTGAATGGTCACGAGCTGCAGGCGACGCTGACCATAACCACGCGACTTTAGCTGCTGTGTCCACCACTCCGCCGCCCGGTCAGACTCCAAGGCTCCGAGACCACTCTGGCGCAAGAAAGCCTGGGCCATGGCGTGTAGGTCCCGCGCTGGCGAGAACGCATCTCCGCCAAGACGTCGCAGCCGAGGGTGTTGACGCAGGAGCAGCATCGGCGTGTACTTGCCAGCGACGGCCACATGGTCGACGTCCGCCGGACTCAGCCCGCCATCGTGCAGCACAGCCTCTGCCGCTTCCCACGGAATACCGAAGCGGTCCAAACCAAGACCTCGGACTTCGGTGCGTACCGAGACCAAGACGCCATCTTTGTACAACGCAGCACTCGGTCGAGGACCGTCCGCCAATCCGAGAATGTTCACTTGGCGCCATTCCTTCCAGCAGGCCCATACGTATCCATGCCGGCGGACACCACCAGTAAGGAGCCTCTTTGGTCCGCCTTCTTGCGCTGGGTCAGGTCCAGCTGGGACAGCCGCGCATTGGCGAAGGCCAGCTGGTCTGACAAACAGCGAATCAACGCGCCACGCAGAGCAGAACCGGCAGGCGAGTGAGCCCCAACAACCCCACTCCAGCGGTCTTTGGACAGGGCTAGGCATGCAACATTCGTGCGCGCCACACACGAAGCCATGCGCGGGCGATTGTGAAACAGCGCCAACATGCCGAATGCATCGCCCGGCTCCAGACTCGCCAGCGGTTCAACCCGGTCGTCGCCGGTATTGATAAAGACTTCCAGCAGGCCTTCAGCGACGATGAACATCTCGTCGCCCGAATCCCCTTCACGACACACAAACTCCCCGGGCGAAAATTCAACACCCACCATCGATTTGGCAAGTGAATCCAGTGCCCCTTCGGCGGATTTATGAAAGAAGGGCGCCTGTCCGAGAATCTCTCGATGGTTCAGCGAAGACGTCTCTCGGCGCCCACCGCCACCAAACAGGGACGCCACTCTCTGGAAGAATGATTTCGGGGGTGCAACCGAGCCCGCCGGACTGCCATCGGCGAGGTCCGCGATTCGATCTGACGTTGACGTTAATCGCGCCATCAGGGTGCTGAGCGCGAGTTGCTCGACTGCTTTCGCAACCGGATTGCCTGAATCTCGCAGTGCGGCGTAGCCGTCGCGGTCCAGCAGCAAAAGGTCGGCGTTGGTTAGGGCTTCCACTGTTGCCATGCGCATACCGTAGCCAAACAAAGCCATTTCTCCGACGACTTCGCCCGCTTGCGCTTTGCCGAGCAATGTGTCGCCGGTGCGGATCTCTAATTCACCACCAACAACGCACAACATGGTGGAGTCCGCTTCGCCCTCTTCCATCAGCTGCATACCAAACTCGACGTTCGCCGGTCGGAAGTGGGTCAAGGCATCGCGAATGACTTCCTCGCTGAGACCCGAAAACACGGGGAGATGACTGACATCCATGGGATTCACCTTCGGCTGAGCAGCGTTTTGGGCAGCGCTCCGCGCCCACTTGGCGTACCATAGCAATCTGCCAGCCCCTCCGAGTGTTCTCCCTCCAAGTTTCCCCTCCCCACCTCCCCCACAGCCATGCGACAACTCCTCCTCATTGCCATGCTCGCCACCGGTTGTGCCGGTCGTTTCGGCATGCCCGGCCCGCTCAGAACGCTGGGTCGAACTGCCGCACCGGCGCAGCGGACCTCCGCACCAACGAGGGCACCAGATGCCGTCTTCTTGTCAGTCGATGACTCCTCGTCACGCGGAACCCGTCGACAAACGGCTAGCGGGCATGAGATTGCCCAGGCCGCACGCCACTACCTGAACCATTCTCTCGACGGCTACCGCGATGACTGCAGTGGCTTCGTCCTCGCCGCCGTCAACCGAACCGGTCGAGTCATGAACGGGAACACAGCGTCGCTGTGGGCGGACATGGACAACGACGGAAGCACGCATCACCGAAACGTCCCTCAGATCGGGGACTTCGCGTTCTTCGACAATACCTATGACCGCAACCGCGATGGCCGCAACAACGACGACCTGACCCACATTGGCATTGTTGTGGACGTGGACGAAGACGGGACCATCACTCTGGCCCACGGCGGCACCAGCGCCGGGCGCAGCGAGCTGACCTTCAATCTGACCTATCCGAACGACCACCAGGCCACTGACGGTGCTGTGATCAACGACTACTTGCGGCGCCGGCGGTCATCAGACCGGTCCGGCACCCCATACCTAGCCGGTCAGATGTGGCGCGGATTCGCCACGGTGCAAGACTGAACTCCGTGGTCGGTCCTACGGAGCGGCAACCCGTTCGTTCTCGGGTACTAAGACCAGTCCCTCGAACGCCCCAGCCTCTACGCGAATGGTGCCGTTGCTTACGGTGAACCGCCGCTCATCTCCAACTGGAAACGCGGGCGCAAGGACCGTTCCATTGGCGAAGCCTACAGGCATATCGTTGCCCTGAAAGCTGGTATGCGATGTGCCGGCATCTGTGTGAATTACGACAAGCACCCGCTCGCCGTCGTACACTCGCTCAAACGCCAGAATATCGGCGTCTTCTTCGTCACCCATTCGGTCGGTTGCCCAGCGTAACTCCATGGTCCCACGGGCTAAGGCCGGGTAGCTCTTCCGTACGCGAATCAGCTGCGCAATATGCTGAAACAGCTCGCCATCTGTGGCGAACTGAGTCTCCCAGAGGGGCTCCCGATTGGCCGGGTCATTTCCACCGTCAAAGCCATGCTCAGTGCCGTAGTACAGGCACGGGATGCCGTCTTCGGTCAGCAGGTAGACTAGCGCCGCGCGTAGCCGCTCATCGGACTCCTCCTGGTACAAGAATCGCGGGATGTCGTGGTTGTCGATGAAGTTGATCAGCGCATCTTGAGGAGCGATACCAATGCCACCGGGATGCGGAACGCCGGCGTAGTTGACGCTGCGTAGTGCCAAGAGTTCTTCGACTCCGCTGGTAGGCCGGCCGCGCTTGAAGATATCGTCAAACACGCGGAACTTCTGGCTGAAGTAGAAGACGCTGTCGAGCTCTTCGTCAAACGTGTAGGAGCCAAGAAGGGCGTCGTCTCCGTCAAAGGCTTCACCGAACTGCAAGAAGTTCTCTTTGCCAATCTCCGCCGCTACTTCGCGCATGGCTGGGTTGAACTGCTGCCAGAAGCTGTGTTCGACGTGCTTGATGGTGTCGATGCGGAAGCCGTCGATGTTCGTCTCGCGAATCCAGTAGCCAAACACGTCGATGAGTGCGGCCACTACCTCGGGATTACTGGTATCGAGGTCTTTTAGCCCACCCGGGAAATCACCCTTGACGACTTGCTCGGTGACGTTCCAGTCGGTGACTCGTCCACGCCGGTTGTACCAATCAAGATTATGAAACTCCGCTGGGCGCGGCGGAACGCGGTTGATCTCAGGCATGTACACCCAGCCCAGCGGAGATGCGCCAGACTCTCCCAAGCTGGTCTCGCCTTGAATGCCCCGGCCATCGTACGCTGGGTCCCACTCACTGACGATTTCAATGGGGTCTGTCCAGAAGTCATCCTGCGAGCCCCCTCCTGCGCCAAACACCGTGCTGTCCGGCTGCCCGTTGCGGTTAATATCGTAGTAAAACAGCTGACCGACGTGGTTTGCGACGATGTCCAGCACAACCTTGATGTCGTGCTCGTGGAGAACGTCCACCATCTCGCGAAACTTAGCCATGTCGCCGAAGTGAGGATTCACCCCCTTGAAATCTTGAGTCCAATACCCATGGTAGCTGCTCACACCCGCATCGACTTCGACATTAACCACAATGGGACTGACCCAAACAGCGGTTATTCCCAGCTCTTCCAAGTAATCAACTTTGTCGATAACGCCTTGGTAGTCGCCCCCGAGGTAGCGAGCGAGGGAGTCCGGGTTGGTCGAGACATTGTAGTCGTTGTTGATGTCGCCGTTGGCGAACCTGTCCACGAGCAACTGGTAGATGACCTCATCACGCCAGTCATCTACATGCGAGGTAGCTTGGGGAGTTTCAGTGTACGGCGTAGGGTCCACACAGGACGACAAGACCAACATCAAGGGCAACACAGCGCGCATCAACGACTCCAGAGCAGGTCAATGTAGCGAGCCCGACGCCAATCGTCTCGCTTATCCGCGCCACAGCGCGTTGATGATGGGTCTACTGGGTCTGTAGACTGATGTCGTTAATTCAAAAATCGCCCACGCTCGGGTCACTGAACTGCACGAGAATCCAGCCACTCGCAGGCGCTGTGAACGTCTCGGTCCAGTTGCCATCGCCGGATGAAAAGGTGTGGGATGCCAGCGTTCCTGTCATGTCATTGCTCGCTTTGTCCGACGAGAACACATCCACTCGACCCGGCGCACTCCTATAATGAAAGGTCAGATCGTAAGCTTCGCCAGGAACAACCTGAACATACTGATGCGCACGGTTTCCACAGTAGTTGTGCAAGTGCATGTGCCCACTGGCGATTGGGCTGCCGTGATTGACATCCCACCCCTTCACAAACACATCCAAGGCATTGGTGAAGTTCTGATTCACAAAGGGCGCATGCGGAGCCGTCGGGCGTTGGTTGGTCCGCAGATCGATGTGAGTCACACCACCATCATTGACGGCTGGGTCGTCAAAGGTCAGCCGAATCCGCCCGCTATCAGGCGCATCGAACAGAACCTGTGCCAGAACGTTGACGCCGTAATTGGACGAGCTGCCAGGAACCAGCGAGTCATAGAGCCGAGAGTGAATGACGCCGGTTGGGTTTCCCGACGCGTCTAGGGCGATGACGTTGACCCGAGTGCCTCGCGAATACATGCGCATTGACAGCCGATATTCGCTACCGGCAATCAAACTATCCACGTCTCTGGAGCACTCAGCGCCTGGGAAGTTGTGAAGGTGCATGCTCGGGTCCGGTGAGCTGCTCGTCCACGGAGACGCGTGGTTACAGCTCCACCCCTGGTTACCTACAGATTGCACATCCGGAAACTGTCTGTCGTCGAGAACCAAGGCTTCGACGGTAAAGTCACCGACCACCGAGTAAGTGCCTGCGTTGTTGCACACGATGAGGGTGTCGTCGTCTGGGTTCCACGCGAGAGTCCCCTCTGTGGAGCACTCGAAGTCAGTGGTCTGTAGAAGCCCGGCGTTCCCAGCCACCATGGCGTAAGGAACACTGGCGAGTGGAGCACGTGGTCCCATGACGCCACCGTTAATGGTCACCGCGACCCAGGTGTTGCCGTCGGAAAAATCGGCTGGATCTAGGGGTTGATCAAGGTCATCCAAGACGAGGGATACGGCGTAGTAGCCATCCTGTACGTCCAGCCCCATGTAGGTTCGGCCCCAGAAAGCCGCACAGGACGTTTGCTCATCGAAGAGCGACACGGTCACCGTGACCGGCCCATTCAACGGCGTGCCGTCCGTGCCGAGAACGCGGCCAGAGTGGGTCAGGCTTGCTGGAGCAGCTTGCACCAGCGCTGGCGCTCGACGAGAGCAAAAGTAAAGCGAGTTCGAACCGCATGAAACTCCCCAAATAATTCGTGGGAAACTAGCGGAACAAATTCGCTACGCTCTGGGGGTGCACGGCACCGGCCCTCGTCGAATACTTGGTTTGGCTTTGCCTTTTGAAGGTCTGGAGCGCGCGACCTTAGTCAACGTCTTTTACCGGTGGTGCCCCGACTTCGACAACGTCCAGCGGACTCGGAATCGGCGCATCCATCCCGACCTCTGCCCGCTCGACAACGGGCGCACCCGGGGTGAGCCTGTCCGGAAAAATCCGCCGCAGCAGGTTGCTCTGCAGCAAACCGTCCGGGTCTAGCTCATGCTTGAGCGCGAAGAAGCGGTCGAGTACGTCAGCATCCCAGGCCCGCCGTGCGCTGTCCGCGTCCAAGACGCTGTCCTTCACGAAGTAGAAACGGCCGCCAGCATCCGCAACCATCTGGTTAAATCTCTGGGTCAATCGCCACAGGTCGCCACGACGCCCAGGAAGCACCGGGAAATCGCAGGCAAAGCTGTACCCGTCCAATCCATGAGACAACCAGAAGCTGTCTTCCCGATGGCGCTTCATCACCACCAGCCACGGCTCAAGGCGCTCTGACTGGCTCATGGCCAGCGCGCGGGTGAACACACGCTGCGCGGTGTCTTTCGGCAGGAAAAACTGGTACTGGATGAGACCGGTCGGCTTGTAGATCCACTTCCATCGAGGGATGTAGTCGAGCAAAAAGTTGAAGCGCGCATGCTCTTGCCGATGCCGGTGACCATCTCCCCGCACCTTCATGACCGTAAAGCGAGTCCAGTTGATGAGGCGCATGCCCCACCGGTTCGCGAAGGGTTTGACCGCCCGCCAGAGCAAGCTCTTCGGAATGATACCGAAGAAACGCGGAGGTAATTCCTGCTTTTCCAGCACCATTGACGAGCGCCCATCGGGGTCCTCGTGCTCTTGCAGGTAGCGCGCCGCATGGATCTGGCCGCGCCCCATCTTTGCGCCCTTGGGAAACCCGTCAATCCAGCCGACTACATAGTCCCAACTCTCTGATTCGCACCGCGCGAAGGCGTCGAACATGCCTTGTAGGTTGGGCTCACACAGTGGCAGCACTTCGAGTTGGCCGGAGTAGACCCGCTTCATCTGAAGTGTCACAGACGTGAACACACCGAGCCATCCCATGCCGCCGATCGCCGCGTGAAACAGGTCCGGGTCGCTCTCGGCTGTGACTTGACGGGTCTCGCCGGCTCCAGTGACGAGCGTAAATCCGACCACATGGTCACCGATGGGGCCGTGCATGACGTTGTTCTTGCCGTGGGCATTCGCCGCGACCAAGCCGCCAAGGGTCGACAACATGGTTCCAGACACCACTGGTGGCCACCACCCGTCACGCAGGATGTGCTTCCACAGCTTCTCCAGGGTCACCCCGGGCTGACAGGTGACCACACCAGACTCGGGGTCCCAGTCCACAATTTGCGTCATGCGCGATGTATCGAGAAGCACGTTGCTCTCGTTCAGCGCCGCATCTCCGTAGGACCGACCATTGCCCCAAGGGAGCACGGTCAACCCGGAGGCGCGGGCATGTTCGAGGGCTGCACGGATATCCTCTTCAGAGCCCGGGTAACGAACCTCGCACAGCGCCTGACTGGCCATGCCCCAGCCTTCCCGGCGTTCGGTGGTCTCGGGTGCGTCTACCGCCATCGGGCTTAGCCAGTCGCTCATTAAATCCCCAGACGTTGGAAAATGGACGATGGAATCGCGCGGATCACCGCCATGACCACACCCCAGCGTTTGGGAACATAAACCACGGTCTTTCGCTTGGCGATGGCCGTGAGGATCTGGTCGACGGCAACGCTTACATCAATGACCATCGGCAACTTATCCAGGCCCTGGGTCATTGGCGTGCGAACCGGTCCAGGCTTAACAGTGAGCACCTGAACCCCCTTCGGCGCCAACCGATTGCGCAGCGCTTCCATGTAGGTCTCGAGAGCCGCTTTCGACGCGCAGTAGGCCGGATTCCCGACCCGACCACGGTCGCCAGCCACCGAACCGATGCCCACCAACGTCCCGCCGCCCAGATGTGCCATGCGCTCCGCGGCAGGGTTCAACCACGCCATGGCACCAATCACATTGACCTCGAAAACCTGCCGGTCCAGCGCCGTTGGATATTCGTCGATCCCAATTCGCGGCATCACACCTGCGCAGTAGATGACCAGGTCGAGACCATCGAGATCGACAACTACACGCTCGAAGAGCGCCTCTACCGACTCCGTATCGGTGACGTCATGGACCACCGGGAAAACTCGCCGAGTTCCGCCGGCGTTGACCTCATCTGCCAGCTCCTGAAGGCGGTCTGCCCGACGCGCAACAGCAGCGACGACATGCCCATCGGCGGCGAGGCGTCGAACAAGCTCCGCACCCATTCCACTACTGGCCCCAATCACGAGCGCACGTTTAAGCACCATCACCTCCGCGTCGCGGATGTAGCCACCAGATGCGCCATCCGCACCCGTCAAGTCTCCTCAACACACGGGTTGACATGTCCTGGCGCGCCCACATTGGTGTGCGGGTGCTAAGTTCCCGCCCCACCGTTCGGAGGTCAGCGATGCCAAAAGACGAATACTTGAGTGACGAAGAAGTCGTCACTCTCAAAGCAATGTTGGACGAACAGTTGGCCAGCATGCTGGAAAACACCCGTGACAACGTCAACACTCTGACCGAGACCCGAGAAGCCGAATCCGACCCGCTCGACGTAGCGGTCACCGAGTCGAACCGCGACTTCACCCTGCGATTGGCCGACCGGGAACGCCGCCTTATCGGCAAGGTCAAGCATTCGCTTCAGCGCATGCACGAAGGCGAGTACGGCGTTTGTGAGTCCTGCGGTGAGCCCATCACATTCAGTCGTCTCATGGCACGGCCAGTCGCAGCACAGTGCATCGACTGCAAAACAGAAGCTGAACAGCTAGAACGACGGGCGCAAGTCTTCTAGCGTGGTTGCAACGCCGCCAACCCGGCGGCGTTGCCTGCCAACCCAGAGTTCGGGACCTAACCCGCCGACAATATTGACATTCGGTGAAGGCAATCGCATCTACATGGTGTACAGTTGGTGTCCCCTTCAGCCCCGGAACGCCCCATGGCCCGTCTCCCGCTCATTCTCTTGCCCTTGATCGCAGGGTGTACCCAAGCAACCCTCAGCTTCGGCACGGACGACACCCCTGGTGCGGACACCCCCACCGACTCGGACCGCGCAGACGAACAACGCGATCTTCCGGGAGCCGCGACCTTCGAGCCTGCCGACGACAGCGAAGACGACGCGGTGGCTGCGTTCCGCTCCGCCCTCCGCGGTGACTTCGGCGAGATGGGCCAGTTTGCTGACGATCTCTCCGACGTTGAAACGACCATCGGCCCAACCTTCAGCAGCGTGACCTTACATACGCTGGGGGACCACGGTTGGGCAATGCTTCGCCTAGAGTTGGATGGGCAGCTGGGACACGGACGCCTACGCCCCGGCGAGACCGTTTACCTCTCCGGCTTCGGCATTGAGCCGGCAGACGATGCCGTCATCGTAGACGGCAGCGCTCAAGGCTGCACGGGACCCGACATGTGGGACTTCGACGACGACCTCTTCACCGACGAAGTCGTCATTGGCCTGTCCCAACATCCGCAGACCGGTGTGCTCGTCATGGACATCCAAGCCGACTTTAGCGACGGAAGCCACATGGTAGGCTCGGCGACAATCGAATAAGCCTAATTATGATCTGTTGTGGGCAGCGCTGACACCTCGTTCAGTGCATGGTCCACCCACCCAGGAGATTCCCATGACTCGAATCGCACTTCTCTCCCTATCGCTCGCTTTCTTCGCTGCTTGCGACGTCAGCAACTTCGCTCCAGACCGCAATGGCGGCGACGGCGACGCGTTCAGCTTTGGCGAGAGCAACACCACGGGCTTCCTCCGCGGTGACTTCGCCACGGTTCAGGGCTTCGATGACAGCCTAGCAATGGGCTCCACGCAGATCGGTCCCGGCTGGAGCTACATGGAACTGCACGTCGATGGTCCGTACGGCTGGGCAATGCTGGGCGTCAATGTTCAAGGCGAGCTCGGGCAAGGCGACTTGGCACCCGGCAACACCGTGACCATCATCGGCTACAACGCGGACATCAACCCCGGCGCAGAAGCCGAAGAGGGTACCGAAGTTGACGGTGAAGTCATTGGTTGTTCGGGCCCCGACACCTGGAACGCCGAGACCGATGAGCCGGCCGAAGAAGCCACCATCACCATCTCAGAGAACCCGGACACCGGTGACCTCGAAGTGACGGTCGTTGCAGACTTCGGCGACCATGGAACCGTTACTGGCGGCGGTACTGTCAACTCCGGTGTCAACCCGCGCTAGACTCGGTCGCGCCTCTCGTGGGTGCTCTTCCCGATGGGCTCTGGCATTGCCAGGGCCTTTTTCGTTTGGGGAAACCTGTTTTTCGATCCGAGAAATCAGACTATGGTTGTGAAGCGATCCAATCGCCGGATTGAACACACCGTCCCACCAGACGCCCTCCTCTCACCGGACTGACTGCTGCCGTCCCTCGCCACCATCGTCAGCATTCTGACTTTGCTCGTTGCACCTGTTGCAGCGGCTGGTGTGCCGGTGTCGCTACCGGCGGGCGCGTCATTGTCGGACTGGGAAGATGCGGCAAGCGTTGCAGATGTCGACTGGGTGGCGTCGAGTGCAGCTGTCGTGCAGATCACCGACGAAGGCCTACAGTGGAGACTTCGATGCGCGTGCGGCAGCTCGCCACGTAGCGTCCGCGTCAACCAACCCCGGTCCGCCTCTGAACGCCTGGATGTAGCCGTCATGGCACGGGCAATCGGCCGGGACCTCACGGCTGACCTGCCTCCAATGTTCGTACCACCATCCCCACCGCCCGTGGTCCGGCAAGCACCACAACACTCCGTCACGCGTACATCCCCTCCTCACTTAGACGTCGTGGTGCCACGCCCGAGAATTACCAGTGCGCGAGCGGCTCTACCCTCACTTCCCGAAGCACCTCCGCGACCCGTCCTTCCAGACTTTCGCCCCCCTGAACGCGCGCTGACGCTGCCGCACCTATGGGTTGGCCTAGGTGTGGGCCTGCGTCCACAGACCCGCCCGTCTCTCACAATGTCCGGCGGTGTGACCATCCTCAGCGGCCGTCACATCTCCATGGGCGTGTCGGGAACCGCCATCACTTCTCGGTCGCTCAGCGGCTTCAACAAGCGTCCGTGGCACAACCGCAAGATGTGGGAAGCCGGCGCACACATCTTGGGCGCTGTGCACGTTGGCGAGTGGCTTCAGTTCGACGGCGGCATTGGTGCGACCCGTCAGGCGTACCATCAAAACGATCGCCCACTCCTCGCGGTCACCGTTCCGCAGCTCACCGCCGATGTGGAGCTGCGCACACCAGGGGAGCGGCGAATCGGTGTTCGCGTAGGTGCAGCTGCGGACCTTCGCGGCGTCGCGCTTGTTGACGAGCTGACGACCCAGCAACAGTGGCTGGTTCCGTTCGAGTTTCGCGCCAGTGTCGTGGCACGAATCGGCCGTCGTCCTGATCCAACCCATTCGACCCGCACACCTACCGAGCACAGGCCAGAGTCAACGGGTCTGTTTGACTGGGACGACCTTCCATGAGCGCTCGCTGGATCTCCACCGCAAGACTCCCGTCTGCTGCACTCGTCGAGTCAGCAATGAATGGCAATGCGCGGGACCTGGACGACCTCGCTCGGGCGTGGCTGCCTCATGTGTATCGCTGGTGTCACCGCTTAGGCGGGCCCGGCTTCGACGCCGAAGACAGCGCTCACGAAGTCCTCGTGCTGATGTGTCGCAAGCTTCCAAGCCTGCGCGACCCGGTCGCATTTCCGGCCTGGCTGTATGGCATGACCCGTCGCGTTCTGGCCAATCACCGTCGGCGTGCATGGTGGAAGCGATGGGTTCCAGGCGCAACAGTCCCCGACCGTGCCGATACGTCGGCGAGCCCCTACGATTCTCTCGAAGCTCGCCGCGCTCATGAGCGCGTATGGACTGCCTTGACCCAGATCAGTGACGCCCATCGTGACGTTTTGGTGCTGTGTGACCTGGAGGAGCGCCCCGGCAGTGAAGCCGCCGTACTCCTAGACATTCCACTCGGTACAGTGAAGAGCCGACTGCGCGCTGCGCGTGTCGCCTTCCGAACTGCTGTTGCAACTGCTGACGACCACGCAGCAGACGACCACGCAGCCCTAGCTGCAGGAGCTCGACCATGAGCGACCCCACTCAACTCGCTAACCTGCTGCGGGACACTCCCGAGCCCGACTTCACCGCACCCGACCGTGTCTGGTCGCACTTTGTGCAGACCCGTAAGCGTCGCACACGAGTGCGGTGGGCGGCGCTTGGCCTCGGAGCTTCTGGCTTTGCCGTCGCTGCAGCTCTGCTGTTTGCATCCACGAACACACCACCCGCTGAGCGAGAGCTGTTGCTGTCATCGAACAGCGTGACCTCCCACCAATGGGGCGAACGTGTTGCCCTGGATGTCGTGGGTACCGGTGAAGTCATGGGTACCGATGACAATCTCACAGTGGAATGGGAGTCCGGCACCCTCGAAGCCTCGGTTGTTCCACACTCTGGCGTCGCCATGTCTGTCCGTACGGACGAAGCCCTCATAAACGTTGTTGGCACCGTCTTTTCAGTGACACGAGACCTCCTTGGCACCACGGTTGGAGTCGACGAAGGTCGCGTCCAAGTCTCTTGTGAAGATGGCTGGACGGGCATTCTGGGTGCCGAAGAGACGCATATCTGTCAGCCTACAAGTGCCAGTGGTCTGCTCGGTCGCTCCGAAGCACTCATTGATGCAGGCGCCGAGAGTGCGGTCCTTCAAGACACCCTGGACCGTGGCATCGCGGTGGCGGCTGACGGCGCTATCCTGGGTGAACTGTTGGTCCGTCGTATGCAGCTCAACGCGGACGAAGGCGAGGTTGACGACGCCTTGCACGATGCCGAACGCTACCTACGGATGGATGAGACCGCCCGCCGCGAGCAGGTTCAGCGATTTGCCGGTTGGCTCGCGCTCGGGTCGAAGGGCTGCGACGCTGCAACACCGTGGCTCTCCGCTCTGCACGAATCGGGCTCCGGCCCGGAGACCGTCTTGCTCGCCGAGTGCTTGAGTACAACCAACCCCGAGCGTGCACGGACCTTACTGGTGGCGACCTTGCCTACACTCGATGAGACGTGGAGTGACCGGGCGGTGCGTGCCTTGTCAACGCTGGAGTGAAGCGGGTACTGGGGCTCATTCTACTCGGCGGCTGTGACGCAGCCTTCGTGGCGTTCCCAGCAACGGACTTGAACTTCGATATTCCCATCGTAGACCCAACCACCGCCCTCGCTAGGTGTGTGGGTGACTCCGCGACGTTCGTCGCACAGTTTGACGCTAGCGGCGCATCCCCGGAAACCCTGGGCACCATCGCCATACCGGGTGATGTCGAGCGTCACCCGCTGGCCATTCGCAACACGGGCAGCGCGACCTTCCCAGCGCGCTACCAACTAGGTCCCCTGCGGACTGGCGTAGCTGCCGAGGACGTCATCCCAGGTGAATCAACGTCTCTACGCTGCGATGACCTGGGTCTTACCAGTGTCGCCATGGGGATGCTCGATGGCTTCGGAATCGCGGTCGAGTGTGTGCAGTGGGTCGGCTCCGACTCCGCAGCCCCGGATGACTGGCAAGCGGAACTCACAGACGTCGGCTGTATGAGCTTCGACCTGTAGAGCAACCAGCTCGGGTCTATGCCTGGGCTGCCAGTCATTCGTCGTCTAGTTGGCCGCAGACCCATCGACCGAGACCGGAGCGATGACTCGGCGGGTATTCACCCACCACTCGGCCCCCACACCAACGAAGTGCTGAACGCCGTCGCTCACCCGCGCATCCAATGGATTGAAGAAGGCACGGGCCCCGTCATTGAGGAAGCTTGCGGTGTACAGAACATGCAAGCGCGGACGACTGTAGCCACCCCGGTCGCGTTGAATAGCTGGGATGAGGGACACCTTGGTCAGGTGACCGCGATCAAAGGCCCCCGAGCGTGGATTCAGACCATTCGGCCGCACGTACTGGTGACTCGCTTCCACACCAATCGCCACATGACGTCCGACGTAGACCTGTGGGCGAACCACACCCACCCACTCCCATCGGTCGTCGAAGTCAATGCGCTGACCGTCGGCATCCGTCCGATTGCTGATGTACGTGGCTGCCATCACTCCAAGACGTGGCGTCTCAGTATTCATCATCGCGGCGGTCAGGAAACTACGAGATCCGGTCGTACTCCGGTCCAGGGCAAGACCGTCTGCTGGGATGGCCAGCTCTCCGTAAGCCGCAAGACCCGTTGCGTAGCGCGTCCAGACGTGGACAAAGGACTGGTCCGCCCAGCCCCAGAGCGAGGCTTGAGCGCCGATGAGGACGCCGCTATCCGCTGGAAGTTCTTGGCCAGCGAGCTGATCAAACGCATCGTCCAACACCCGTTCGCCAGCTGGAAGCGTATGCGCCTCCCCGTACACCTTGGCGCGAAAGGTCAGGTCTCCCAACCCAAATTCGCGGTGTGCACGAAGCGATGCAATCACTTTTTGCCGGTCGAGAAATAGGACGTCTTCACCATCGACGCCATCCGGAGTGAACACGCGTACCGTCTGCACTTGGTAGTCGTCTCCCTCCAGCCGGTTCGCCCCGACATGAACCGCCACTTCACTCTGGGGTGGGCGCCAGATAGCACCGCCACCGTAGGTGTTCAGGTTGTCGAGCGGCCAGAAGTCGAGCAGGTAGACGTCATCCCCGCGGTACATGCGCGATCCAGCCCACACCTCGATGGGCAGGCCACCCACGCCTGTCGCGGAGGCATAGAAATTCCGCAGCGCGAGCGCCTCGGCGAAGTTTCCATCGTAGTGGAACAGGTCTCCGGACAACGCCGGAGTGACCAACACGGTGAACTGGGGGCCCTCATCGAGTTGCCAATCCCAGGCCAAGTCGAGCTCCATGTACGGCAACAGCTCCAGCCGCGGAGCGAACTGCGCAATGCGCACAGAATCCCCGCCACCTCCGCCCAGATCGCTGCTGACCTGCACGCGACCGTACGAGCCCGCCGAAAAGACAGGAGGGGAAGCCATAGCGAACAGAGTGAGAAGAGCAATCATGGCGCTACGCTATCGCAGCAAAGCACTCCCGAACATGTCGCAAATGAGCGACGCAGCTCCGGCGAATAAAGCTACCCGCCAATCTGCGTCATCACGCCTTCAAAGTTCTGCTTGCCGGTGTGTGCTTCATGACCCGCTACCTTGCCCCACACCATTTCGCGGAGCAAAGACGCGAGAGCGTCATCCGTCAATCCGGTGCGTAGAACGTCACGCAGGTTGGGGGTGTCGTCCCGCGACAGGCACGTGCGTAGGTCCCCGTCCGCCTGGAGCCGAAGACGATTGCACTGTTCGCAGAAGTGCTCGGTCATAGGGCTGATGAAACCAATGGTCTGACCGGTACTCGCCACACGCCAGTTGACGGAGGGTCCACGTCCGGCGACTCGCGCCACCCGCTCCAACTGCAACGTCTTCCCAACACGGGCTCGCAGCGTGGCAGACGGAACCGTGGTGTTCGCTTCATCGCGGAATGGCATCTTCTCAATGAATCGGACCTGAACAGCGTCCGGCCATTGAGAAAAATACTCAATGAGCGGCAGAATATCCTGCTCGTTTTCACCTTTCACCACCACGCAGTTGATCTTGACCGGTGTGAGGCCATGCTCCAACGCAGCATGGATTCCCGCCAGCACTCGCTCTACGTTCCCGCCGCGAGTCAACGCGACAAACCGCTCGGCATCCAAGGTGTCTAAGCTGACGTTGATCCGGTTCAGGCCCGCAATCGCGAGATGTTCCGCATGTTTCGCCAGGTGATGAGCATTGGTGGTCATGGCAATATCGAGAATGCCCGGGATCGCCGACAGCTCACGGACCAAGTCCGGCAGACCGCGACGCACAGTAGGCTCCCCCCCGGTCAGGCGAACACCTGTGACGCCCATCGAGGCAAGCCCGCGAACAATGCGTACAATTTCTTCAAACGTCAGCAGATTTGCTCGCGGCATCCACTCCACGCCGGTCGCCGGTAAGCAGTACACGCACCGATAGTTGCAGCGGTCGGTCACACTCACCCGCACGTAGGTGTGGGCGCGGGCAAAGCGGTCGACGAGCGGCCCCGTCTTGGGTCGCTGGGTCAATACCTGGTCGGGAAGTGCCACCTAGATCGGTTCGAGGGTCGGCGTGACGTCGAGATTTGCCATGACCTTCTCAGCGAGAGACGTAAACGCACCCGCGATGGCATCCGCTCCGAGTGCTGCGGGAAGACCCTGGTCGCAACTCTTACGCAGAGACGTCTGCAGAGGAAGCTGGGCCAGTAGCGGCGTATCAAAGCGCTCAGCGACTTCCTTGCCCCCACCCTCGCCAAAGATGAAGTCCTTGGTGCCATCCGGCAGCTGGTAGTAGGCCATGTTCTCTACAATGCCCAAGAGTGGGACATTGAGCCGCTGGAACATGCCGACACCACGAATGGCGTCTGCAAGCGCCACCGGCTGCGGAGTGGTCACAATGAGTGCCCCCGACAGATCGACGCCCTGAATCACTGAGAACTGTGCGTCTCCGGTGCCAGGCGGCATGTCGACCACGAGCACATCGAGCTCGCCCCAAGCCGTCTCTTGCAAGAACTGGCGAATGGCGTTCATGACCATGGGCCCACGCCACATGACGGCCTGATCCGTGTCGACGAGCATGCCGATCGACAAGCAGCGCACACCGTAGCTCGTCGGCGGCACAATCTGTCCTTTGTCATTGCGCATGGGACGGTTGCTGATGTTCATCATGATCGGTAGGCTAGGTCCGTAGATGTCCGCGTCTAGCAGGCCTACCTTGAGGCCTTTCTTGCGCAGAGCCACAGCAAGATTGGTCGACACCGTGCTCTTGCCCACGCCGCCCTTACCGCTGAACACCGCAATGACGTGCTTGACGCCGGCGATGCTCTTGGTCTCAATCGGTCCGCCATGTGGCTGGATGCCGTCACGCTTACCCATGCCGGGAACGCTCTGACGCGGCTTAGTTGGGGCAGGCGTGGCGACCCGTCGTTTGATGTCCACCGTGCCGTCAAACCCGAGCGCAGTCAGGTTCGCGCACAGCGCGGCTTCGATCCCTGATTGGTCATCTGCGCCATGTTGCGCCTGAAAAGACAGCGTCATGGACAGCACGTCGTCGGCAAACTCAACGTCTTGGACCATCTTTGCGAGCCACACACTGCGTCCCGATACCGGGTCCCGCACGCGCGTTGCCGCCGCTTCCACCAATGTCACAGGCTCTTCGCTCATCTCACTTCCTCCAGCGGATGGAGGCCATAACGCTACATCGGCACACAGAGACGTCGCGTTGCGTTGCGTCCGGGCCAGCACGCGCGCTACCCTGCGCGCCCGAGGATTTGTATGCGCGCTGTGCTCGTTCCATTTCTGCTGATGTTGGCCTCTCCCGCTCTCGCGGCGTGGCCTTCTGACGTGTCGATCAGCAGCATGGCCACCGCCGACGGTCTGCCGGCTTCCGGCTCACTCATGAATGACTTTCGGGACCTATCCCGAGAGCTCGGAGCGGGACTGTCGAGCTACCCAGCACTCCCCGCCAACACAACGGGCATTGATGGCTTCGACGTCGCGGTCGGGAATACATTCTGGTTTATCGACGCTTACAACGATGGCGACCCAACGGAGTGGGAGCGCTCACACCCTGAAGGCTCCCCGCCGGCTTTCCAGATGAGCCCGTCTCTGGTCGTTCGCAAAGGACTCCCGCTGTCGACGGAGGTCGGTCTGGCAACGTCTTGGTTCGCGGGAAGCGGCCAAGGTGCCATCAGCGGCTTCGCACGGGCCGCCCTGCTTGAGGGCCATCTTCCCTGGCCTTCTATCGTTCTCCAAGCCGGGTATACCGGCTATGTCGGCAACGACGAACTCAAGCTCGGCGTACTTGACTTGTCCGCCACGCTCGGGACATCCGCACCGCTAAAGCGCAGCACCGGCGTCACGCAGAGCCACTTCTCTCCCTTCCTGACCGTTGGCGTCCTGCGAGTTCGCTCGCAGCCCGTTGTTGACCAAGCCCTGCTCGATGCCACCGGTATCGTTCCGATTGGTGGTCCAGATACGAACAGTGAATCGCAGATCACCGCCGTTCGCCTGCAAGGTGGCTTCCAGGTGAACAGTGGTGCCGCTCTACTACGTATGAATGCCGCGTGGACTCCGAGTGCGTCGCTGCTCTTCGGTGCCTCCGCAGGTGTCGGATTCTAGTCCTGCTGACGGCAGCTCTGTGGGCGAGCGAGCCCAATGAGCTACCCGGGGAACGCGACGGCAATGCAGCGGCTACCCTGCATGTCGAGGCCTGGGTCTCCGACGACCTGCGCAACATTCGCGGCACGTTCTCGGTCTCGCCAGATCTCGCGGAACACGTGGTGCATCCGCTGCCCAGACTGCCAGGTGTGGCGGACGACCTGACCCTGCTGCGTACCTATCCAGGCCGTGAAGACCTGGGCAAAAGCACACTAGTCGAAGTCGCCCCCGGTGACTTCACCTTCACGACCCGCCTTCCCCGGCGTTTTGGCGACGTGGGCGCCACCCGACACGGCCTGTTCGCGAACGGCTGGTGGACGCCGTTACTCACGGTAGGAGCACAACGTGATGCGATCTGGGATGTCACTCTACACCTGCCTAACGAAGCCACTGGAGTCATTGCAGATGTCGTTGGTGAGGGCACTCTTACGTGGATCGGCGCCGCAGACCGCGTCAGCATCGCTGTCTTCGACGGTGGCATCGTCACACGCCTATCAGATGACGTGCAGGTGGTGTCGCGTCGTCCACCGAACCGTAGGGTCACCCGCGAGCTGACGGCGGTCGTGGACGCCGCTCCGAGTACTCGTGGCGTCTTAGTCATGGCGCCGCTGCGCCGACGCCTCACGCGGCCAGGACAGCACATGAGCTACATCAGCGACCGCGCCTTTCGTGTCACCTCGCCGCTTCCACGCTTCCACCGAACCGGCGTGGCCCGTGGCGTGTACGCAGGACTCAGCGGCCTCGACAATGACTTCTCCCGCTCTCTCGCAGGCTCGGCACTCGCTCGTAAACACAGCGATGAACTCCGTGCCATGAATGCTCGGCGCGCCTTGGGCCTGTTCTCGTGGCTGCCGAGCATCGACTTCATCTTGTTCGACCGTACACTCCCGTTCTATGGCGACGTGTTGCAGACGTCGTTTCCAAGCGACCCATTGTCCGACGACCTGTCTGAGGTGTTCACCCCACACATGCCGGGTGCAGCAGCCATCGACCAGCTCGTCGACCTGCAAGGGGAAGACTTTCTAGCCGTCTTCACCGACCAGATCCTAGCTGGAACAGCGCCGGAAGTTGCCGCAGGTCTGTCCTCTGCCCCTCCCTCACTGCTCGTAGGTTGGTCCCACGCCTATGCGGAACAGGACTACACGCTCGACATTGATCAGGACGCCATTGTGGTCACCCGCGAGGCTCCCGAAGACGCTCCATCGGAGGTCATTGTTGTTCAGCGTGGCAAAGAACGCATCGCCAGACAGTTCCCATCCGGCCCCGGCACGTGGGTACTCCCACGAGACGGAGCACGCTCCGTTCGCTTAGATCCGCGCCGTCACACCGAGCAGCTACGACGCCTTGGCGATGCCTGGCCACAGCGCTTTCGAGTGACCGTCTCCGGCGGCATCGGCAGTATCAACCTCTCTGAGGGCTGGGTAAGCGGCGGAGCGGGTGCCTTTTTGCGACGCAGCGGGGACAACCGAAACACCGCCGCCCTGTCCGTCGGGACGAGCCGCGACACTGTCGTCGTGGCGGGTCTGGGCTACACCCACCGCTTCGGACCGCAACTATCGGGCCTGTCACGCCGCCATGCCGTCAGCATCAGCACCTCAACGGCCCTCCAGAACCAACGCTTCGCCGACGAAGACGACCCCCCCATTACCCTCGCTGGCCGACTCGGCTGGGGCTGGAGCAACCGTCAGGGCGGCTTGTTTCCACTACGTGGGTGGCGCACATCTGCCTCGCTTAGTGCCGGTGTGGCTCCGACGACCACCCAGCGGTGGCTGTCGGTCAGTACCAGCGCCGTGCGCCTCATTCCGCTTCATCCCCGCTTGGTGTGGGCGTCCCGCGGAACAGTAGGCCTGGCGCAGAGCGACATCCGTGGGCGTCTTCTCTCCCTCGGCGGAGCGGGCGCAGTAGGCGGCATCGGCTTTGGTGGCGCGTTTGGCACGTCACGAGCCGCAATAACGACCGAGCTGCGGGTAGTCCCCCTCCGCAACCTCTCAGTTCCACTGTGGCTGCTGTGGGGCACCGAGCTCCAGCTATCCGCTGGTGTCGAAGCCGGAACCATCGGCACGCCAGATGGGGGCGAACACGCTGTCGGCGCCACTTTCGGCATTGCCGGCGTAGGTGACATCTTCGGTGCAGACCCGTATATGCTGGGGTTCACCCTGGGCGTGCCGCTGTGGTGGACCGCAGGCGTTGAGAAAGAGCGGCCGTTCCAGCTCGTTCTACGCTGGACCCAGGACTTCTAGGTCGTCAAGGCACCTCTACTCAGCGGCTTTCCGGGTGAAGCTGCTCGCACCCGCATGCACGCTGCTCCACGCCTCAGACGCCTCTTCTGGACGCCGCGCCAGGTGCCACAGGGTCTTGATGGCGCCGTCTTCGACGTACCCAACCCAGGCGGTCAGCGAGCCATAGCGGCTGAAGTCGACCGTAAAGGAAATGCGGGTCTCGGCAGCAAATCCGACGAGCGCGAAGGTCTCGCTATTCGCCGGGTCACCGACGTTTGTGCGGTAAGTACCGACCACCTGATTAGCGTGGTGGTCAAGGACCATTTCACTGCCGCGCTCGTTCTGCCAGGTACCGTTAAAATCCAAGACGACCTACCACTGCTCAAGGAGCGTTTCGAGGCTCTCGTCGTCGATGTATAGCTCTTCCACGCTGTCTTGCTCAAGCAACCAGTTCGATAGCTTGGTAGCCACACGCTCGGCGGGGCCTCCACTCATCAGGATGGGTGCAGCGCCAGCGGCGAGGTCTTGGACGGTAAAGCCAGGCTCCAGCGCCAGCCCTTCCCGATTGACCAAGAGCTGGAGGAAGTTGATAGCGTGGTCAAGGTCATCGCCCGGCGAGTCTTCCTCTTCGTCCTCACCACCACCAAGCAGAGCGGCGAGCAGCGCACTGCTGATGCCATCGCCGTCGCCAGCGTCTTCCTCGTCTTCTTCACTCTCTTCCGCTTCGAGTGCCGCAAGAGCCGCGTCATCGGGCTCGTCAAAGTCAGTTGCAGCGGCTTCAGGTGGGCCGGACTTCATCAGGGAACGCAGCAAAGCTTCCATGCCTACGTCTCCACCACCACCGGTCGCCGTGGCCATACCGTCCGCGCTCGGCTTGCTGGGCATCGTTGGCATGTCTGCGGGCATGTCAAAGTCGCCGTCATCTTCCCAGTCAAGGTCGTCTTCTACCGGCTCTTTCGCGACGAATCCACCAATAGCCGGGGCCGATGCTGGAACCACCACTGGCACGCGGACCGTCCAGGAGCGCTGCTGACCGGTCTCTGCGTCTTCAAGATCAGCCTTGAGCACAAGGTGGTCTCCGTCGAGCATGACCGTCGATGAATGGAGCTGTCCAGGCGCATGTCCGACGTCTACGTGGGTGTTGAACAGCATATCCATGCTGTACAACCCAACGGGTTCCGCACGAAGACTTTCCGTACCGTCTACGGGTACAGTGACACCCATAAAGCGAACAGTAACGTCGTCTTCTGACGAATCGAGGTCTAGGCTGAAGCCTTTGTCCGAGGTCCAATGAAGGGTAGCTTGACTCATGAGGATTCTCCATCTCCGAGCGACCCACCGGCACGACACACCAACCACGCTTCCATGAACGGCGTGAGGTCGCCATCTAGAACCGCATCAATGTTACCGGTCGTATGGGTTGTTCGGACGTCCTTTACTTGCTGGTAAGGGTTCATCACGTACGAGCGAATCTGACTACCAAAGTCGATTCTCTTCTTCTTTGAGTTGACGTCTGCTTGCGCTTCCAACCGCTTATCTAGCTCAAGCTGGTACAGCTTGGCACGCAGCATCTTCATGGCCTTATCGCGGTTTTTGTGCTGACTGCGCTCGGCGCGGCACAGAACAACGGTCCCGGTAGGCGTGTGAATCAATCGAACCGCACTGTCAGTGGTATTGACGTGCTGACCACCGGCACCGCTGGCACGCATGGTCTGCAGCTCAATATCCGCTGGATTGATGTCGATCTCAATGTCGTCGTCAATCTCGGGGATGCAATGCACCGCAGCGAACGCTGTCTGACGACGCGAGTTTTGGTCAAACGGGCTGATGCGTACCAAGCGATGAACGCCGGTCTCGGACTGCAGATAGCCGTAGGCATTTGGACCACGAATCCCGAGTGTACACGACTTGATACCTGCTTCTTCGGCCGGTGAGTAGTCCATTACCTCAACAACAAAGCCGTTCCGCTCTGCCCACCGCCGGTACATCCGGACCAGCATGTCCGCCCAGTCGGCTGCATCTGTTCCGCCTGCACCCGGATGGATTTCGACAATAGCGTCCAGCTCGTCTTGTTCATCTCCCAAGAGACGCTGAGTCTCCAGCGAACGCAACTTCACAGCCAAAATCCCGAGGAGGACCGCAGCTTCTGCAGCACTGTCGTCGTCGTCCAGTTCTTCAGCCAGCTCAATGAGGGCCACGATATCGTCGCGCATGGCAACTGTAGCAGCCATGTCTTTGACGACGCGGTCCAGCCCACCCTTTTCCTTCTGCATCTGCTGGGCCCGCTTGGGGTCTTCCCAGAACTCTGGAGACGCTGCTTCGTCGTCTAGATCTCGAATACGTTCTTGCTTGCCGCGGACGTCAAAGATGCCCCCAAAGCGCTTCTACCCGCTCGGCAAGTGGTTTGAGTTCAGACCGCAGCTCGTCCCGCATTTGATGGCTCCAGAAGCATGGAGCCCGTGGCTAACCCGGAAGCACGGAGCCGTCGTGTTCATCCAGTTTTCCGAGGAGTGTGCGCTCGAGCGCTTCCATGACTTCAGCCTCGTCATCGTCTTCATGGTCGTAGCCGAGCAGGTGGCACAGGCCATGGACCACGAGAACGCGCACCTCATGCACCAAGCTGTGGCCACGCTCGTCTGCCTGGCGCTGGGCGGTCGGAATGCTGATGATGATGTCACCCAGGAGATTGGGGTCTCCGATGAGCTCGCCTTCTTGCTGGCTAAAGGACAACACGTCTGTGGGGGCATCTTTGCCCCGCCAATCGCGGTTGAGCGGGTGGATGACGGCATCGTCACAGAACAGCAGCGACACTTCGCCATGGGGCTGGTCTAGGAACCCAAGAACTCGGCCGGCAAGAGCCCCCCAGTCTCCTTCTGGCGGAGTCACGCCTTCGGTCGTATCAACGTCTACGGTGGGCATTAGTGTGGCAAGTGCTCCACCGACTCGTAGTCGGTATTGGCATCGTCTTCGAGGTCCGCATGAGTGGGCATGGGAATGACGCGAGAGACCACACCGCCGGAATCCGAGTTCGACACATCTGCGGTGTCCGCGTACTCAATCCGGTGATGATAGATCCCGAGCAGGGTCTTGACGAAGGTGTCAAGAACAATGCTTATTTCAGCCATTGTCAGCGGACATCCGCTGAATTGCCCATCCGCCATGACCGAGTCGACAATCCGCTTGATCATCTCACGGATGTTGTCTTCGTTGGGCTGCGCGATGGTCCGGGTGGCCGCTTCAATCTTGTCTGCAAGCATAATGACGCCGGCTTCGCGCGTGTTGGGCTTAGGACCGGGGTAGCGAAAGCGAGCCTCTTCAATGCTGTCGGGGTCTTCGGCATTCGCCCGGGCTTGGCCATAGAAGTACGACAACAAGCCGGTTCCATGGTGCATATAAATGTTGTCGAGCACGGGCTTGGGTAGGTTGTGCTCCCTCGCCATTCGGCCCCCTTCGAGCACATGGTCAATGATGACCTCGGCCGAGGTTTGGGCGTCCAATGCGTCATGGCGGTTGCCGGAGTCGCCCTGATTCTCGACGAAGTACTGGGGCTTGAGCGACTTTCCGATGTCGTGAAAGTAGCTGGCGACACGCGCTAACAGTGCATTGGCTCCAATCGCTTCACAGCCTGCTTCGGCGAGTGAGCCCACCACAACAGAGTGGTGGTAGCTGCCGGGTGCGCGAAGCATCAGCTGACGCATCAACGGGTGGTTGAGGTTGGCAAGCTCCATCAACCGATAGTCGGTGACAAACCCTAGAGCCTCAAACACGGGGGTCAGCCCAAGCACGACGAAGGATGACCCCACACCGCCGACAAATGCGGCGAGCATGGCGAACAATGCGCCTAGCTGTGCGTCTCCAGCACCGTCATCGGCCATTGACCGAAGCAGGTAAAACAGCACACAGGCCATGACCGCGTTGACGGTTCCGGTGAACAGGCCAGCACGCAGAATGGCCATACGCTCACGCGTGTGGTGGACGGCCCCCGCAGCCACGGTACTCGACGCCATAAAGTAGGTGAACTCAAGGATACCGCCGCCGGTGACGAGCACGACGGTGGCACTCGCAGCCGCGTTGAACGCAAGCGCCCAAGGCACGCCGATAAGCAGTCGAACGAGCATGGCGACGCCCGCGACGGGAACCACCCACAGCAACGATTCAGCGGTCGCTCCGGCTCCGAGGAGCTGCGCCACAGACGGAGCAATCCAATCCACACCGGCGGAAAAAGCGGCCACAACCAGCAACAGCAGCCCACCGGAGGCGACGTCACGTACTCGGGTAGAAAAGTTGTGCACCGACGAGGCGCCGAACGCAAAGACGGCGCTACTCAAAAAGCCGATGATGAGAAACAGACCGGTGAACTCGGCGAAGCGACCGCGACCGGTGTGCGACTTCTGCATCTCCACGTACTGAAGTCGGTGCAGGGGGGTGATGGGGTCCCCTTTGCGGAAGAGGGTCGTGCCCTGCTGCACAGTAACGGTGCGAACCGGGATTTCCGCGACTGCACGTTCTTGGCGGTCGAGGGTTTCCTTCTGGTTGTACTCCACGTTGCTCTGGATCAGCGCACGGGCGACGGTCGCGGCAGCCTCGGTCCAAGGAGCATCTACCCGCGCTTCCATGAGCGCCATGCTCACCGACTGCCGGGCGTCCGAAGGCTCACGCAGGTCGCTGACATCGACCACCGCACGCTCAACGCGCTCCACATCATCTCGCGCCGACAGAGAGACCCGAGCCACACCATCCAGCGCTCCGAATCGGTCCCCGACAATGTAGCCACCCATCGCAGACGACAGCAGCTCGCGGGTCAAGCGAGCCGCGTCGTCTGGAAAACCAGCTTCGGCCAACGGGAGCAAGGTTCCGGACGGCAAATGGCGAGACAAGCGCTCGCGGAAGGTATCAATTGCCGGCTCAAGGTCGCGTTCCGGGGCCTCTCCAGTGTCCGGGTCCACGTCGACTGGCAAGGCTTGGCGGGCAGCGGAGAAAGCAGTCTGAATACGCTCGTCTAGGCGCTCGGCGAGGTCCTCGTCGAACAACACCACAGGAAGAACCTCGGCCCGTGCCGACTCTTGGTCCCGGCGTCGGGCCTGGGTGTCCTGATAGTGGAAATCGTACGGTGCGGTAATCGTTCGCGAAGCGACATCGCCAATCTGAACGTCGACGGATGGGGCGGTTGCCCAATCCACGGACAACGCAGCAACCCCGAGAGATACCAGTACGAGAACGGCCAGTCGTCGGCCGCCATTTCGAGTGAGTTTCAGGTCATCGAGCAGGCTCAATGGGAGTCCTTGTACGCCTTGTCATATGCGCGAATAATGGAGGCGACGAGTGGATGTCGGACCACGTCTATTGCAGACAGGTGTACCACTCCAATGCCCCGCACCCCATCAAGGATGCGTAGGGCGTCTGCCAATCCGCTGGCTCGCCCCCGCGGCAGGTCGACTTGCGATGGGTCTCCGTTGATGACCATGCGCGACCCTTCGCCCAAGCGAGTGAGGAACATCTTCATTTGCTCCACCGTCGTGTTCTGGGCTTCGTCCAGCACTACGAATGCGTTGTTCAGGCTGCGCCCACGCATGAAAGCGAGTGGAGCGACCTCGATCTCCTTCTTTTCCAGCATCCGTGCCACCCGCTCACCGGGGATCATCTCGTGCATCGCATCAAAGAGTGGGCGCAGGTACGGATCGACCTTTTCAGAGAGATCGCCCGGTAGGAAACCGAGTTTCTCGCCGGCCTCGACGGCGGGGCGCGTGAGGATGATCCGTTTGACGTCACCATTCGCATGCGCAGCGACCGCCGCTGCGACGGCCAAGTAGGTCTTGCCAGTGCCCGCAGGGCCAACGCCAAAGGTCACCGCACCCTCGCGCAGACAGCGCACATACTCGCGCTGTCCGGGACTGCGCGGGGCGATGGGCCGACGGTTGAGATCCGACAGAATTACGTCGTCAAAGTAGGCTTGAAGGTCTGCTTTCGGCTCATGCTTGAGCACCCGCACTGCCGTGTGAACATCCACAGCGCGGACGGCCGAGCCGGCCTCGATCAATGCATAAAGCTGTCGGAGGACCCGAACAGCGAGATCCATTGGCTCCGCTAGACCCGTGACACGGATGGTGGTGCCACGTTGGGTGAGCTTGGCGCCCGACTTCTCTTCGACCATTCGCAAGTACGCACCGAACTCGCCGCACAGCTGGCGGACGCGGTCGTTGTCGTCGAACGACAGGACATGTTCTTTCGTAGCGGTCTCAGCGGACTCAGTAGGCTTTGCGATGCGGCACCTCACGGGCGGGGGCAGAAGCGCTAACGAGTGCGTGCAAGGGCGCGCCAGCTCACTGCATCCAATGATGACGCTGTCTGTCGGGCTCGATGAGGTGAAACGGGACTGGTGCCAATGAGCTGACGCGTGTCATTGCTTGGAACATCTTCGTAATGGTCGAACTCGGTCTTCACTGTGGCGGTTCCCGCCGTGACCGACGACAATTGTTCGCGCATCCGCCGCCACTCGCGCTCTGGCACCGAGACGGTGATCACGGTCCATTCGGCGCCACTCTCCACTCCGGCGATGCGACCCCGGTGTGCTCCCGTGGCAGCAAGGCACGCGCCGACATGGTCCGGAGAGACGGTAAGTGCCGCATTCAACCAGGGCTCCACAAGAGCGGTTCGAGTCCGTTCTAAGGCAGAGCGAACTGCTTTCTCAGCCGCATAAACGACATGTTCTTCGGTGGTAAAGATGGCATTGTAGCCCCCACCCGTCAGTACCACCTTCACGCCGGTCACCGGGTAGCCAGCCAGCGGGCCTGAACCCAGTGCCAGCCGGGCCCCCTCCGCAACGGCTGCGTGGAAGCTCGCGGGCAACTCGTTCGGATCACAGTCAGCAACAAAGTGAAGCGGTGTGTCGGGTGCCGTCGGAACAACGTCCACCACTACATGGCCATATTCAACAATATCGTCATATGAATCCATCCGTTGGTGGACCCCAGCAACGCCGCGAACGATTGCCGCCGGTACTTCGCGGTAGCCAATCGGTACGTCCCGCGTGGTCACTTGCACACCCAATGCGGCGAGACGCTCGGCCGCCATGGCAAGCTGTAGCTTCGACAAGCCGGCGAGAACAACACCGTCGGTCAAGGTGTCACGCCGCACTTGCAGTGCCCCATCTACTTGGCAAAGCACGGTCAGCGCAGCATCCAAGCGCCGTTCGTCAGAGGCACTTTCTGGGACAAGCCACACCGCCTCTTCGCGACTCGCCTTGGCCGGCATGTCCATGCGCCACATGCCGGTCGCTGACAAAAAGTCCCCAGCAGACACGCCAGTCAGGTCCCAGGTGGCCACAACACTACCGGTTGGCGCCTTTCGGGCCACTTTCCGCCGGCTACCACGGAGTTGGTAGAGCTTGTTGACCCGACGACCCCTGGCCTCGCCAAATGACGTCCAGGCCGTCTTCCGGGATGCAGCACCAGACCGAATTCGGCAAACGGCGTACGGCTGTCCTTGGTCATCGAGTGCAGTAGCCAAGACCTGTGCCACGAACGGCCCATCCGCGGATGCAGCACACGTCTCTCCGGTTGCAGACAGGAGTGTTCCAGCGGCCTCGTTCGACGCCGGCAGCGCATCGCGAACCGCATCAATGACGTGCTGGATACCCACAACCTGGGTGGCACTACAGAAGACCACCGGAGTGACTGCACGGAGCTGTACAGCTTTCGCAAGCCCCTCGGACAGCGCTTGATCGGGTAGGTCCAAGAACTCCAAGTAGTGGTCGAGCAGAGCATCGTCTGTGAGTGCTACCGCTTCGGTCAATCGGTCGTGAGCGGCCTCCCACCGTTCTGGACGAGCCAGCGGCTCTACAGAATGGCGACCGGAGGCATCATCCAAGTACCGCCACATTCGCATCTGACGGAGGTCGACGATGCCGTCTAGTCCAGCCCCCGTCTCGGAAGGAACCGGGAGGGTCAATGCCAGCGCTGTCCCTGGGACACATCCAGCCAGCTGAGCCAGTATTGCCTCTGGCGCGACCAGCCGGTCGCACTTGTTAACGACAACCACCACCGGCAAGCCCAGACGCTCACATTGCTTGAGCGCACGGCGCGTACCGAGCTCAAGACCTGCGCTGCCATCGATGACCACCACCGCTGCATCCACCCCGGCCAGAACGTCATCGCGTATGTGCTCAAGCTCTAAGGACCCTGGCGTATCCACCACCTGCACCGCGCGTTCGCGCCACGGCAACCATGCGAAGCTCGGCTGAAGCGACGCCCCACGGCGACGTGACAATTCGTCATGGTCGAGCAACGTAGTCCGAGACTGGACGGAGCCAGCTGAGCGTATGACGCCGGCCAGTAGCATCACCGATTCCGCCAAAGTGGTCTTTCCAGCGGACCGGTGCCCGAGTAGGGCAACCGTGTGGGTGAGTGGAAATTCGGTCGGCTTACTGGCCAATAAAGCACACTCCGTGCTCTTAGACTATCGGCGTACTCATCGTCAGGTCAACCGAAATCGCGTGTCAATAGATGACCCGGTGCCCAGAGCGTCGTATCTTTGGCGCATGAGCACGACACTTCACATCCATGGGGTCTCCGACCCCGGCCGCCAACATCCGCGCAACGAAGACTCGTGGCTAGCCTCGACGGTAGACAACGCCAAGCTACTCATTGTCTGCGATGGCATGGGCGGTATGGGTGCCGGCGACAAGGCGAGCCAGCTAGCTGTGGAGACCATCTCCTCCGCGGTACACTCGTCTTCCCTACCTTCGCGCCCCCGCCTAGAGGCTGCTCTGGTCAAGGCCGACATCACAGTCCGCCAAACGCTATGTACAAAGCACTCAAAGCCGGGCGCAACCGCGGTAGTGGTGTTGGTCGAGCGCAACCAAGCCACGGTTGCCTGGGTGGGGGATAGCCGCGCCTATTGGATGCGCAACGGCGCCATGCTCGAGCGCACCACCGACCACAAGCTCGTCCAGGCGCTGGTCGATCGTGGGGAAATGAGCGAAGAAGAAGCACGCAATAGCAGCTACTCCAACGTGCTCACCCGCTCGATTGGCGGACGCCCTCCGGACGCGGAACCCGTTGAGATCAGTCTGATGCCAGAAGCCTGGGCGCTACAGCCGGGCGACCATCTTGTTGTCGCGAGCGACGGCTTGATCGATCTGGTCACCGACGAAGAAATCGCAGACATTGTGCACCAGCGCACTCCGAAGGATGGCGCGCAGTACCTTGTTGACCTCGCCAATCGCCGCGGCGGGCACGACAACATTACTGCCATTGTGGCGCTGTGGGCCGACGAGGTTCCCAACTTCGTCGCACAGCCCTTCGGCAACGACCCATCCGACGACAAAGTCACCGAGGGCTTCGCCCCAACGCGTGACGCCACGCCAGTCTCCGGCGGGGGCTACATAGACGACGAGGACGAAGACGACAAAGCCACCGTCCTTGCCGACCCGTCGCATGAGTTCTTGTCTGGCCACCTGATGCCAGCCACACCCGCCCCCGTCAGTGCGCGTCCGGCCACGCCAACAGCGACTAGGCGCCTCGGGAATCGCACAGTAGGAACGTCGCCAGCAGTCATCGTCACTGTTGTCTTTTTAGCCGTCGTGCTCGTGGGTGGCGCGGTGCTGTGGGCGGTCAGCTAGGCGTCAGCAGCGGGTCGGTCACAGCCGAGCCGATTGTATACGTGACTATAGACAGCGACTACCGCAGGCTACGCCGCGAGCGCGAACCAGAGCACCGCTACGACGCCAATCGCCAACATCAACAGCACCAACAACACCACAGCGACGCCAGCGATGATAACCGTGGAGTTGGCACCCGGTGCGGGTTGAGGAACACGAACCGGCGCTGCCACCGGGGTGCCGGGCACCTCGTCGTAGGTGATCTCGGGCTGACCCAGCCCATCGGTATGCTGTGCGTAGTACTCGGGAACATAGTTGGGATCGTACGCTGCAATCCGCTCACCAGCGGTCACGACTGCAACGGTGATGTTGTCGTGGCCACCACGCTCGCACGCGGCCGTCACAAGGTCCTTCGCAGCTTGCTCCGGGCTCTTGCCCGCTACCAAACGACCAATTTCCCAATCTTCGACAAGGTCATGCAGACCATCAGAGCACAGGACGAGGGTGTCGTCGACTTCCAGTAGGAGCGGTTCGGCGAGAACATCCGGCTCTAGCGACCGACCATCTGCCATACGCTCATGGCCGAGCGCCCGAGTCAACATGCCGGCCTCCGGATGGGTCCGGGCCTGCTCTTCGTCAATTTCGCCGGTATCAAGCAGCATCTGAACGCGCGTGTGGTCGAGCGTTCGCCACAGCAACTGTCCGCGACGAATGTGGTAGCAGCGAGAATCTCCCACAAGAGCGATGTAGGCCTCATTTCCACGGAGCAATCCGCAGATAGCGGTCGTACCCATGCCGCGTGTACCGCCCCGGTCACCTTCGTCCAGAATGGCTGAGTTGGCCTCGAGTAGAGCGTTGTACATGCGCTCCCGAGGGTCACCCTCCGGATCTCGCTCCACAACTTCTTCAACAACCTGGACGGCTAGGCCACTGGCGACTTCCCCAGCCTCGTGCCCCCCCATTCCATCTGCAACGATGATGAACAGCGATCCATCATCGAGCCAGCGGTGCCCGTAGCTGTCTTCGTTGTTGGTGCGCACGCGCCCAACGTCCGTGTGGGCGGCGCTCGAAAGTGGAAAGCCGAAGCTAAGACGAGAAGCCATCAACGCCCCGCGTTGGGGAATGCACAATCACCCCTGCGATTCGCGCAGGAAGCACTGGGCACAAGGTGAGGCGTTGTCGGAATTCGCACGGTGTTCAATCCAAGAGCCCCTACCAGTCGGGCTTGCGCTGACAGTTTACCCCAAGTCGCTGTTCAAGGGCAGCAGGCCCGCTTCATTGGCTCGCAAAGACGCAAGGTTAGGACAAAGTAAAGCCCGCAGACCTGACGACGAATCGGTAGGTCTGCGGGCTTCATTTACCCGCCTACGCTTGGCGCTGGCGGCCAGCTAGGACTTAGTCCTTGAAGATAGCGTCCAAGAACGACAAGCCGTTCTCGTTCTCGCCGATCGATTCGCCCGCTTGGAGCTTTTGGCCCAAGAGATACCCGTCGTACGCGGTGATGATGACCCAAGGCAACGTGACGACGCCAAGGGTACAAATCCAGCTTACGGCGTAAACCACGAGCGAGATAATGGCCTTCTTCTTCTGGCCGATGAGGAAGTAGCCGAGCGCTCCCGCAACAAAGAAGTTGAGCACAGCAGGAATGATGGGGTTTGTATCGGGTTTTGTGATCATCTCACCCATGGGAGTCTCCAGACGGTCCAAGTATAAAGGGGGGGCGATCTCCGCCCCGGTGCGCGAGCGAAAGTACGGCATTGACCGACATCCAGCAACAAAGTGAAGCAACTTTACCCAAAATCGGCGCACATTTCTGGCCGCCGGGCCAGGATTTCAGCCGTTCCCCCAGGCCGACTAGGTCGGAGTGTCGAATGTGACCCAAGTTGGAAAGCGCGCGATGACGCCATCCTCGGGCATGTACACCGGGTAGGTCACCACAATTTCGTCCTCACCAATGACGGTGGCGTACGACACAATGATCTCGCCGGTACCAACCGTGACATTGGGCACCAAGTACCAGCCACTCTGACCGGTCACGGTGGCCAGCGGGTCGTAGGCCGTTCCTTCGTCGTTCAGGTAGCAAGCGTCCAGAATGGCACGGTCGCGTACGTTCCACTCCACGCGTGCGGTGGTGACGACGGGGTTCTCATCCGTCTCGGGGTCGCGCAGGTTCTCCACACGCACCCGCCCCACCACAAAGGCCCCTCCGCCGGCGGCAGGACAGCCGTCAAACAACGTTAGGTACTGCTCTGCCGTGCTCTCGGGGACGCCAAACAGGGTGCCGTCAGGCACGCGGAGCACCGGCTCAATCCCGCTGGCTCCGGTAAAGCTAGTGGGCAGAAATCCGTCCGCGGAAATGATCGCAAAGATGCGAGCGCCGCGAGGTACCCGTACTGCAAAGCGACCGTTAGAATTCGTGAACGTCTCACCAACGATAGGGCCTGTACCCTCACGAATTTCGACCAATGCGCCATCGAAATCCCGGCTCTTTTCGCCGACGTCATTGCTGACGCGGCCACGGAGGAGGATGTCGTTCGGTGCGCATGCGGGCAGGCAAAGGCTGGCGATGAGCAATGAGCGCAGCATCATGGGGTCAAGTCTCCAGAGGTGGCATCCATCAACAGCTGGCGTGCCTTGAGGGGGTGCCCAATGTGGTATCGCGCAAAATCAGCGATCAGCCATGCCGAACCCGTCCAGGGTTGTCCGACCGTGTCGCGCATGGGGGTGCGACGGAGAGATTCGACCGATTGTAGCCATGGCAAAGTCACTCGTCGTCCCACTCCACACCACGGGTGCAGTGCGCCGCCCGCATCATCCTCAAAGTGTCCGTCTGCGACCATCGGTTCACCACAGCGCGCACAATGAACGAGGGCGGGACACAGCCCAGCGAAGGTCAATGCCTTTGCTTCGAGCGCAATACGCGAAGCCGTCCCAACTGTTTCCAGGTCTTCGAGAACGTCTAGCCACACATCGAGCAAGCCGTACAATCTCTTGGCCTCTCCCCCTTCCGGTGCAAGGGATGCCGCAAGCTCGCAGCCGTACAGCATGGCCGCTATCCGAAAGAAGTCCGTTCGCGCACGATTCGGTGCCCTACGAACCGTCGCCTGAGTCAGGGTGTCCAACTCTCCCCGACCCCGCCGGAGCGTCACCGTCAGTCGAGTGCCTGGGTCAAGCGCTCCGGCAAATCGCTTCTTGGACCGACGAGCCCCACGAGCCACCGCTGAAATCCGACCGTTGTGTGCCGTCAGTAGACGCACAATCCGGTCCGACTCGCCCAGATCACTTCGACCTACGACGATGGCGTCCACTAGCCGCTCCCAAGAAGAACGCGAGCCACGCTGAAGTAGGAGACGATACCCAAGATATCAACACCCGTCGTCACAAACGGCCCTGTAGCAATGGCCGGATCGGCGCCCAAGCGGTGGAGCAAGATGGGCAATGAGCTGCCGAGCACACTTCCAAGTATGATGGCCAAACACACCGATATGCCCACAGTGAGCCCAACCAACGGCATCGCCCCCGATCCGAGCAACAGGCCGTACAAGCCAAGAAGAATGCCGTAGCCGATGCCAAGAATCAGCCCAACGCGAGCTTCACGCCACACGAATCCAGCCCCTCCTTTCATGTGGACACGACCCGTCGCAATTCCGCGAATCGCGAGCGTGCCCGACTGAATACCGACATTTCCACCCATGCCCATGATGACGGGAACCAGGCCGCCGACCACTTCGATTGGGATGTACGCGCCGTACCAGTGGTAGATGCGGTCCGCGAGCATGCCACCGATGGCCGTAGCAATGAGCCAGCCGAAGCGAAGCTGAGCCAGCCGAAACACGGAGCGGTTGGGACCATCTGCGTCTTCACCCACGCCAGCCATCAACAACATGTCTTCGACGGCTTCTTCCTGAACGACGTCGAGCACATCATCCACGGTGATGATGCCGAGGAGTTCGCCCGCTGTCCCCACAACTGGCACAGCCAGCAGGTCATAGCGAGCAACCACGCGGGCCACTTCTTCCTGGTCACGCTCTGGATTGACCGAGATGATGTCGTCGGTCATGACCGACACAAGCGGCGTGGATGGCGGGTGGATGAGCAACATACGTAACGAGACGACACCGGACAATCGGTCGCGGCTGTCCACCAAGTACAGGTAGAAGACGGAATCGAGGTCCTCGGCCATTTCTTGCAGCCGGATGATGGCCTGACCGCAAGTGCAGGTCTCCGGGATGGTGAACGCCGCGGGGGACATGAGTCCGCCAGCCGTATCCGATGGCCAAGCCAGCAACTCGCGAAGCTCGACCGAGTCGTCGTCGAGGTTGTTCATGATGCGCTCACGCAGCGCATCTGGCAGGTTTTCAACAACATCTGTTGCGTCGTCGGGAGCCATGCGGTCGAGCAAGTCGGCAACCTGCTCTTGGGTCATGTCGACGGCGAGATCACGCTGGGCGTCGTCATCCAAATACGCCATGACATCGGCCGCACGGTCCCGGTCCGTAAGCAGGCTGTACAGACGACGACGCTCAGACGACGTCATCAGGTCCATGGCCGCAGCAATATCAGCCGGACGTGCCCTCGCGAGCACCTTCCGTACGGCAGGAGCCGCATCTTTCCGCAATAACCGTCGCAAGATGGCGGTGGTCTGCTGCTGAAGCTGGGTAGCTGCCACGCTAGTTCCCGCCAGCTATGTCGTCGATAAACACAAGGCGACGCGGCAAGTCCTGACGCCCTTGCGCTTCAATAGTTTCGCCATTGTACCGGACCCGTGCCGACTGGGCAGCGGACAGCTGAACTTCCACTCGTGTGTGGCCGCTCACGTCGATGGTCTCTCCTCCTGGGAGAGTCCCGTGGTACACGACAGCGCCGTCCACCAGCACCTTTAGGGGGAGGTTGACCAAGGCCCGCACCTCGACATGCTGGTCAGCCTCGGCATCCACAACCACCAGCGGTGCACTGGGGTCGGCGTTGCGGGGCAATGCGTAAAGACCTGCGAGCAACAGCGCCAAGACAGCCAGTCCACCCGCGACCGCACGAACAGCCCACAGGGGCACCCGGTCCGGGTCGAGGCGGCGCACTGGAATGCGCGGATCTGCCTCGACGGACAAGCCAAGATGACGCCTGTACACCCGAAGCCAACCCGCAGCGAACGGCCCTTCCGGCAGCGCCGCCAAGTCGCCGTCTTCCAACGCCTTAAGGTGACGCGGATCCAGGCGCAGTACATGTGCAGCATCTGCGAGGGTCTCTCCCCTGGCCTGGCGCACACGTCGAAGTTCAGGTCCCATCCCCTTCACGCGGACTCTCCGAACAGCGGTGCGAGGTCTTCCCAGCGTTCTGCGCTGATGTTTTCACGGGGGGTGAACAGAGCGGATGCCAGCGAACCCGTGAACGGGGCTGGCCCCTCATGCGCGGCAATCAGCGGGACAACAGCCCGAATAAGCGATTTGCCTAGCCCTACATTCGCCATGAGCGTGGCGATTATTTGCTCTACGCTGACGTCATCATGGCCGTCGTGCCAACAATCGTAGTCCGTAGGCAACGCCACAGTGACGTACGACATCTCGGCTTCGCGGGCCAATCGGGCTTCAGGGAGGTTGGTCATGCCAACGACCGTCGCTCCCATGCTGCGGAACCAGTTGGACTCCGCACGAGTGCTGAATGCTGGACCATCGATACACACGTAGGTACCGGCGGTGTGCAGCTTAGCGTCCAGCTGCTTGCACGCGGTCTCAAGGTAGCCGTGCAGCACACCACACACCGGCTCCCCAAAGCTGATGTGAGCCACAACGCCGTCGCCGAAGAAGGTCTTGTCCCGTCCGGACGTGCGGTCGATAAACTGGTCGACCAGGACGATATTTCCGCCAGGTTCAATCTCTTCTACCAGTGACCCTACCGCTGATACCGACACCACCCAGGTCACCCCTAGAGACTTGAGTGCCCAGATATTGGCTCGGTACGGGACCTCCGATGGAAGATAGCGATGGCCACGGCCATGGCGGGGCAAGAAGTAGACGTCAGCACCGTCCATCCGGACATGCACAATGGCATCTGACGGGCTTCCGTACGGCGTATCCACGGTGATCTCACCGACCACTTCAACGCCGTCCATCTCATACAGACCGCTTCCACCGATGACCCCGATGCGCTGCATGTCCACTCCAACCGTTGTTGGGCGGGTCTTAACGTCTAAGACAATCCAACGCGGGCACGGGCATCTTCCAGCCACCCCAAATCCTGCGCCTGCTCGTAGGCCTTGCCCAGCTGACCACATGCGGCATTGATATCGAGCCCACGGGTGGTGCGGACCGTGCAGGTCATGCCGTTGTCGAGAAAGTACTGCTGGAAGGCTTCTACACGCTCTTCGCGTGGCCGGGTCAGTTCCCGCTCGGGGTTCTCGTTGTACGGGATCAAGTTCACCTTGGCCTTGATGCCTTTAAGCATCTGCAGCACCCGCTCGGCGTCCTCCAAGGAGTCGTTCTGCCCCTCGAACAGCACGTACTCGAACGCAATGCGCTTGCCAGTGGGTAGGCTCATCTCACGACAGGCATCAAGAAGCGCTTTTATGCTGTACTTCTTGGTGATCGGCATAATCTCACGGCGGTGTTCTTCGGTCGAGGCGTTGAGGGAGACCGCCAAGTTCACCGGGGAGCGCTTGGCCAGCTCGACGAACTTCGGGATCAAGCCCACCGTGCTGACTGTGATGCGACGATGGGACAGGTTCAGCGCGTCGTCATCCATGCAGATGTCGAGGGCGATGCACAGGTTGTCGAGGTTGTGAACCGGCTCGCCCATACCCATGTACACCAAGTTTGTGATGCGGTCTTCACGGGCCAAGAGCTGATCGATCTGTAAGACCTGAAGCGCAATCTCCGACGGCTTGAGTTGGCGGATGAGGCCGAGGTCGCCGGTCAGGCAGAAAGTGCAGGCCATCGCACAGCCAACCTGACTTGACAGACACAACGTGACGCGACCGTCATCTGGGATGAGAACCGACTCGATGGTCTTGCCGTCTTCGAGCTTCCATAGGAACTTACGGCTGCCATCCTTGCTCTTCAGGACAAGCGCCGGCTCCAGCTTGGCCAGGTACCCATGCTTGGCAAACAGCGTGCGGAACTTAGGGGCGAACCTGGTCATTTCCTCAAACGTGTGTGCGCCATCTTTCCACAGCGCCTTCCACAGATCCCGACCGCGATGCCGCCCGACCTCGAGCGATTCCACCCAGTCGGACAATGCCTCCAAGTCGAGGCTTCGGATATCGAGACGCCCCTCGCTATCGGTCAACAAGTCGCGATGTGTGACGCGTGCCATGTTCGTTCCCGGTCACATGTGGACCAGCCGGATAATGCCCTAATGCGCAACCCGCACCCGGAGTTCCTGTGGCCCACGCCCAGCTCGACGCAGCCCTGCATCAAGTTCCGTTCATTGCCCACATGGGAGTTCGAGTAGAAGACGCGAAGCCAGGAAGCGTTGTGCTACGTCTTCCCTTCAACGATGACAACTGTGCGAGCGACAATACGCTCTACAGTGCGGCCGTGTTCGCTGTTGCCGAGCTAGCGGCGCTGGTTGTTGTTGGGACTCACCCTAGACTTCACAAGTTTCGCACTGAATTACTGACCAGCTCGGTGCGCTACCAAGGTCGGTCGATGAGCGATGTCACCGCACACGCGGAACTGACTCCCGAGCAGGTCCAGCGAATCGTTGAAGAGATTCACCACGGCGGCAAAGGCGAAGCCGAAGTCACAGTTCCTGTTTTGAACGGGCACGGCGACGACATCGCTGTGGTCAGTGTCTGGATCCGAGCGACGCCTGCCTAGAGTTCGTTCTTGGCCGGGCTTCCAGCGATCAGCGAAGCCGGCATCGGCTGCCGGACCTCCGCTCGCGGCGAACTCCAGGTGTTGATGGGAGGTCCGCTCCCCGCAGCCCTCTTCAAAATCCAATTGCGAAGCGTCTGTTCCGACGCCTGATAGACGGCTTCTGGCCCGCCGAAGCCCCGAAGTCAGCCGTAATAAAACGGCCCGACAGCGCAGGTCCTGTCGCACTAGGCGGCTAAACGAAGACGTTTCCGCTTCGCTAGGATGCCGCCGGAGGTAGGCATGAGCAGTTCGCAATCGCGGTTGGCCGTCCACGTTATGGTGGTCTGCGCCGGCCTCGCAGCGCTGTCATGGGAAGTGATCTGGCAGCTTCGCGCGTCTCTGGCGCTTGGCGTGTCTGCCCAAGGTACCGCCATCACGTTGGCGACATTGATGGGCGGTATGACTCTGGGCGCTCTCGCCATGGGCCGCTGGCTCCGCGGTCGCAACGTACGCCGCCCCGTTCGTCTGTACGGCGCTCTCGAGGCACTCGTTGGTATTTCAGGACTGGCTCTCGCACCGGCCTTCGCCGCGCTGGAAAGAGTCGACGCCTCACTGTACGCACAGAGTCCCACAGCAGGCCCGTGGACTCACCTGATTGGCATCGCCCTCATTCTCGGCCCACCTACGCTGGCCATGGGTGCGACCATCCCTGTATTCGGGCTCATGGCTCGCCAGTTCGACACCACCATCTCACGACTGTACGGGCTCAATACCCTGGGTGCGGCCATTGGAACGCTCGGAGTCGCCTTCTTCGTGCTGCCCCTGTTGGGCGTCTTCGGCAGTGCCATTCTAATTGCCGCTGTGGACATCTTGGTCTGTGCTGTGGCCTTTGCGCTGCCAGAGGGCAATCCGGTTGAACAGAGCACGACTCCGCCGGCTGTGCCCGCAGGTCAACTGCCAGCTTCGGTGGCAATGGCCCTCGTCGCGGTGACCGGATTCGCTACCTTCGCCCTCGAAATCGCGTGGTTCCGCGCGCTGCGCTCGGCACTGTGGAGCACGACGGAAGCCTTCGCTGTCATGCTCGCTGCCGTGCTTCTAGCCCTTGCCGCTGCAACTCGAATCGTACCGTACCTGCAGCGCGAGAAGGTCCCACTTGGCGGTGTTCTGGCCGCCAGTGGCGTCGTCGTTGTCCTGGTTACGCCGTTGATAGAACGCTTTGACCAGCTCGCCATCCATCACGGCCCGTTCTACCTCGTTGTTGTCCCCATGTGGTTTGCCCTGACTCTCACCATCCTGGGTCCCCCCATATTCCTCCTCGGCGTCCCACTTCCGTGGCTGCTCGACCGCGCCGGTTCGCCGAAGACCTGGTCGCGCTTGTACGCGATAAACACAATTGCTGCAGTGTTTGGTGCCATTGGCGGCGCGTGGGTACTGTTGCCGCTGTTCGGCCTCGTCGGCACATCGTGCCTAATTGGCGCGTTGCTGACGATTGCCGGAATCGCGGTGGCCCCTTCTCGCGCCAGGGTGTGGGGGAGCGCTGCACTGGTTGCCGCGCTGGTCGTCGCGTTCTTCGCACAGAGCGGAGTCGGTAAAGACCGCCTGGTTGGGCGGGTCATGGAAGATGAGTACACATTGCTCGACTTCCGCGAAGGCCCGGATGCCACCGTCGCCGTTGTCGAGTACGAAAACGGCGACCGTGCCTTGGTCATTGACGGCTTTCAGGCCGCGAGCGAGCACTGGTCCACGTCCTACATGGCGTGGATGGGTCATCTGCCGATGATGCTTCACCCTGACCCACAAGCCGCTCTCATTATCTGCATGGGAACCGGCCAGACGACGAACGGCGTGCGCCATGAAGGTCCACAGACCGTGGATGTGGTGGACATCAACGCACGGGTGTTTGAGGTCGCTCACTACTTCGATGTCAACGAAGGCGTATTGGATGACCCACGGGTCACCGCCAACACCATGGATGGCCGGGCCTGGCTACGACGCACTGAGCAGACGTACGATGTAGTCACTCTCGAGCCGATGCCGCCATTCTTCGCCGGCGTAAACGCGCTGTACAGCCAAGAGTTCTATGAACTTGCCGCCGCAGCCATGAGCGACGATGGTGTGGCCGCCCAGTGGGTGCCCTTTCACCTGCTGTCGCCCTACCATTCGGCATCCGTCGCAGCGACCTTCCAAGCCGTGTTCGATGACAGCGTCCTGTGGGTCGACCCCGAAGGTAGAACGGGCATCCTACTGGGCCGAAAATCGGGCCAATCGGAGCCCCTCACCGAGACGTGGCCCGGGTTTGACCGGCCGGTTGACCAACGCCTGCTACCCGAAGCAGAAGTCGCCGAAGCGGTTCGTTTGGACCGTGAGGGACTGCGTCGGTACTCGGCGATGGGCGACGTCATCACCGACGACAACCAGATGCTCGCCTACGGCGGTGTTCAGAGCTCCATGCGGTCGCTCGAAGACTCCCTCTTAGCCGTTCAGCTGGAGCTCGTGGAACAGGCCGGCCATGGCGTCGTCACTCTTCCATAGTCGGCCCGTCTCGTGCCTCAATCAGGCGCTCCTGCAGTCGGGTCCGACGCGCGACACCGCCAAGGTCCCCAACAGCCCGGTCCAACGCGCGACGACTGCCCACAATGCACAGGAACTTGCTCGCCCGAGTGACCGCCGTGTACAGCAGGCTGCGGCGTAAGAGCAGGTGGTGGCTGTCGTGAAGGGCCAACACAACGGCTGGGTACTCGCTTCCCTGCGCCTTGTGTACGGTCATCGCCCACGCCAAGTCGAGGTCTGACAGGTCTTCCCACGCGAAGCCCACTGTGCGGCCGTCCATGTCTACATCAATGCCGCCAGTGGTCTTCTTCAGCACCACCCCGACATCTCCGTTGAACACCTCCAAGTCGTAGCGGTTGCGGATGCACAACACCCGGTCACCCATACGCAGAGACTTGTCGCCGAGCTTCGCAAGCGCCTGACCATCGGGGTTCAAGACACCTTGGACGGCCTGATTGAGAGTCTCGGTCCCCAGTGGTCCACGACGGGTCGGCGCCAAGACTTGCACGTCGGTGATGGGATCAAAGCCTTGCTTAGCGAGCCGCTGCGCAACCACCGTCAGTAAGGTCTCCCGTGCATGCTCGGGGTTGTCGCGCTCAATAACGAAGAAGTCGCTGTGACCGGAGTGCTGTCCGGACAAGGGCCGTGTGCCCTGATGGATCTGTGTCGCTGCCGCAATGATGCCGGAGTCCATGGCCTGACGATGGATAGTGGTCAGTCGCACCACTGGAATGACGCCACTGTCGATGATGTCTGCGAGAATCCGCCCTACACCCACACTCGGCAGTTGGTCCGCGTCTCCGACCAAGACCAATCCACACTCATCGGGAATCGCCAGCAACACCGCCTTCATCAGCGCTACGTCGAGCATTGAGGACTCATCAATCAGCACACTGTCCGCTGTGAGCGGATTGCTCACCGACTTCTGAAATCCGCCGAGGTCGGGTCGGAACTCCAACAGACGGTGCACTGTACTCGCCGGCTCCCCGCTCGCTTCTTCCAAGCGCTTGGCCGCTCGACCGGTTGGAGACGCGAGCAGCCAATCCATCTGGCGCTCCCGCGCTGCCCGCAGAAGCACGCGCACCAACGTAGTCTTCCCGGTACCCGGTCCACCTGTAATGACGAGGACGCCGCCTCGCAGCGCCGCGGCCACAGCATCCGCTTGCGTTGGGTCCAAGGTCACCCCCACCCACCGCGCCGCGCGCTCGATGAGGTCCGTATCGTCGGTCTGGGGTGGGTTTCGACGGGCATGAATCTGAAGTAGCGTCTCAGCGATAGTCCACTCAGACGCGTGGAGAATGGGTCGGAACAACACGTCGTCTTCAATGCGCACCCGACCCGTGAGTGCACGCTGGTCAAGCACTTCCTTCAGCCCAGCATCCGGCACGCCCAGACCACGAAGACCTTGAACGACAATGCTGATAGGCACAGCTGTGTGGCCCTCTTTCTCTTGCTGCTTGAGCACGTGGTCCACCGCCGCCGCAATACGTGCCGGGTCGTCCAGTGCCACACCTGCGCGCTGTGCGAGGCTATCTGCCGTCTTAAAGCCGATTCCCGACACCTCGTCCATCAAGCGAAACGGGGTCATGGTGACGACTTTGCCGGTCTCGTCTCCGTAGCGCTCGCGGATGCGGTGAACGAGCCGGCGAGACAATCCCAACCCCATCAACAACACCGTTGTGGCGCGGCCCTGCTCGTCATGCACCCAGCGCTCACAAATTGCATCGGCGCGCTTTTTCGAGATGCCGTCGACTTCAGTGAGCCGCTCCGGCTCCTTCTCGATGACCGACAGCGACCTCTCGCCGAAGGCCTTGACAATGCGCTTGGCTAAAATGGGCCCGACGCCTGGCACACCGGCCGAGGCCAAGTAGACCTCTAGGCCTAAAAGCGTCCGGGGCAAGCCATGTATGACACCGGTGGCCTTGAACTGCGACCCGTGCACCGCGTGCTTCTCAGACTCCCCTTCCACCGACAAGAAGCTACCGGTCGGGTCGTCGTCTCCCAACATGCCGCCGAGGT
>JBLHSN010000005.1:0-51461 GCA_047626195.1 Myxococcota bacterium
GATGCCGTATGGTGACCGTAAGAAGTTGGTTTTGTCGGCGATGAACGACCTGGGACCCGCGCAAGCGGAGGAGCAGCCCTTCCCGGCGCGACCAGATCTTGAGCAGGACGTCACAGAGTGGCTGAGTCGGCATGACGTCACTCACGAACATGCGGTCCTACGAAGGGTCTTGGAGCGGCTGAAAGAGCCGTCTCCGGAGATGTCCCGCTATCTGGCTGGCGACACGCCGAGCGGTCCGTGGTGGGACGAGCTGGTGGCACGCTTGGAGGGATGAGCGAAGGCTAGCTTTCGTTCATCCATACGGACAGAATAGTCTCGCCGTTGTTCCATGCGATTTGGACCAGGTCGTCGAGGCCGTCGCCGTTGATATCGACGGCCAAGGTATCGAAACCGGGTAGCTCGGGCGTACGGATCGCCATGTCGACCAGCGTGTTGTCCGCGCTCGATGCGTGCAACCGGGCAGGGTTCGTCCCATCTGCAATCAAGACATCCAGGCGGCCGTCGCCGGTGAAGTCGCCAATGGACGGGTTGAAGAAGCTCTGGTCGTCACTGGATTGAAAGGCGGGGACAACTGCCGTCCCATCAAACCGATCAATGCCGGTGCTTGAGACCATCATGACTTCGTCAGCGACTTCCAGCCGCTCTGGGCCAAAGACGGCAGTTTGTGCGTAGATGCCTTCAATACTTGGACGCGGCTCCAGACCACTCGCCGTCACCGCCCACGTCTCGATCTGGCTGATGCCAAAGCCGCCGTCGACCAAGGTAATGAACAGCGTCTCGCCGTCTACTAGAAGGGTGCCGGCGTAGGGGTAGTACACCCAGCTTACGGCATCTGTCAGTGGCCACACCTGGCCTGTTGAGGTGTGGATGGCGGGGGTCTGACTGAACTCGATCCACTCTACGCGACCGTCTCCGTCGAGGTCTCCGATAGAGGTGACCCGGTGGTTTTGTGTCTCGGTCCAGGTCTGCCATGCGGCGAGACGGGTAGGCGAGAACAGCACCCCAGATACGATTTGGAAGGACTGTGCCTCGGTGAATCGCAGCGTGAGCTGGAGGTCTACGACACCGTCCCCATCTACGTCCACTAGGTCAAAGTCGTCGATGAAGGTCGTAGATGACGAGTCTCCGGTGATTTGTTCGACGACCCGGGTCTGTAAATCCTCGACCGACAGCAGTATGTCAAGGTCAAAATTACCGTTTCCATCACCGCGCATCCAAGCGACATCCCCATCTTCGGTCATCGACACTAAGTCGATGATGCCGTCGGCATCCATGTCGGCTGCAAGGGGATTGCCCCATCCGTCAGGTAGTGGTGTCTGTAGCGGTGCACCAAGAGTGACATTTGTGACCGGCTCACGTGGCACAGGCTCTGCGACGAGCGCTCCCTGAGAGACGCAGCCGGTGAGTGAGAGCAGTGGAAGTAAGTGACGCATGGCAGCTCCTTGGTGGTGTAAGCATAGGCGGTGCCCTGGATTGTGTCGCGCCGGACATTCGGAAGTCGATTATTTGGTTTAGCCAAACAATGGGAATGCTGGCCGGGTCTCGGTCAGAATAAGTAGGACGCGCCCACCGTGATGTTGGGCTGCCAGTCGCCCCAGAGCGGCCGCTGTGCGTCAGGAGTGATGTCGGACTGCCAAGGCCGTCTTTGGCGAGTGCGGCTGATGTTGATGTCAGCGGATGCCATCCACCTGCGGTAGCGAGCTTGCCCTTCCAGCTCCAAGAGGTACTGTCGAGTTCCGCGGCCGACCCTTGTAGGTTCACCATGGCGAGGCTGGCGTCTTGGACGCGCTTCACCGCCAGCGAAGATCGGTGCGCCGTACAGAGTCGGCGCTGAGCGGGGCGTGTCTGTGGGCGTAGGTTTGGCCAAGTCGAGAGACAGGAAAAGCGGGAGCATTGCAGGTCCTTTTAGGCATGGGCTTGTGTCCGACACTCACCCTCCTGCGAATTGGCTTCGGAGTCTGGAGACCGCACAAATCTCTCAAGGTCGCCGGTACCTCACCGAGTCTGGGGCTCTGACCCCGGAGTCTCTTGTGAGCCGAGCAAACCCGTACGCAGCTGCCGTAGAACGGCGTATCGATGGCATGACGCGGGATGAAATGTGCAATCACATGCGTCGTAAGATCGTGTTGATTGCGCGTCGTGTATTTCTTCGCCAAGGCGGCCATGAGAACGTCACTGTGGACGACCTTGCATCCTGTGGTGCACTCGGCCTGCTCGAGGCGTTTGACCGCTACGATGCTTCCCGTGGTGTTGCCTTCGGAGCCTACGCTGAGTACCGCATTCGCGGTGCCATGTTCGACGCTCTGCGTAGTGAAGACGCCTTCTCAAGACGTAGGCGCAACCTTGCTAAGCGCGTCACCGCTGCCGCAAAGATGGTGGAGCATCGCAAGGGGCGTGACGGGACTCCCCGGGAAATCGCTGAAGAGCTGGAGATCACCCTCGAAGAGTACTGGGACGTGGTCGACAAGGTGAAGCCGGTTCAGATGAGTAGTCTGGATCAGCCTGCCGGTGACGACGACGGCATTCCGCTCATTGAGCGACTGATGACGCCCGGCGACGAGTCCATGGACAACGACATCTACATGAAGGAAGTCAAGGCTCACCTCAAGGCTGCGATTCTTGGTCTACCAGACCGCGAGCGGGAAACGGTTCTGTTCTACTATGGCAAAGACATGACCCAGGCCGAGATTGCCGAAGTGTACGAGGTGACCGTACCGCGTATCTCGCAGATCCTGTCGTCTGCCCGTGGAAGGCTTAGGAAGAAACTCCTCAAAGTTGTAGATGGCACCACAGTTGCTGGCGCGGTGGCCTAGATGTCCCGCGACCTTTACGCCGCCGTCGCCGGAGCGACCGCCACATGGGCCCAGATGGACGTTGCCGCCAACAACTTGGCCAATGTCAACACCACTGGATTCCGCGCTGGACGCACTGCATTTCGACTCATCGGCAATGGCGAGGGGGTGCTAGGCAAGTCCACTCCCCAGGCCACTGAGGTCTTCAATTCTACCCGCGAAGGTCCCATTGAGCAGGACGGTAATCCGCTCCACTTCGCCCTCTCGGGTCAAGGTTACTTCTCCCTAGAAGATGGCAGTCTGACCCGTGATGGTCGCTTCACCCTAGATGACCAAGGTCGGTTGGTGACGCAACAGGGCATCGCGGTCATGGGAGAGGGCGGTCCCATCGAGCTGTCCCCCGGGGAGTCTCTGAATGCGTCGCCTGAAGGCATCCTGACCGGCTCTGAGTCTGGTGAGATTGACCGGCTGAAAATCGTGGATGCCAATGTTGAACCCACGGGTGGCAACCGAATGCGTGCAACAGGTCCCACCCGCGCCGCAACCGCTGCCGTGCACCAGGGACATCTTGAGGGTTCGAACGTCAACTCCATGGGAGTGATGGTCGAACTTATTGAGGCCGGGCGGCACTTTGAGGCCTTTCAAAAAGCCATGCAAGCCAGTGATGATGCCACGGCACGTCTGAACCGAATTGGAGGTAGTTGATGCGCGCATTGTACGCTGCTGCGAGCGGCATGTCCGTTCAGCAGACCCAACTGGAGACGGTTGCCAATAATATTGCCAACGTCGGAACCACCGCGTTCAAGCGGAACGACGCTGCATTTGAGGACCTGTTCTACCAGGAACTGACCAACGGCGGAAAAGCCGCTGGCGCACCTGGAATGTCGGTCGGTGCCGGTGCGCGATTGTCGTCTCTTCAGAAAGACCATACTCAAGGTTCTATGAGCCATACCGGTAATGCTCTTCATGTGGCTATTCAGGGCGATGGCTACCTAGAAGTCACAACGCCAGACGGTGAATCTCTGTACACCCGAGATGGCCGCTTCACTCTAGATGCAGACGGCACCTTGATGACTGCTGCCGGTCTTCCAGTTGCTGGCAACGTCTTGATTCCACCTGACGCGCAGAGCGTGGAAATCACGGCAGACGGAACGATTCGCGCCGTTCTTCCAAATGACATTCAACCGACCGTTCTCGGTCAGCTCGAAGTGGTGGATTTCACCAACCGCGGGGGACTTCGAGCTATTGGTGGAAACCTTTACCAGCAGTCGCCCCAGTCGGGCGAGGCGACCATCGTCGAGATGAGCCCGAGTAATAGCTTGGTTCAAGGCTACCTCGAGGACAGCAATGTGGACATCGCGAGCGAATTGGTCAAGATGATCCTGACTCAGCGCGCGTACGAGTTGAACTCGAAGGTGGTTCAGGCGGCCGATGACACCATGCAGGTCGCTGTGAACCTGCGTCGATGATTCCCGTCAGCCCTCCCCCGGTGCAAGACGTAGCGCAAATCGACATTGATCAAAGTCTGGCGGACTGGGCCCAGCTGATGTGTGACGCCGACCGCGTCGATGTCGAGTGGACTGGCCTGCCCAGCTCACAGCTTCCGAGCGACACCGAGCGCTTGGTCTGGCAAGGGGACCCGTGTAGGCGTCGTCCGCATATTCGAGTGGCAGCAATCGTGGATGGCGTACCGAGTGCGCGGTTTGCGGTTCAGCCGTCGTTGACGTTGTGGGTCACGGTTCCAGTAGCCGCGCGAGACCTTGCCGCGGGTGAGGCCATTGCGGTTGTGGATGCTGAGGTCGACTTAGCTAAAGTCGTAGGTCTTCCTGTTCGACAGGGAACGGCGCGAGTGGCCATCGCTGCAGGACGTCCAGTCCTGGAATCGATGGTCGGCGCGCAGTTTGATGCCATTAATGGAAGCTCTGTGGAGCTCGTTTACGTTCGCGGCAACCTTGTGATTGCGGCGGAGGGGCGACTGTTGGAAGACGCGAAGCTCGGGGATTCGGTTCGCGTTGTGAATGAGGCTTCTCGAGCCGTAGCTCGCGGAGTTCTAGTGACCTCTGACCGTGTGGAGATAGCGCGATGATTCCGCTGCTGATTGCCTTATTGTTTGCTCCTGCGCAAGCGGGACCCGGCCGCCGCCGTCGTGCTGAGGAGGTTCCGGAACCCCCGGTTCGTCCTGAGGTCTCAGCAATGGTGCAGGCGGAAGCACCAAGGGCAGCAGGGTCTTTGTGGAGCGACAAAGCTGCGCTCGAGCTGTACGGTGTTGACTCCAATAACCGCCGGCTAGGGGACTTAGTCACCGTGCGAATTCGCGAGTACACGTCGACAGCTCTCGATGCAGGCACCACGTCGAATCGTGGCTCATCCGCGGACTACGGCGTGACCGGTGCGTTGGGAATCGAACAAGGCATAATCGCCAACAACCCCGGTCTAGGTGGCGGCATCAACATTGGTGGAAGCAGCAGCTCAACGTTCACCGGTAACGGAACCACATCACGCGGAGGCTCGGTAGACACCGAGATTACCTGCGAGATTATTGAGATTAGTGATGCTGGCCTGCTTCGTCTGTGGGGATTTAAGCAAATTCGCGTGAACCGAGAGACCCAGTACGTCACCCTAGACGGGTTGGCGCGTCCTCGGGATGTTCGGCTCGACAACACCATCACTTCGGACCGTTTGGCGACGGCTCATATCGAAGTGACCGGTGGCGGTGTGGTCGCCGATAAACAAGGTCCTGGCTTCTTCGTTCGTCTACTTGACGCCTTGTGGCCATTCTGATGCGGTGGTTACTGCTCATGGCTGCAGTGTGTGTGGTAACGGTCGCCTCCGCATCGACCCGTGTCAAAGACATCGCTGTGTTCCACGGCATGCGTGGCAACAATATCAGCGGTGCTGGTCTGGTGATTGGTCTGAATCGGACCGGCGACTCAGCCCGCTCACGTGCGTCAATCATTACGTTGATGACACGTCTTCAGGGCCAGGGTCTGTCCATTTCGGAAGAGGATATTCTGTCGCGTAACATCGCTCTCGTCACCGTCACCGCAACCATATCGAGTGATGCTCGGACAGGGCAGACGTTGGATGTCACGCTCGCAAGCACCGCAGACGCACGCTCTCTGCAAGGTGGCCTGCTGTTGGCAACGCCGCTCGTTGGGCCGGATGGCGAAGTCTACGCTGTGGCTTCAGGTCCTGTGTTGCTGGGTGGATTCTCGGTGGAAGCAGGCGGAAATAGTACGACACAGAACACCACTACGACCGGGCGGGTCGTGGGTGGCGGCACGGTTGAGCGCGAAGTGGCGAGTCGCGTCGACTACAACACCCGCGAGACCGTGGAGCTGGTACTACACCAATCCGACTTCACCACCGCGACCCGGTTGGCGGAAGCCATCAATACCGAGATGGGGGAAGAGGTGGCTCTCCCGGCCAGCAGCAGCACCATCGAGGTTGCGATTCCGGAAGAGTTTCAAGGACGCTTCGCCTTCTTTGCTGCGCAGATCGAAGCGGTAGAGCTGTCGGTCGATGCACCAGCGCGTGTCATCGTCAACGAGCGTACCGGCACAGTCGTCATGGGAGCGAACGTACGAGTGAGTGCTGTCGCTGTAGCCCATGGTGGCCTTATCATTGAAGTCCGCCGCGACCCCATTATCAGTCAGCCCGGCGCGTTGTCTGGTGGAAGTACTGTACTAACCTCGCAAACGTCGGTCGATGCCACAGTGGAAGACGGCGAACTTGTCGTCCTAGAAGGTGTCACCATTGGGGCCTTGGTCAGTGGACTCAACGATATGGGGGTCAAGCCACGAGATCTGATGGTTATTCTAGAAGCCATCCACGCTGCTGGCGCTCTCCACGCCGAAATCGTGGGAATCTAGCGTGCCGATTGCTGCGACTACCTCTGCGCTCGCGACGGCTACACAGGCTGAGCCTGTCGACCCGATGGACAGCCCTGAGTTTCAGCAGTTGTTCGTACGCACACTGCTCGGTGAGGTCAGCAAGTCCATGCCGGAAGGGTCGCTGCTGAGCGGTGACCTGGAGATGTTCGGAGATGTGTTGCTCGACGAGCTCGCAGCGCAGCTGTCGGCCACTGGCGCGATGCTCAGTGGCGGGGCTAATGGAATCGCTACCCATGTGGAACACTTTGCATTTCCGATAGCGAGCCAGTCAGCCGTATTCCCGGTCTCGGGTCGACTTAGCAGTGCATTCGGTTCACGACGAGATCCCATTGAGGGTCACGACCGCCACCATGCCGGAATGGACATTGCTGCACCTACAGGAACAAAGGTTCGCGCCGCACTTTCCGGTACCGTAGTCTCTTCGGGTAGGCGCGGTGGATACGGGAATACTGTTGTTGTTGAACATGCAGACGGGACTCAGGCGCTCTATGCCCACTGTTCACGTTTAGATGTGCAAACCGGCGACCCCATTCGCGCCGGACAGACGATTGCTGCAGTGGGTTCAACAGGCCGATCAACTGGGCCACACCTGCATTTTGAGCTTCGAGTGAACGGTGAGGCGGTCGATCCAGAGTCCCGCCTTTCTTTCAGAAAGCCTTAAAGGGCGAGGACTGCGGTCCGATGCTGTGGAGGCGGGCAACAAGCCCACCGAGGACAGCATGAAAATCACACGCACCAATGACATTCAACCCGTCGTCCAGTCGCGGTCTCAAGGCCGCGGAGGCAAGGCCGGTGGCTCGCCTCCGGCAGATGGGGGCCCGACTAGAGCCAGCTTGTCGAAGGACGCTGGATTTGTAAATAGCGTACGTAACGAAGCGGCGGGGAGCAGTGATGTTCGCTCCGAGAAAGTTGCGGAAGCCAAGTCTCTGCTTGCCAGCGGTTCGCTGGAGAGCAGTGTGAACATGAACGAAATGCTCGATAGCGTAATGGCGGACCTGTGAACCACGAACTACTTGGCCGGCTCGATGAGCTGAAGAACTTGACCCGTGACCAGCTCGAGTGCGCACGTCGCCTCGATGGAGACCGGCTGGCGGAACTGAACTTCCGCCGTCAGGAACTGATGTTTGACCTTCAGCTTCTGATCGACGAGAGCCTTCCGGTTCCCATCGAGCATCTGCAGACCGTCCGTGACGTCTGCGCTGAAGTCAACCGACTCGAAGAGCGGCTTGAAGTCGTGTCTCGCGCTGTACTGGACGCCATTGGCGGCTCGGCGGCTACGAACACGTATGATCAGCTAGGACGGGTTGGAAAAGCAGGATGACCCTCCTCTCGTCACTATTGGCTGGCCAGTCTGGTATGAGGGCCGCCAATGCGCGCCTAGCCGGGGCCGCACACAATGTGGCGAATGCGAGTACGCCGGGATTTAGACGGCGGAGCGCAGCATTAGTGACAAGTCCAGCAATTCGACTCGGCGGTTCTGTGCGTGGAACCGGTGTGGCGGACCGTGGATATGTCCGAGCAGGGAATGATATTGTTTCGTCCAGACGAGTGACGCAGGCCGGTTTGTCCTCGGGTGCTTCTAGTTCGTCTCGGGCGTTGTCTACGTTGGAAACTTTTGCATCCAATGAAGGCGCCAGCAATCTAAATACACGTCTTGATGCCTTTTGGGATGCGGCTACCGCGACCACCGGCGACCCGAATGACGTTGCTCTGAGACGACAAATGCTGTCTTCAGGCGCGGATTTTGGTCGTGCAATGTCCGGACTGGTGGAGCGCCTCCGTGAGGGGATGACCGCAGTCAAAGATGAGCTGCGAGGCGTGGCTTTAGAGGTCACACGCAAGTTTGCCGAAGTCGCCGAACTAGACGCGGTCATTATGGAGGCTGGCGGTCGCTTGGCGAGTGGAGATGCATTAGACATGCGCGACCATCTTGTGTATGAGATCTCCGAACTGATGGGGCTCGACTACAAGATTGCCGAGAATCAAACGGCTGAGCTGTACTTGGGTGGCCATGTTGTCTCTGCGAACGGTCGGTCACGGTCGTTGGATTTCGAACAGGACCCCACAACAGGCGAAGTCTCCCTGTTCTTGTCCTCTGGCGATGGCCGCGTGAACGTCACCGATACCCTTGGCGGCGCAATGGGTGGCTACATTGGGGCACTGGACCAGGGCGAAGAGTGGATTTCAGAACTCGATACCGTAGCTTCGAACTTCGCAGACACCATGAATGCCCAGCACGCGTTGGGCTTTGATTCGACAGGCACCGCCGGTGGAGACCTATTTACCTATGATGCGACAGATCCGGCCGGAAGCTTGAGCATTGCCATAGACGACCCCAATGCTCTGGCGCTGGCCAGTCAGGTCTCAGCGAATGCAGGAGATGCAGGAAATCTGGATGCCTTGCGTGGACTAGAAGACCAAATCAGCGTTGGTACACGGACTACTCGGCAAGCTCTGTCAGATTGGGGCAGTGGCATGGGCGGGGTGGTTGCCAGCGCGGCGTCGCAGTCCCAACAACAGAGCTTTATCCAACAGGACCTTGAGGAGCTGCATGCGTCTATGGTCGGGGTCAGCCTCGATGAAGAAGCAGCGCTGATGATTGAGGCCCAAACCGCCTACCAGGCCAATGCGAAAGTAATCAAGGCGACTGACCAAATGTTCGCAGTAATGCTGGACCTCGTATAATGGCCATCCGCATCACCCACGCCTGGCAAGCCAAAGCCAATATTCAGCGGTTGACCGCTTCTCGTTCCAATATTGGCAGTCTTCAAGAACAGGCGTTCAACGGTAAAAAACTGCAGCGTGCGTCTGACGGTCCGCAGTACTGGAACACCGTTGAGACCCTCTCAAGCAATCAGCGGGACCAAAAGCAGTACACCGAAAACTCAAGTCGCGCGCTGAGCATCCTTAGTATTGCAGACGGCACACTTGGGTCGGTCTCCAACCTCATCAAGCGGGTGAAGGAACTTGCCGTTGGAGGCGCCAGTGAGCAATCCGTCGACCTGTTTCATTCGGCTGCTTTGACGGAGATTACCTCCCTGCGCGAACAGCTAGTTGGCTTGGCGAATCAAGAATACGCGGGTCGATATGTCTTTGGGGGAACGGCCTACGACACCCCCCCGTTTGATGCGACCGGTACCTATACAGGGTCGACGGACGAGCCCTCCATTCAGGTTTCCAAACGAACCAAAGTGCTCCAGGGCATTGATGGTAGCAGCATCTTCAAAGGTCCAACCGACATTTTCGGCCTGATGGATGACTTGGCCGCTGCCTTTGGTGCGCAGAATGCGGATGGCGTATTTGACCTCATCGACGAAGTCGATGCGTCTCTTGACCAAGTACTCTACGCGCAGCAACGGGTAGGCACGAACCAGCTTCGGAGCGAAGACCTGGGCGAGACTGCGGCCCAGATGGACATTACGCTCCAGCAGTTGGTCTCTGAGAAGGTGGATGCGGACCCCATCGCCATCTACACACAAATCCAAGCGATGCAGTCGACCTACGAAGCCACGCTACAGATCAGCGCCGGCTCCTTCAAGCAGAGTCTCTTTCAGTACCTGTAAGCCGGGCTCTTCCCAGCAGACTCGCCGTCTCCTAGGAGGCGGCTTTTCTGTTTTTGCAGCTCTCGTATTGGGCCCAGCGCGAAGTTTTGAAAAGTTAAAAACAATAATTATAATGTATAAAAGGATTTTTTTGTAGAATTAGATGAGTTTTCCTGATGATAGCTCTTAACGTGGAACGCTGAATGTACCGACATGTGGTGCAAGGCAGGCAACCTCAAACAACGCCTCCTTTCAAAACAAACCAGAGAGGGACATCATGGCGATTACCGTAAATACAAACATGGCTGCGCTGAACGGCATCAACAACCTGGGCCGCAATCAGAAGTCCCTTTCCAAGACCATGAGCCGTCTGTCTTCAGGCATGCGAATCAACTCCGCCGGTGACGATGCTGCTGGGCTGGCCGTTGCCGAGAACCTCGACGCCGCCGATCGCTCCTTGAAGGTTGCCCAGCGAAACGCGAATGACGGTATTAGCCTCATTCAGACGGCAGAAGGTGCTACGAATGAAGTGGGGAATATCGTCAAGCGTATGCGTGAACTCGCCGTGCAGAGTGCATCGGATACCTTGGCAAATGACGAGCGCGCATACATCCAGGACGAATACGTCCAGCTTGCAGGTGAAGTCGACCGAATCGCCGGTGTCACTGAGTTCAATGGTGTCCAGCTCGCTGACGGCACGAACGCCACCCTCGATGTCCAGGTCGGCATTAACAACACCGCGAATGACCGCATTGCCATCACCTTGGGCGACGTCTCCGGAGCCACCCTCGGCGTCGACACAGGAAGCCTGGACCTGTCCACCGCTGCGGGTGCACGTACGGCGCTCACCGCAATGGACACCGCTATCGACACCTTGAATGGCTACCGCTCGGACTACGGTTCCGTCCAGAACCGGCTCGATACCGCTTCGGCCAACTTGACCACCTACTCCGAGAATGTCACAGGCGCCGAGTCACGGATCCGCGATGCTGACTTCGCACAGGAAGCTGCTGCCTTGGCGAAGTTCCAGGTGCTCAACCAGGCGGGTACGGCCATCCTCGGTCAAGCCAACCAGGTCAACTCTGGAGCTACCCGACTCATCGGATAGTGGTCGAACACCGCGTGAAATCAACCCCTCGGGTCCTCTTGGACTCGGGGGTTGTTTGCATTAGGGGTCGGCTATTGTGTCCTGGTGCCTGTCGAAAGGGCTTCAGAACCGTTCAATTCGGGCCGACTCATCCGTAGGGCACTCAGGCCCCAACCTCTGGTGAGGATTTTCATGCCGACGATTGATGGCATTGCCTCTGGTATTGATACAACGGCCATCATTACGGCCATCGCGAATGCGGCCCGTGCACAACAGACACCCTTGCTCTCACGGATCGACAACTATGAGCGTCGCCGTGAAGGAATCGCCGAGCTGTCTACGCGACTACAGACCTTGGCCGACAAGCTCGGGGAGCTTAATGACCCGAACACGCTGGTCCCGCTCAAGTCGACTCTAACGGATGAGTCCCAGTTCACCGTAGAGACGTCCGAAGCCAATATTGCCGGACAGTTTTCCGTGCAAGTGGAGTCGTTGGCGTCACGGAGCACGGATGTCAGCGCGGGATTTGCTGACCCGGAGGTATTCGGAGCCATTGGTGCGGGGACCTTTTCTGTCACTGTCGGTGGCGAAACGACCGACATCATGGTCGATGGAACGAACGATTCGCTCAATAGTCTTGCAGAGGCCTTGAATGACGTCGACGGCGTGCAGGCCTACGTGGTCAATACCGGTGAGGGTGCCGAACCCTATAAGCTGGTCGTCACCGCTGAAGACAGCGGTCTGCAGAATGGCCTAACTTTCGCCAATACTACCGGGACGGCGGCGCTTGACTTGACCCAGACCGTGCCTCCGGTGGATGCGCACATCACCATCAATGGTCTGGATGTCTATAGTGCCGACAATACGCTCGTTGACCCGATTCCCGGCGTAACCATGACGCTGACTTCGGTTGGTGATGAGCCCGCTTTGCTTGGGCTGGAACGCGACCAAACGGGTCTGAAAGAACGTCTTACCGAGTTTGTTGACACCTACAATGAGGTCTCTAGCTACCTGCGTGTCCAAAATGCCTTTGATTCAGAGGTCGGCATTCGCGGTCGACTGGTCGGTGAGGCTACGGCAACGCGTGTGGTGGGGCAGCTCGGAAGTATGTTGTCTGCTGAGTATGCGTCGGGCAGCTCTTTCACTGCGTTGTCACAGCTAGGCATCAAGACCGAAAATAACGGGGATATCTCGCTGGACGAAGAGGTCTTTGAGGCCGCCTTCAGCGATCGATATCAAGACGTGGTCGACCTTCTTACGTCCGAAGACGGCCCGTTCCAGACCATTCAAGAACGTATTGAATCGGTCTATGTCGATGAAGATTCCGGGACTCTCATGAATCGCGATGAGACTCTTGAAGGTCTAATCGGGGATGCCAACGACCAGGTCGACCGCATTGGCGCCCGTGTGAGTCGAACCGAAGACGAACTTCGGCAGCAGTTTACGGCCATGGAATTGGCCATCAGTTCCTACAACAGCACGTCGTCATATCTTTCGGCGTTGCTGCCCAGTACCGGTCTCCTCGGGAGTTCATGATGATTGGCATTCTTCGCTACCAGTCCAACGCAACACAGTTGGCATCGCCCGCTCAGATCGTGATGATGCTCTTTGAAACCGCTCTCCGTAGACTGGATTCAGCAGAAGAGAAACTCATTATGGATGAAGGGGACCTGATTGGTGACCTGCATCGTATTCGAGAGATTGTGCTCGAGTTGAGTGGCGCCTTGGACCACGAGGCAGCGCCGGAATTGTGCGAAACTTTGGCCCCACTGTACGCGTGGATGATGAGTGAGCTCGTTGCTCTGGGCAGTGACCGCGATGTGGGCCGCTTGCACGCTGTTCGAAATGCATTGATGCCGCTGGCAGAAGGCTGGCGAGGTGCCGTTGCCGGCGGACGAAGGCTTGCGGTGGCGGGATGACACTCGCACAGAGTCTCGAAGAGACAGCCAGGGCTTTGGCCGCGGGAGAAGTTGCAGCGGATACTTTCATAGCATTGCTTGATGACGTGAGACGGGCGGCCGATTCGGCAACGAGTGGGGAAGTATTGACCTTACATCGGGCGCTTGTGGACTGTGAGCCCCTGCTTTTGAGCCGGAGGGAGTCCCTGCGTTCGGCGATTGCCGACACCGTCAAGAGCGGACGAGCAGTCCGTGGCTTTGCCTCACTTCAGGCGAACACGCGTGGCCAAAGGGTGGATAAGAAAGCTTAAGCCTGATCCTATGCCGCCGATATGGGGGCGGAGGTGCAGATGAACGACGGCACCGATGTCGGCTTTGACAGCGACTTGGACACTGACACTGACACGGACTTCGATACGGACTTCGATACGGATACCGACACGGATACCGACACAGATGTCGGTACCGACGTCACCACCGATGACACAGGCATTGCTGTTGTTGGCGGGCCTTCGGCCACCGCACTTGCGGAGGAGGCTGGAGGACTACGCTGCGATAGCTCGGGCAGTCCCGTTTCCCTGATCTGGTTGCTTCCGCTCGTCGTTCTCCTAGGTCGAGGACGCTGACCATGTGGATGTTTCTTGCCGCACTAAGCCTTGCACAACCTGGTGAATCGTCAGAGCCGCCTCAGTTCCGAATGGGGCTGCGCGGGGTGGCGGAGCAGTGGTCGGACACCTCCATCTCGTCCGCCTACACCCAGGGGGCACCGATTGGTGCGGTCGGGCTCGGTGTGCCCATCACCGACCGCCTGTGGGTCGATGTCGAAGTCGGCTATCGACGGCTAAACACGGAGACGGATGAGACGCTTTCATTCAGCCTGATTCCGGCGTCGATTGTTGCGGAGTGGTCGTTTGGGCAGGGCCGTGCGCGTCCGTTCTTGGCGGCGGGTCCAACCCTCACAGCCTTTCACGAGCAACACAGTCCGAACGCGGATGGACGCAGTGCGACGTCCGGCGCTCGTATTGCTGGCGAGCTTCGATTCGGTGGCCGGATAGATACAGGACTCATCACACCGGCACGAGCACCTGCCCCAAGTGTGGTGCAGTCAGCGTCCGTTGAGCTGTATGTGGCCCGGCGTCAGGCCCGTCCATTCGGCGGCCGAAATGGGCTTGACCTCGGGGCTTGGCGCGCAGCGCTGGGCATCTCTTTCGCCCTATGATGTGGGCGCTTTTCTTGGCATTGGCATCGGCTCAAGAACCAACCGGTTCCTTGTTTCTGTCCCTATCTCCGGGTGCCGAGGTTGACGTTCAACCCAGGCGGTCGGCGAATGTCATTGAGATAGCTATTCGCGGGAACCATGTACCGATTCGACCCCAGCTGGAGGGACGGACTGCATCGGGTATGTTTGATGTCAACGGGCTCTCCGTAGGGGGAGGGACCTGGTTCGTGAGCGTTTACCCCCAAGACCTCAGCATGGGGCTGGAAGCGGTCGCCACGCCCGAGGGGTATCGCTTTGTGTGGACTCCCTCACAGCTGGTGGTGCCTGCGGAAGTCGAGACCGTGTCGACGGTTCAAGAGCTTTTGGCCTTGGAAACGCTTCCCGTACCTGGTCTTCCACCGACTCGGACACTGCTCCCGCTCGTCGGTGGAGCAGGCTTTGCCAATGACATATCGGGCTTTCGCCTGCCGCTTGTTCCGTGGATCGGTGAGCCACTTACGACCGATGAACAGGGGCTCCTGACCGGCACAACGCTTGGCCACGACGCGATTGTTCGTTTTACACACACCTTGGTGTCAGGCGGTGGGCACGCGCTGGAGCAGACCAGCCGATACCGGCTGGCGGTCGCCTATGATGCCTTGGCACTGTCGCGAGAATCTGACTTTTATCTGGAGGAAATGCAGGCCGCCGGAGACGTCTCCCAAGCGGTTGCGTTGTTGCGAGCTCGAGCCGCAGCGCGTCTGTCAGACTGGACCTCCATGCGAACTCACTGCGAAGCAGCGGCTACCGCGGACCTTGAACATCCGGCGACGCTTCAGTGTTTTGGCGTTCTCGCCATCAGGACCGGTTCTCCGTCTCCCGGTGTCACCGGTCGGTTGGTGGCGCAGAGGGTTCCGGGGGTAGGGGGTCAGATGCTGGCTGCGCGGGCGTTGATGCGTGACCACCACTATGACGAGGCGCTGGCGCTACTGCATACGCAAGTGGAAACCGCTGAGCGTCCGAGCAACGAGCTTCTTGCCCTTTGGGGGGATGCCGAGCTTATCGCCGGCGACCTTGAGCAAGCACGAGCCGCTTGGGAGACCGTTCGATGGAACAGTCAGCCCGGAAAAATGGGGCGCCTCCGGCTTCACCACATCGACATGTTGGAGGGTGACCCACGGCAATGGTTGGCGAAGTTGCCCGTCCTGCATGTAGCCAGCGATCACAGCGATGCAGTCGGACGGGAGGCGTTGCACCTGCTGTCGCAGATTGGGCACCGGTTCGGTGATCCGGAAATGGAGGCATTGGCGTTGGCAAGTCTGATGTCCCGCTACCCGGAGACTGCAGAGTTGGGCTCCACGTTGAGCAGTCTGATGGCGGCTTGCGGTGGACGACTGAAGACCTTGTTCGAGGCCGAGAGGTATGTCGAGCATATTGCCCTGTACGAGCGTTGTTGGCACCCGGCCCTCAATGAGGTTCGTCGAGATACCGAAACGGTGCAGAGCGTCTCGGTTTCGTACAGTGCTCTCGGACTGCAACAGCAGGCGCTGGCAGCCCAGCAAGAGGTGGCTCGAATGCGCAGCCGAGACGACCGTCCCGATGGGCCATCGACTACACGACTCGCGCATCTGTACAACGAAAATGGTCGGCCTCTCGAAGCCCTTCAGACCGTTCAGTATGTGCGCTCTCAGCCCGCTGAATCCACTTTGCAGCGCTCGTTGATGATTGAGGCAGCTCTTGCTCATCAGGCGCTCGACCAAATCGACGAAGCGCTGTCCGAGGTGTCGCGTGCGAGCGCGGACGACTGGGATGCCCGTGCGCTGTGGGCAGAGATGATCAGTGCGCGCGATGGATGCGAGGCCGCGCGAACTGAGTTTGGCTATCAGGCACAGGCCGGCAGGCCGCCATTATCCATGGCTACCCGTTGTTTGTTGGAGCTGGGGGACGTCGGGCGAGCCGAGACCTACCTACTTGACTCCGCACACCCGGCACATGATGCCCAGCGAGCTGCGGTTGCGATTGCTGGCGCCCAAGCCTTGCCGGAACGTGAAGATGCCCCAGAGTGGTACCTCGCGTTAGCCCGCGAGGAAGAAGCCTTCGAGCAACTGCGCGCACGGGTGAATAGTGTCGGACAATAGCTGCAGTGGCGACACTTAGCGTCTTCGGCTGGCGCTACATTGAAGGATGACTCGGTCGTCGACACCAAACGGCGTACGCGAGATTTGCGATGGTGCTGTTGTGTGCGTTGGCAGGGTCGCAGGTGGTGAACGTCCACGCGGTTGAGCCGCTCTACCTTGGTGAGGCTCGCGTTTCGCCGTCGCTCACAGCATTGGTGATGGCTGACTCTAATCCTCGATGGTGGGTGACCGCGTCCGAGATAGCGCTGATTGGAAGACTTCAACCAGCTGTTGGCGTGACCTTGGATGCACCAGGTACCTACGTAGACGCCGCTCTGTCCGGCATGTTCTGGGACGTCATCGGCGATGCGGCCCAGCCCCCGGATAGTTGGGCAGTGGTGGATGCGAAAGCCGATTTGCAGCTCTTTCGTCGGAGGCCTGTCGGGGTGCAGGTCGCGTACATTGGACGACTTCGGACCGACGGCGGTGCGCGAGACATTTTGACCGAAGCACCGTCGTTCGTGAATGATGTAGAGCTTGGGGTGCCCATGCATCTAGCTTCCCCTGTGAACCTGACGGTTAGCGGTCGGATTCGCTCCTCTAGCTACCAGTTCTGGGGCGGTGATTGGCGACTCCAGCCCTACAATTATTCCGATGCCGTCTGTGCACAGACCGAAGGACTTGTCGGAGTTGCCGAGGGTCTCACAGTCGGCGCTAGCTTCGCCTCGCAACAACATCGCTGGGGGGCACAGTCGCCTTACATAGAGTCGGCGCAGATTGCTGTTCCGAGTGTAGTCGCGCTTCGCCACGCCTTGCGTCCGGTTGGCGTGTTGACCACGGATGTGTCGAAGGGGACCTGGAGCTTTCACGCTGGGCTCGGCTGGGATGGCACTCAGATTCAGGATGTTGACGAGGACGCACCAAGGATGGGAGCGGATGACAGACTCATTGGTGAGCTCCGGCTGGCGGTCGAGACGTCAGCAACATCTGTCGCGTTGTCGTTTGAGCGGTTCAATGACCGACCCATCGTCGCCGACCTAATCATGGCAATCAGCTCCGAGCTCAGCGTTCAGATCCAGGGGACGCTTTTCGTACGCTGGCACTTGCAGAAGACGGCTCTTGGCGCGACCGCGACCCGTTCGAACGACTCTCGGTTTCGAGGGTTGCAGCAACCCTTGGCTTGACCGGATGGATCTAGGATGAGGACATCAACCGTGTGCTCAGCATCTTCTAGCTAAACATCTAACGCCACTGTCCGAGAGGGAGTCAGACCCGGAGTTCCCGTGGCCTTTCGCCTCGACCCCCTCATTGACCGTATGCATCGCGTTCTTGACCTTCGTCAGGAACAACATGCGCTAACGGCTTCTAACCTCGCGAATGCCGATACCCCTGACTACAAAGCACGGGTCATCGATTTCTCGACCGCACTCACAGACGCCATGGGCGATGGCGGGGGCTTGACCCTGCGCACTGCGGATGGTTCTCATCTGGCGGGCATTGGCGGAGCGGACAACCCAGAGGTCATTGAGCTGGAAGCACCGCCTTGGGCGGAAGACGGCAACAGTGTCTTTGCAGAACGTGAGACGAGTCGACTCGTCGCTAACCAACTCGTCTACAACGGCGTGGCCAAGGGGCTCTCGAAGCACATGGCCTTGCTCAAGTATGCGGCCAGCGACGGTCGCCTCTAGGAGTTCCCCATGGATGTACTCAAGACCCTTGATATTGCCGGAAGCGGCCTATCTGCACAACGTCTGCGCATGCAGACCATCTCCACGAACATGGCGAATGCTCGTACCACTCGTACAGCGGAAGGGGGACCTTATCGGCGTCGCGCTCCGATGTTTGAGAGCCAGGCGGTTGACCCGTTTGGATCTGCCCTGGACCAAGCCATGTCCAGCGTGGAGGTTGCAGAGGTGTGGCAGTCCGAGTCGGAAGGAATCATGCGGCATGAGCCCGACCATCCGGACGCTGATGCGGATGGAAATGTCTTGTACCCGGACATCAACATCATGCACGAGATGGTGGACTTGATGACCACAGGTCGCAGCTACGAAGCGAATGCCACGGTGGTCGAAGCCACTCGCGACATGGCCATGCGCGCTCTTGAAATTGGGCGATAGAACATGGCTATTTCCTCTATTGGTAGCGTTCCGACCTTCTCGCCCATCTCGGATGCCCTGCGCACTCCGGCGGCAGCACCGTCGGCCACTCCGTCTTCCGCACCCGTCTCGGGTGGTGGGTTTCTCGAAGAACTGAAGGGTGCGCTCAATGGCGTTGAGACTGGACTCGCAGAGTCCAGCCAAGCGATAACCGAGCTGTCTAGTGGTGAGAATGTGGACCTTCACGGAACCATGATCTCGATGGAGAAGGCCGAGATTGCACTTCGCATGACGGTCAGCGCTCGCGACAAGTTCATCGCTGCATACGAGCAAATCATGAACATGGCGGTCTGATGCGTTCTCGCATCACTGGAGACCCTAGATGAATGAGTTTATCGCCCGCTTGACTGCGTGGTGGGAGAGTCGAGACCCCGCTCAGCGAGTGCGTACCGTTGGCTCGCTAGCCGGCGTGATAGCCGTTGCCGTGGCTCTTTCCGTCTGGGCGTCGAGCACCACATGGCGCCCGGTCATGCACGGCGAGTACAACGACCTGTTGATCGGGGCCAGTGCGCTTCAACAGGCGGATATCCTGTACAAGATTGGTGATGACGGTCGGCTCATGGTTCCCGCATCCCAGCTCGGAAGCGCCCAAGCCGCCATCACTGCAGCGGACGTGACTCCCGGCCTTGGTGACGTCTCCGACCTGAAGTTGGGCCTGACGCCTCGTGCGCAAGAGTGGGCACTGGTCCGTGCGCGGGAAGGAGACCTGTCCCGGATGATTAACGGTATTGACGGCATTGCCTCAAGCCAAGTTCAGATTGTGGCCCGTCAAGACGCGTTCTTCCTCGATGAGCAACGTCCGGCTCGGGCGAGTGTCTTTGTACGGTTGTCCCCTGGGGCCGAGCTGGGTCAGGGCCAAGTACGCGCCATCCGCAGTTTGGTCTCTAGCTCTGTCGATGGACTGGACCCCGAACAAGTCACTCTTGCGGACGACCGCGGAACCTTGTTGGCCCGTGCCGAAGTGGCCGGTGCGTTCGGAGACCCTGCGGACCTGACGACGTATCGGCGGGAGATGGAAGCGGAGCTCGAAGGGTCGGTTCTTACCGCCTTGATGCCCGTCCTCGGCAGCCCGAGATTCTTCTCGGTCGCGGTGGGTATCGACCTCGACATGACGTCGTCTGAGACCGTCAGCAAGCAGTTGGCGATTCAGGAACAGGCCGTTCTGAGCGAGCAAATCCAAGAGAGTGCGACTGACCGAAATGACGCTCGAGGCATACCCGGTGTGGATGCCAACCTGCCAGAAGGGGGCGTCAACCAAGCAGGAGCCGCCCAGACCTCAGAACGCAGTGCTCTCGTCACGAACTACGCCTACCCGACGGTGGATGAGATTCGACGCCGTCCAGCCGGTGGCGTGAACCGTATCAGTGTGGCGGTGCAGGTGGACTCCGGACGGCTCGCCGAGATGGTTGTCGCCGCCGGCAACTCCATGACTCTCGAAGAGCTGCAGAGCCGGATTGAACAAGCGGTCCGAGCGGCTGCCAATGTCAGTGACACCCGCGATGATGTTGTTCAGGTTGGCTACTTGCCCTTTGCAGAGGTCGAATGGGAGGAAACGGAGGCCGCTAGTATGCTGCCATTCGTCCCAGAGACCATCCTGCCTTGGGCAGTCGCTGGACTCGCCGTCATCCTCGGCTTCCTGTTTGTTGTTCGGCCGGTGATGAGCGCAGCAATGGCTCCAGTCCCCAAGGTTCTGACCGAAGAGGAGGAGGTCCAGCGCGCCGCGGAAGCGGAAGCGGAGTCCAAGGTTGACCCGCGTACTCGTGACCATAAGATGGCCGACCGTCTCGTCGACCTGGTTGAGAACTACCAGCCGATGGACACTACGATGCTCAATGAGCTGGTCGAAAACCAATCTACTGCAGCAGCGCAAGTCCTGCGGCAGTGGAACCGGAACGGATAGAAGATCATGGGTGCGGCAGCCAAAAAGATTGCTTCCCTGGGTGAGTTGAGCGGGTCACAGCGCGCAGCCATCCTCGTGATGTACCTCAACCCAGACGTGGTCCGCGGGATGCTGTCGCATATGGACGCCCGCGAGCTCGAAGAAATCGGCTCGTCGATGGCTACGCTGGATGCCCTCGCTCCGGATGTTATCGAACAGGCCGTTGGCGAATTTGTTCGAGAGTTACGGGATAACGGCATGATTCCGCAACCCGGCAAAGAGTTTGCTCTGGGTACGCTTCCAGGACTCATCGACGACAACCGGCGCCAGCGTGTTCGGCAGCGAATTCGACGTGATGTGTCCACCGCGTTCGTGGAGTTCGTCGCGACTCGGAATCCCGAGACCATCGCGACTGTCTTACGTGAAGAACACCCGCAAACACGCGCCGTAGCCTTGTTGTTGATGGACACCGACAACGCCGGGCGCGTGCTGAAGGTGATGGACGAGCAAGAGCGCTACGAACTCACGACCCGAATGGCCCGCATCAAGACCGTACCGGTCGAGCTTGCCGAAGACGTTGAAGAAGCCCTGTTGTTGTCGCTCAAAGACGGTACCCGACGCTGGGCGCCCTCTGGCTTGGACATGGCCGCGCAATCCGTGGGACGGCTTGGAAAGCGTGCTCAGGACGCATTGCTGGAACAGATTGCAACGACCGACCGCAAGCTCTCAGGCATCTTGCGTAGACGGATGTTGCCCTTCGATTATCTGGCTGAACTCGACGACCGCGCGCTGCAGACGATGTTGCGTCACGTCGGACGCGAGTCGCTCATTGTGGCCTTGTCAGGAAGTGAACCCCCGATCCGCGAACGCTTCCTCGGCAACATGTCGTCGCGTGCAGCGGCGGACATGCGGGACGAAATTGAACTGTTGAGTCCTTCAAATTCAGAGATTCGCGCGGCGAAGGAAGAAATGATTCAACAGGCCATGACTCTGGCCGATGATGGGGTGATCAACCTCGGCTTCGACGAGGACGAGGAGTAGCGAATGGCTGTATTCCGGGCACGTGACAACGAAGAGCGTGAAATCTTCCGACCGATGAATTGCATCAACCCCACGATAATCCAGGAGGCGCAGGCGGCTCAAGAAGAGCAGACGCGCAACCGGGTAGAGCAGGAGGTGCAATCGCGGTTGACCGAGCATACAGCTCTGGTCGAGGCCGCACTTCGCGCCGAGCTTCAGCCTCGTATCGCCGAGTTAGAGCTCGCAATTCCACAGACGGAGTCTTTGCTAGATGCGGTCGCCCACACGCGTCGTGAGGTCATGGTGCAAGCCCGTCTCGACATCGCGGAGCTTGTGGAGACCCTTACGCGTCGCATTGTGGGGGCGGCGGTTGCTGTCGATAAGCGGGCTCTCATGACCGTTGTTGACCACGCAATCGACACCGTGTCCCACGACCAAATCCTCTTTCTCCGTGTTCCGGAGGATGCCGCTGACGCCATTCGGGCATGTGTCCATCCAGACGTTGCGGCACGGGTCGTTGGAGAGCCCTCCCTAGCCAATGCGTGCGAAGTCATCACCGCGGAAGCGCGTGTGGAGAGTTCGTTGTCTGACGTGCTCGACCAGCTCACACAGTTGGTCCATGACTGGGCGGCGAACCCGTCGTGAGTTCCCTAGACGCGTTGAAGAAGCGCATCGAGAATGCCCAGCTTGCGCGTGTCCATGGACGCTTAAAGGCCGTGAATGGGCCACTACTACGCGCCGCCCTGCCGGGTGCTCGAATGGGTACTCGAGCCCGTGTAGGCAGCGTTCGTTGCGAAGTGGTCGGCATGTCGGGCTCCGACTGCGACCTACTACCGCTTGACTCCATAGAAGGCCTCACTGTAGGCGCGCCGGTCACGCTGGAGTACGGCCGGCTGCGGGTTCCCGTTGGGCCAGGTCTAATCGGCCGAATTGTCGACCCCATGGGAGAACCTATGGATGGCGGGCCGCCAATTACCGGTGTGCGCGTGCCCGTGCATGCATCTGCTCCAGACCCACTTACCCGTCCACCCATCGATACGCCTCTGTGGACCAACGTTCGCGTTCTCGACGGCCTGCTGACCCTTGGGCGCGGACAGCGCATGGCGATACTTGCGGGTTCCGGGGTCGGCAAGAGTACGCTGCTTGGAATGCTTGCCTCCCAAGTCGCCTGTGATGTCAACGTCATCTGCCTGGTGGGCGAGCGTGGTCGCGAAGTGCGCGAGTTTATCGATGATGTCTTGGGTCCGGAAGGTCTGGCTCGGTCCGTTGTTGTCGTTGCGACGAGCGACACGTCGCCTGGTCTTCAAGTCAAGGCGCCGCTGGTCGCAACGGCCATTGCCGAGGCTTTCCGGTCTCTTGGCCAGCACGTGCTGTTGATGATGGATTCATTGACGCGCTTGGCACTAGCTCAGCGCCAGATCGGTCTGGCCGCAGGGGAGCCTCCGGCAACGCGCGGGTATCCACCCAGCGTTTTCGGGATGTTACCCACGCTCTTGGAGAGAGCCGGTACATCTGCCAGCGGCGGAAGTATCACTGGAATCTACACCGTCCTGGTCGAAGGGGACGACATTCACGACCCGATTGCAGACGCGGTTCGCGGCATCGCAGACGGGCACATCGTGTTGTCACGAGATCTCGCAAACGCTGGTCACTATCCAGCAATTGATGCGTTGGGATCGGTATCGCGTGTGATGAACCGGGTTGTAGACAGTGGTCATCTAGACGCGTCTCGTAAACTTCGGGCGCTGATGGCAACGTGGGCGGAGAACGAAGAGCTCGTGCGTCTTGGTGCGTATACCCAAGGGGCGTCTCCCGAGATTGACCGAGCCATCCAACGCCAACCTGCGGTTCGTGCGTTTCTTCGGCAGGGGTCTCAAGAGTCATGCAACCCTGATGTGACCCGCAAGGCGCTCGGGATGCTCGGCAGCTAGACGTCGCTCGTCAGTCCAGCAGCGACGGCAGGCGACGAAGCATTGAACGAGCGGGCAGGGGATGACTGTTGTGGTAGTCGTGTCCCGCTGCAGGCAACAACGTCTCAAAGGCCTCCTCTGGGGCTCGAGCCCACAGGTCGTTGGCGCCTTCGGGGAGGAGTGTCTCCGTGACCTCTACCTGGACCGATGCGGCTTCCGGAGGCAGGGTATCGCGAACCGGAGGTTCACCTAGCGTCAGTACGAAACGGGGAATCAGGGTGACAATGTCTTGGTCCAAGTTGTCCATTCGGCCTCCACAAATAAAAAAGGGGGGCGACGTGTGTCGCTCCCCCTCTTTGTCGGCTCAGATGGCCAGCATTTTCAGTGAATCTGCGGTTGAAGCCGCTTGCGCAGTCGGGTGATTCCTTGCTTGCAGAGTTGGCAAGCCCGAGATTCGGTGACACCCATCTCCTTACCGACGTCTTTGAGCTTCATGTCGCGGTAGTAGTGAAGGTCGATGGCTTGGCGTTCGCGGTCAGGTAGGTTGGCCCGTGCAGTCTGGACCATGTCGCGAAGCTCCTGCTTGGACAGCGTCTCCAAGGTGTCGGCGTCGCTGGGAATGATGGAAGCAAGCGTCATGTCGCTGCCTTCCATGGTCGGAGTATCGAGCGGCAGAACGCGGCGGATATTGGAATCGGTCACCAAGGCGTCGTACGCGCTGGGCTTGACCTCGAGCTTGGCGATGAGCTCCTTACGGTCAGGAGCGCGGCCAAGCTTATCAATGAGCTCGCGATGGGTTCGACTTAGCAAATCATGCTTTCGCCGAACGGACGTTGGCGTCCAGTCGGCTGCCCGAATGGCATCCATGATGGAGCCTCGGATGCGGTGCTTTGCGAACGCTACGAAGGGAACCGCTCGTCGTGGGTCGTACCGATCGATAGCCTCAAAGAGGCCCATCACGGCGGCGCTGACGAGGTCGTCTGCTTCCAGCAATTGGGGGAGCCTGGCGTACATTCGGTAGGCGATGCGGCGGGCGAGTTCGTAGTGCTCTAGGAGCAACTCGTCGCGACCGGCTGTCGTCATTTGAACTTGATGCATGGTTTACCTTAGGCGCCGTGTGGGGAAGTACATGCGGCTGGGAAGAGCCTCATGCCAACTCGGCACGTAAACACTATCGGTCACCCACAGACAACTGAAGTTGTATCGGGCCAAAAAACTGTGGATAAGTTTTGTGCTGGAAAGGCACTTATCCACAGGTTCCTGAAAGTGATGGTTCAAGGGTGATCGAAAACGACTGCGATCAGAACCTCTGGTAACGATCGCACGCCCTGTGTTTTGGCGTGTCTCGATCCTTTTCGGTGCAGATATTACCTGTCTGACTTCGCCTCCTAGACATCACGGCTTCCGAAGGGTCTCAGAAACGTTGTGTCGTGTAGCGCCATTCTCCTTCAGCTTCTGTTCCGATACGTACGAACAACGTTTGATTTGGAAGGGTTCGCGTCGCCACTCTTGGATCGTCCGAAATCACATCGATCACATCAGCGCGACCGGAGGCTGTTCCCACCGAGAACCGGAATCGAGGCGATCCGTCGTGTGTCCACTCGAAAACTTGTTCCGCGCGGTTCAGTGTGGTGGCTGGCAAGATGAGTGAGACGCCCGTGGATGGGGACGTCGAGAACTCACGGTCTACCCTTCCATCTGGCCCGTGAAGGCTGACCCAGACGGGGGTTCCATCCACAGGCAACCCGCTGGCGTGCCAAGTACCAAGACTGGTTGTGGTTTCTGCATAATCAGCCACACCCGGACTCTGCCCGATCGTCACCCGGATGCTGGTGGACGAGTTCCAGGCGAGCTCGACATGTCCCCCAGTGATGGTGTCAGCAGTCGGTGCCGTGAAGTCGATACCCGGCCCGATCGGAGATTCTGGTTCTCTGAAGTCGGCGACGATGGCGCGGACCTCTTCTAGCGTCACGACGTTGTTGGCCGGATCATCTGCGCTGTCGGGCGCACCGAGGGGCGATCCATCGTGCAACGCGTCCGGATCGCTCCACCGGTTGATGCGCTGGCAGCCCCCCGAGCAGTTGTAGGCCATCACGGTTCGAAAGGCGGAGTCGGGGTCGCGGTGGCCGTAGGAAAAGTCGAAGGCCGCCTGTTCACCAAAAGAGGCATGGTGGGCTGAGCCCATGTTGTGTCCAATCTCGTGACCAAAGCTGTAGTAGCCAGTGGCACAGGTGCGACTGACGAGAGCAAAAGCAGACCCTTCGAATCCGGGGCCAGGATCGGTCATGACGTAGGCGATGCCACAGGCGGTGGAGTCTTCGACGATGAGGACCACTTCGTCAGCGCCAGTCGCGTCGCGTTCGGCGTGGACTTCGTCTGCAAATCCGTCGTCGTCTGAGCGTAGGTCATCGAGAGTGTTGGCCCAGTCGCCTGCTATTTCCACGCCGGAGACCTCACGGGTGCCCGCAAGCCGCAAGGAAATTGGAATGCCACTGTCGCTGTAGCCGGTGTTGCTCTCTTCCATGGCGAGGGCGATGGTGGCTTCCATGGCATCCTTGGAGCCAGCTGCAATCCGGGATTGAGTCGTGTAGCCGACGAAGACGTCTATGGTGGACCGGCGTTGTCCGGTAAACGGATTGGGGAGATCTCCGAGTCCACCGCCGCTGCGTGGAATGGGCTCCTCGTCGAGCGGCATGGCCCCTTCGTCAATGACAATGAGATCGATAGTTCCGTTGTGGGAAGGCTCTAGGCGCATCAGTCGCCCGTGTCGTCGGATGGTACCGGCCCATGAATCGTTTCGGCGTACCAGCGTGACCTCGCCATTGGCGTCGTCGGCGGGTGTGCCACTCCAAATGGTGGTGCCGTTCTCTTGCCGGATGCGCTGGAAGGTCACGTCGCTGACATCACCAAAGAGCGACAGCGTCATGCGCTGGGTGTCCGGGGTGAGCTGCAGCGCAGCCATGTCGATGGGCGCCGCACGTTCTACCCAGGGGACCTCTCCTGCGGCACTGTCTCCAGTGATGAGTATCGGGTCAGCGCAACCGACGACCAAGAGTGAGAGGATGCCGATTCTGAGTGGATGGCGGAACATGCCGAGACCTCCGTTGTTGGGGTCTCGGTGCATTCAGCTGGGATGTTTAGGACCCGCGGTACGTAGAAAATCCAAAGGGGCTGATCAGCAGCGGAACATGGTAGTGCTCGTCCGCTGCGCGGATGATGAATCGGACTACAACCTCTGGATAAAACCCCTCGATACCCTGTGAATCGAAGTATGCACCTGTATCGAAGCGAATACGGTAGGTTCCTTCTGGCAGTGCGGTTCCGTCTGGAATGAACTCCGCTATTCGCCCGTCGTGGTTGGTGATCCCAGTGCCGAGTTCAAGGGAGTCGGCTCCGTCTTCCCGCCACAGGGTGATGGGAAGCCCGTGAGCGGGGCAGCCGCGTGCTGTGTCGAGAACGTGGGTGCTGATGCTCATGACAACGCCTTGGTGAGGCGAATGTGCGTAATCTTGTGCTGTTCGGCGGCGGCGATGACCAGCTCGTCTGAACGCGAGTTGGCAATGCGCCGCTTGAGGAGGTCAAGCATCTCACCAGCGCTCCGTCCGGTTGCACAGACGATGTAGGTGAACCCGAAGGTCTTGGCGTACGACTCGTTGAGGGCGGCGAGATCATCGAGTGTTGTATGAGACGCGCTCGCCGTCCCGGACTGCTCATCTGCCGATAGAGCGGCGGCAGCATCCGACTGTGCGTGGGCACGGCGCTCTCCAATACGTGGGTGGTGCGAGAAGGCTTCAAGCCAGTCAGGCTCACTGATGGTCGACCAGGCGATATCTGCGGCGTTGCGGAAGGCTGTGGGGCTGTCCCAGGGAGCCGAGTCCATCATCGACTGTACCCATCGGCGGCTTCCGCAGCAATCGGTCAGGGTCTGACGCAAGGTTCCGGGCAACATGCGGTTGAGCCATTGGACATTGATGATTTCAAGGGCATCGGTGTCGGGGTCTCCCCACATGCGCAAGCGGGAGATGCCGCCGTCTGGGTAGATGGACACGCGGAGTAGGTCGAAAGGACCGGCATCCCGCGGGAAGGTGTCGCCCACGAGGTGCTGGGTGTGGGGTTGGGTACGAAACATGGGCAGCAGCTCGGTCCACGGCACGTCGTCGGGATTGGCAGGAGGCTCACCCGGCCAGAGTGCGGCTTCGATGCGTACAGCCCGTGGGCAGTTGCCCTTGAAGTGATTGGTGTCGATCTCGGCTCGGCGAATCCGTCCGGGGACAGCGAGTCGAATCAGGCACCAGTCATTGCCAGCATCCCGCCGGCGTCGGACTTCCCAGCCGTCTTTCATCCACACGGATCGGTTGGGCATCAAGACATTGTGACGTACGCCGTAGAACTCGTCGCTGACCGCTACGACACGAGCGCCACGCACGGCACTGGCGAGGTCCGGTTCCGGTCCGAGGCTGCCCCACGGGGCGCACGGCGTTCCGAAGGCGCGTAATCGGGCCACGCCGCCATCTGGGTAGATGTTCAATCGCACATGGGTGACCAAGTGCTGGGCCGATGCGGTGACCACGTTCTTGGTGTCTCCGTCTAGGTCCACGCGCGGCGTGAGAGCGACCCACTCGATATCGTCAGCCAGGACCTCTGTGGGGGAAGGATAGCCTGGGATGTAGGCACCTTCGACGCTGGCACCTGGCGGGAAGTTTCCAGTGAAGTGTGCCGTGTCGATGACAAAGGTTTGCACCATTCCAGGCATTGCAAGGCGGATGACCGCCCAGTCGTATCCCATTTCCCGACGACGACGGGTCTCCCAACCGTCCATGCGCTTGCCGCGGTCGTAGTAGTCGTCGTTGTCGAAGACGGCTTCATCGGCGAGAATGAGGTTCTCTTTCGCCGCGAAGAACTCGTCGTTTGCGGCGATGACCATGCCGCCGAGATCTGCGCGGGCCAGGTCGATGCCCTGTGGAGTGGGTGTCATGACGTCCTCTTCAAAAGCGCACCGGAGGGAGCTCCGGGAAAGACGCCGTTGTCGTAGATGAGTGAGCCGCGCAGCCAGGTCCGTTGAACACGGCCGCGCAGTGTGGAGCCCGCGTAAGGGGTGATGGGGTGCCGGTGCAACAAAGTGGTGGGATCGATGGTCTCCACAATATCGAGGTTCCACTCTGCAAAGTCAGCGTCTGCGCCAACCTCAATTCGTCCCTTGTGTGACAAGCCTACGAGCTCCGCGGGGCCCAGGGCCATCCAGCGGATGATGTCGTCGAACGAGCCGCCTCGGCGTGAGTAGTGCGTCCACATGGAGCGCCCGCCGAGCTGCACGGAGGCGATGCCACCCCAAGCGCATGGGAATGCCCCGGAATCGAGCCTCTTGAGGTCCTCTGGAGCGGGTGAGTGGTCGGTCACAACCATGTTGAGCGTTCCGTCTGCCAAGGCGGCCCACAGCTTGTCTTGGTTGCTCCGCTCGCGGATTGGCGGTGCGCACTTAAACTGCGTGCCACCCGCTGGAATGTCTTCGTGTGCGAGACACAAGTAGTGCGGACAGGTCTCAGCCGTCAGTGGCAGGCCTTCGCGTTTGGCTTGCTGGAGCAGGGGGAGTGCACTGGCCGACGACAGATGCACAACATGCGTTCGCGTACCGTGCTTGCGCACTCCCTCCAAGAGTAGAGCAATGGCGCGGTCTTCGGCTTCACGCGGACGGGTTGCCAGCCAGCTGGCGTGGTCGGTCGCCTCATGGTCGTGGACATGGTGTTCCGCGTCGTGAAGAGGACCGGGGTGCTCGGCATGCACGATGAGCAGAGCACCAAGCTCCGCACACTGCTTTAGAGTTCGGTCGAGAGCGGCTTCGTCGACGTTCTTGAACTCATCGACACCGCTCTCACACAAGAACGCCTTGAAGCCGAGTACACCGGCTTCGTGAAGCCCAGCGAGATGCTCAGCGTTGTTTTGAACAGCGCCGCCCCAAAAACCGACGTCGACGTACACCTGTGGCCGTGCAGAAGCCTTCTTGGCGTCAAAACCAACGACGGAGGTTGTCGGCGGGATGCTGTTGAGGGGCATGTCCACAATTGTGGTCACCCCTCCAGCAGCCGCAGCTTTGGTAGCGGTGTCAAAGCCCTCCCAGTGCGTACGCCCGGGCTCGTTGACGTGCACATGCGTATCAACCAGTCCAGGAGCGAGCGTTCCGGCCACGTCAATGACGCGGTCCATCCCGTCCGTCGAGACGTCAAAAGGGTGAATGGCGACGATGCGCCCGCTTTCCACAGCGATAGCTGCGGGAGCGGTGCCCGTTGGGAGAACAGCGTGTAGTGCGCGATACAAGTCCATGGCGCGGCACTGTGCACGACGCGGAGTTGCGGGACAAGCCCAAGAGCACTCGTAGTGGACTAAAGTGCGCGTCTTGCATCAGGGATGACCATGGACCCCATCATATTTACCCTCGACGGCGACCAAGTCGTCATCACCGAACACAGCCCAACGACCACTGCTTTACAGTGGTTGCGCGGCGCACAGCGCAAGACCGGCACTAAGGAAGGCTGTGCTGAGGGCGACTGCGGTGCATGCACCATCGCCATCTTGGACCACGACGCGCACGGAGGTCCATCTTGGCGGTCGATCAATTCATGCCTTGTGCTTCTGCCGATGCTGCATGGACGGATCGTTGTCACCGTAGAAGGTCTGAAGACAGATGGCGCGCTGCATCCTGTTCAAGACGCCATGGTGCGCCACCTGGGCTCGCAATGCGGCTACTGTACGCCTGGCGTTGTGATGACAATGTTTGAGGGCTGCTACCGCAAGGATCTGGATGCAGACTGGAAAGTCGACGACCAGATGTGCGGAACGCTGTGCCGCTGTACCGGCTACCGACCAATCCGTGAAGCGGCACTGGAGACCAAGGGCCTGCGACCCGATGACCGCTTCACCGCATTGGAGTTCAGCTCGCCGGTTCCGCGTGACCTGACCTACGTGGCCGCGGGGCAACGCTACTATCAGCCGGCATCGACAGAGGTGCTGTTCGACGTGTTGGCCAAGAATGAGGATGCCCGGATTGTCTGCGGTATGACCGACCTCGGATTGGACGTGACCAAGAAGCATGTCGCCTTTCCTTGTCTGGTGAGCCTGGAGGCGATTCCGGAGCTGCGTCAGGTGGCCCACGCTGACGGTGTGTGGCGGCTCGGCGCCACGGTGCCACTCTCCGAGGTGGAGGACCGCGTTCAGACTGGCCTCATCCCGTTGGCGCGGATGTTGCGCTACTTCGGCGCTCGTCAGATCAAGAACCGCGCGACGGTTGGTGGAAACTTGTGCACTGCCTCTCCGATTGGGGACTTAGCGCCGGCTCTGCTCGCGCTGGGCGCCACAGTGGTTGCTCTTGGGGCGGAGGGAGAGCGGCGCATTCCGCTGAGTGAGTTCTTCTTGGACTACAGAAAGACCGCCCTGCAGCCTGGAGAAATCCTCTCGGCAGTAGAGGTGCCGGATGTACCCGATGGCGCACGCTGTGCCACCTACAAGGTGAGCAAGCGCCGTGAACTGGATATTAGCGCGGTAAGCGCTGGATTCTATGTGATGGTCACCGACGGCACGGTGACCGAGGCTAGACTTGCTTACGGTGGGATGGCGGCGACTCCAACCCGCGCCAAGTCGGCAGAACAGGCTCTGGTCGGGCAGCCGTGGACCCACGACACGGTTGAGGCGGCCATTGCGTGTCTCGCCACCGAGTTCACGCCGTTCTCAGACCATCGCGGCACCGCTTGGTACCGAAACGCCGTGGCGCAAAACCTCCTACGCGGCTTTTATGAAGAGACCCACACAGATCGGCAGCCCAGCTTGGCGTACCGTCACACCGGAACAGTGTTGATGGAGGCAGGCGCATGAGCACATCACCACTGCACAAGTCGTCATCTCATGAGTCCGCTGTCCAGCATGTGACTGGCGTCGCCCGGTATGTAGACGATTTACCCGAGCCCCGGAATATGCTGGTTGGGCTCCCGATTTACTCACCGCATGCTCGAGCAAAAATTGTGCGGCGCGACGGGACCATCGCCCGGATGCTTCCCGGAATTCACGCGGTACTGTTCGCAGCAGACGTGCCGGGAGACAACCTCATTGGACCCATCTTCCACGACGAGACCTTATTTGCAGAGGATGAAGCGCTTTGCGTAGGCCACACCGTTGCGTTGATTGTCGGTGAATCACTGGCCCAGTGTCGTGCGGCAGCCAAGTCTCTAGACATTGGGTACGAGGTCCTTGAACCGGTCCTCACCATTGCCGATGCTATTGCCGCCGAGCAATTCCACACGCAACCCCATCGCATTGCGCGAGGAGACGTGGATAGTGCGATTGAGGCTGCGTCGGAAGTCGTTCGTGGAACGGCAAGTAGCGGTGGGCAAGACCATTTTTACCTAGAGACGCAAGCCGCGCTGGCGCTTCCCGGTGAACAGGGCGAGATGCATGTGTACTCGTCTACGCAGCATCCGACCGAGATTCAAAAGATGGTCGCTTTGGTGCTCGGTCTGAATGCATCGGATGTGGTGTGTGAAGTTCCACGAATGGGCGGTGGTTTCGGTGGCAAAGAGTCTCAAGCGACCCACTGGGCGGCGTTCGCGGCGTTGGGTGCGCAGGTCACCGGACGCCCGTGCAAGGTGTGGTTGGACCGCGACCGCGACATGGTGCAGACCGGCAATCGGCACCCATTCTGGACTCGTTACGAAGCTGCGTTTGATGACAGCGGGAGAATTACCGCACTCCGAGCCCATATCTACTCGGATGGCGGGTTCTCCATTGATTTGTCCGGTGCGGTTCTTGACCGTGCGGTGTTCCACTTGGACAACGCTTACTACCTGCCGGTCTGTGAGCTGGTGGGCCAGGTGTGCAAGACAAATTTGCCCTCCAACACCGCCTTTCGCGGCTTCGGTGGACCGCAAGGCATGGTGGTGGTGGAGGATGCCATCAACCGCTACGCTGAACGAACAGGGCAGGACCCGGCCGTGATTCGTGCTCGCAATCACTACGGCGATGCACCCAGGAACACCGCTCCCTATGGCCAAGAGATTCCACAGCCACGCGTAGACCGCATTTGGCAGGAGTTGAGCGCGAGCTCAGACTACGAGCAGCGCCGTTCGGAGATTGACGCCTTCAATGCGACCAGCCGCTGGGTCAAGCGTGGCATTGCCTACCAACCCGTGAAGTTCGGCATCTCGTTTACCGCCAGCGTGCTCAACCAAGCTGGCGCGCTCATCCTCATCTACACCGACGGGACGATTCAGCTGAATCATGGCGGCACCGAGATGGGGCAGGGGCTGCACAGCAAGATGCTCGCCATCTGTGCGCACGCGTTTGGAGTGAGTACCGCGCGGATTCGGGCGATGAACACGCGCACCGACAAGATTCCCAACACCAGTGCAACAGCAGCAAGTAGCGGTAGCGACCTCAACGGACAGGCCGTTCAGAACGCTTGTGATCAGCTTCTTGCCCGCATGCGACCGGTTGCAGCCGAGCTGCTGGGGGTCGACGAAGATGCCGTGACCTTTGCGGGGGATGCTGTTCACGGTGGTGGGGCCAGTGTGGCGTTCCCAGAGCTGGCCAATGCCTGTTGGGTTCGGCAGATCAGCCTTCACTCGGCGGGCTTTTACCGGACCCCTGGTATTCACTATGACCACGCGACCGGCAGTGGCGAGCCCTTCTTCTACTATGCTTACGGAGCCAGTGTTCTCGAGGTCGAAGTCAACGGGCTGACCGGTGAACATCGGCTCCAGCGCGCTGACATCTTGCATGATGCTGGCAAGAGTTTGATTCCAAGCATTGATATCGGGCAGGTCGAAGGCGCCTTCATCCAAGGGTACGGCTGGTTGACCATGGAAGAGGTCATCTACTCCGACACCGGTGTGCTCAAGACTCCGGGGGCATCCACGTACAAGGTGCCGGCAATGGGAGATGTACCACTACAGATGAATGTGAGTCTGCTCGAACGGGCAGACCAGTTCAGCACGATTCATGGCAGCAAGGCGGTGGGCGAGCCTCCGTTCATGTTGGCCTTGGGTGTGGTGACAGCACTCCGCCATGCGATTGGTAGCTTTTCTGCCAATGGTGGCGAGGTCGAACTGGCAATACCAGCAACGCCAGAAGCCATTCTGCGAGCTGTCGTTCACGCAACGACAGCGTAGGGGCCGGAAACAGAAACACCGCGCTGGCAAAACCAGCGCGGCGTTTCGTACTGCGGTGAAGTGAGAGCTTACAGCGGTGTGACGGCACCTGTGGTGGGGTTCACACGCACGTAGTTTGTGTAGGTGTCTTCGCCGCTAATACTGCGTTGCTCGGTGAAGACTTGCTCACCACCAAGGTAGACATTGACTGTGACGTTCGTGGCTTCCGGGCGGCTGCTGCCAGGGTAGTCATGAACGACGACGGTGAAGTCACCAGCTTCAGGGTCTGTAAGGTTGATATTCTCCGGACCGACGCCAGGAATGTCATCGAGGTCAAGAACGGGGTCGTCATCGGTGACGCCTTGGGTACCCCAATCAATGCCGCCGAAGAAGCCGCCGCCGGCGCAGTTGCCGTAGTAGCAGTCGCCGTCTGTCTCAAGCGAGCCGCCTGGACGCAACAAGTGAAGGTCCATGTCTTCGCCGGTGTTGCTCCAGAACATCTCGACCCAGAGGTCTTCGTCCGGTGTTGCCGACAGCTCGATCACGCAGGGCTCTTCCGAGCGAAGGCCGAGGTCATTCTGCACGGTGAGTTCGACGCGGTAAACGCCTGCGAGCTGCGGGGTGAGGCTGGTGGTCTGTTCGATATTGGATGACAGGGCAGCAGCGTTACCCGGGGGAGCGTTCGTGATGCTCCACTCGTAGCCGATGATTTCACGCCCTGCGGGGTCGAAGCTCGCGCCTCCGTCGAACAAGGCTGTCTCGAATGGTGGCTGCACCGGGTTCCTGTTGACCGTACACATGGCGATGGGCGCGTCGCCATCGACAGGTTCATCAACCAGAACCTCTTCTTCTTCTGGCGCATCTGCGTCAGGGAACCCCGAGCTAATGCCGGTGTCTGAGTTGCACGCGACAAAAACAGCGAATCCGGCGCTAAGGCCCATCACAACAGCAAAACGAGTCACACAACCCTCCTGTTCCCCAATTCGGAACGGGTATAAGGCTAAAAACACTGGCAGGCAAACGTTGTTCAGTGGTTTGCCTGCACGAACCTCAGTCCGTACGGCCGAATGGTGTGTAGACTTTACAAAGCAAAAGGCCCGCTTCAGGGAGAAGCGGGCCTTAAATCAAATGATTAGCGCGATGCTACATGGGGGAGACGATACCTGTCGTCGGGTTGACCCGAGCGTAGTATTCATCGCTGTTTTCGCCGGTGATCCGCCGGGTCTCGCTGAAGACCTGTTCTCCGCCAAGGTAGATGTTCACAGTGACGTCTGTGGGTTCGGGACGAACGCCTGTCGAGGGGTAGTCGTGCACGAAAACAGTAAATTCACCGGGTTCGGGGTCAGAGACGTTGATATTCTCTGGGCCGACTCCGGGGATGTCGTCCAAGTCTAGGACAGGGTCGTCCGCGTCTTCGCCTTGCGTGCCCCAGTCGAGACCATTGCGGCAGTTGGCGAAGTAGCAGTCGGTACCACCGCGTGCGACGCCGCCGGGCTTGAGGACATGAAGGTCCATGTCTTCATTGGCATGGCTCCAGAACATTTCGACCCAGAGATCTTCGTCTGGGGTTGCGTCGAGTGCAATGACACATGGCTCTTCGGAGCGTAGCCCGAGTTCGTTGATGACGTTGAGTTCGACGACGTAGGTGCCGGCCAGCTGGGGCGTGAGGCTGGTGGTCGGCCCAATATTGGCAGACAGGGCAGCGCCATTTCCGTCGGGAGCCAAGGTTAGGGCCCATTCGTAGCCGATGATCTCCAAGTCGTTCGGATCGTAGCTGGCCGATCCGTCAAAGCGGGCAGTCTCGAACGGCGGCTGAACGGGGTTCTTGTTGACCTCGCACACCGCGATTGGGTTCTCGCCAACAGGCTGCACAATGACGGTGTCAACGGTGTCGACCGGTGGGTCCGCAGGTGGCGGTTCAATGGTCAGGCCAGGCGGATCGGGCTTACATGCCGACAGGGCTAGACCGATAAGGGGGAGTAATAATAGTGCGCGCATTGGAGGCCTCCGGGGGGTACCCGATGGGCGTTAGTGTAGGCGAAGTTTTATAAACACGCAACGGAAAGCCCCAGAGACGACACAAGACGGACAGTGACGAGGCTGGGGCAGCGGCGATTCACGCATTGGTGGACCTACATCGGTGTAACGATGCCCGTAGTGGGATTGACCCGTGCGTAGTATTCATCGGAGTTCTCGCCAGTGATGCGTCGGGTTTCGCTGAACACCTGCTCGCCACCCAGGTAGATGTTTACGGTGACGTCCGTTGGTTCCTGGCGCACCGAGCCCGGATAATCGTGCACAAAGATAGTGAATTCCCCAGGTTCGGGGTCGGAAACATTTATATTTTCGGGCCCGACTGCACCGATATCATCTAGGTCCAAGACGGGGTCGTCGCCGTCTTCCCCTTGCGTTCCCCAGTCAAGACCGTTTCGGCAGTTGGCGTAGTAGCAATCGGTTCCGCCGCGGGGTACGCCACCGGGCTTGAGTACGTGCAGGTCCATGTCTTCACCGCTGTGGCTCCAGAACAGTTCGACCCACAGATCCTCGTCCGGCGTGGCTTCGAGAGCGATCGTACAGGGTTCTTCTGAGCGAAGGCCGAGCTCGTTAATGACGTTGAGTTCAACGACGTAGGTGCCGGCGAGCTGTGGCGTCAGGCTGGTGGTCGGTCCAATGTTGGCGGAGAGGGCAGCGCCATTCCCGTCCGGGGCCACTGTCAGAGCCCACTCGTAACCAATGATCTCAAGGTCATTGGGGTCGTAGCTGGCCGACCCGTCGAATCGTGCGGTCTCGAACGGCGGTTGCACAGGGTTCTTGTTGACCTCGCATACCGCAATCGGAGTTTCGCTCGGAATCTCCGCAATCACCGTGTCGACGCTATCCACCGGCTCTGGCGGCGGTTCTGGGTCTGGAGTTACCCCAGTTTCGGTCTTGCAGCCCGCAAGAGCGATTCCGAGACAGGGCAGGATTAAGAAGGCGCGCATGTGTGGCTCCAAGGTCCGTGACAGCGGCAGTTTACACCAGGTTGACGCTGCCCACCACTTTAAAAGGGTGTGCATCGGTGTTGCGGCGGTGTGGGTGGGCCTCGACAATAGAATCGGCGTAACAACTCCCGTGACCGAGTTTACAGGGTCGAAGGGGGTCTATCTCTTCGCCGGATATGGACTAGGTGCCACTGAAGGTCGTCTCGCCGTTCAGGACGATGTTGACGGTGACGTTTGTTCGTAGTCATGCACGAAGATCTCGAATTCCACCGTCATTGCTGGTGTCGACTTGGACAATCTCGAGGTCGACTCCAACGGTTTCGTAGAGCACCATTGTCACGCTATCGGACACGCCGTCTGGGACTCCCCAGTCAATTCCGTTCCGCCAAGTGACTTCGAAACAGTCATCGGACCTGCACCTGATCCCGCCGAGATGAACCACGTGCAGGTCCATGTCTTCGCCGGAATGGGACCCAAGCAGTTCGACAAGAAGAGACGATGTTGCGATGGTTTGGAGGACGATGACGCAGAGATCCTAGCTCCGTTGGCCCCCCCTGGTCCTGCAGCGTCAGCTCGATCTGGTACTCTGCCGAAAGCTTGGGCGGGAGGAATGTCGTGGAGCCGATTCGGCTGCGGAGCGCCGAGCTGTTGCCACTTGGTGTGCGCATCAACACCCCGTCGAGCCCAATGATGTCTAGCTCATCGGATAAGTACAACGCTGGCCCGTTCAGGCGGGCTGTCTGGCTGGGCGGGGTCACCGGATTGTTGGTCACAGTGCACGATGCCATCTGTGGCAGATCGGAGAATCCCTCGGAAGGTGCGTCCGAGGGCCTATTGCGGGTATCTGTCTCGGCCGGTGGCCCTGCTGTGTAGGCGGCTGAGGCGGCGACGGCAGAAGTGCGATGCGAGTCATGGGAACCGATTAGGTGTGGGGTGCACTATATCAAGCTGATTGGCTAGACGTTAGCGTTCTCGAGAGAGAATCAGAGAGTTCTGACCCGCTTACCAGCCTTCTGTTCCGGAATATCCCTTGAACGGACCCATAATTTCGGGCGTAATCCAGCCACTGTAGAACCCGCCGGGCTGAGGAACGACCACCACTCCATTGATTGTGCACGCGTCCATGGCACCTGCATAGAAGCTAATATGGCCGGCAATTGCCGCGAACGCTGCGGTCGGATTGGCGTAGGTAAATGCGGCAGCGGGGGCGGATACTTCGCGCTCGCCCGTCTTTACATTCATGTCCAGGTAGTGGGCAATACCCTTGAACTCGCAGAAAGATGGGCGATGTTCTGAGGCACTCACGCGCTTGGCATCTACGTCTTCTGCAGGCAGGAAATACACCGGTGGATGACTGGTCTCGAGCACCCGATGGGCGTTTTTCGTCCATGCGATGCACACGCCTCCGAGGAACACCTTAATCTCTGCGTGGACGGGCTCAACACGTGGAGGACGTGGATAGCTCCACACCGACTCTTGTCCGGGACCAATGGGGTCGGGTGTCGGGTGGGTCATGGCATCTCCGTGAGGATGTGGCGGGCTTGCGGGTCGAGGGTCGGCAAGGACAGTAGCTCCGTTCGGTTCACGTTGTCACGTGCCGCGCGACACAGTGCTGCGGCCAAGTGCGCGAACGCGGTGATGCGAGTGGAATCCATGGTTCCGGGGAACACGCGAAATTCCACGGTTGGCTTGTCGCGGATGCCAAGGACTAGGTTGGCAATGTTGAGGTCGCAGTACTTGGTCAGCCCGAGAGGTCGCAGGCGATTCTGAGCGTCAGTCCACGACAGAGCCGCAAAGTCAGGGGCGCAGAGGGCGTTTATGATGGGAGACGACCACGGACCGAGTCGGACGCAGCGTGGATTTGTGCGTACCAGGTCGCGGAACTGACTGGCATGCTGGAGCCAGAGTCGCGCCAAGCGCTGCAATACGGCGGGTGTACGCAGCTGGGAGCCGTCGCAGTGGACATGGATGGCGGCTTCGCTGGCAACGGTCATGCCGAGAGCGGAAGCGTGACCCAGCCAAGATGACAAGGTTGCATGTTGGTCGCTCTCCATGGGGCAGGTGACGAGTTCACAGGGGCGTTCGCGTTCGCCGGGGAGGGGGGCTCCAAGGCATACCGAAGCGTCTGCTTCATCACTGATGCGGACGATTCCCCCGTCGGCAAGCTGGGCCTGTTGGCCGAAGAGCGCGGCAACCGGCTGCAGGGCGTCGTCGATAGCGCCGGTAGCGGGGGCGTGTCGTTTGATCAGGCGAAGCAAGCGAAGGTCATCGCTGACAATCCGGAACCAACCGGGTTTTGGAGCCGCGGTTCGGTTGACGTCCGCTTGCAGGGTGAGGTCGTCCACACAGCGCACTCGCCAGTGACCATTGCGTTGAACCTCGAAGCCTTGGGTGAGGTTGTGAAACAGGGGCATTCCAGGCACCTGACTGGGTTCCGACTGGACGTGCCAGAACGGGTGAACCTCACCCGACTCGTTCGCGGCGATTCGCTCGGCCAGGTCCCGTCGACTGGCTCCCTTTGGTGCCATCAGCTCGATCTCGACACCGATCTTCCAGCCCACATCGGGCAGGGACACTACTGCCACGTGAGCGCCTCGCGCAGGAACTCTTGGCTGTCTCCGTGCATCAGCTTGTGAACAGCGCGCGCACGCGCGTCGTCTTCGCCCAACGACCAATACGTGGCCATGGTGGTCAGCTGTTCGGGGGTGAAGCTATCCCCGAAAGCGCACTCGAAGCCGTCGGCAGTGGCCAAGCGGTGTGAGTCGGCCCGGTGTGTATCGAGAGCGCCGTACTGTCCAGGGTCGAGAAGCTTGCGTCCGGCGCGTTCGACTGCGTCGTCATTACTGACCGACCACAGGCGGGCCAGCATGCGTGCATCACAGGCGGTGAAGCCTCGTGCGTCGAAGGCAGCTGGGTGGAGATCTGCGAAGAAGTGGCTTGCACCACCGCTTACATCTGGAATGGCGAGCTCGGTCCGGTAGCCGTAGTCGCGCATCAGGTGGGTGGCATACCCGCCCGTCAGCTTGGTCCCGAGTTGTGCTTTTGATTCCATGAGGTCAAGGCCCCATGAGCCTGCGAGTCTGCTGGCGTCGTCGTAGGAGAAATCGGGGTAAAAGTCGCATGTGTGAGTGGGGGTGACGGTACGCACGGCTTCCATAGAAGCGACGAGGTCAGGCTTGCTTAGGACCTGTGACTTCTCGTTGAGACGCGTGACTGCGGCGTCTGTTGAGACACCCCAAACCTGTGCCACCCTCTCTGCGTCGCAGTAGGTGAAGGGGGTCTGGTCCAGCCCACGAAACTCTGGTGTACCGTTGCCGTAGTCGGCTTGCCCTGCGCCTGTCTTGTCGTAGTAGCCAAGCTTTTCGAATCCGGCATGAAAGTCGATCTTATCACGAATTCCACGCCACCGGTTGGCGGCAAATTCGGTCTCCACGCGACTCTTTGTGTCCATGGTGGAGGTACCCCAGATCGCTGCCAGAGCGTCAATCTGGTAGGGTTCGAGGCCGATTTCCCAAGTAGAACAGCGGTTTCCGCTTTGGCCAGACGCCAGTCGCTGCTCTGCCACGTAGCGAGAAACACGGTTTCGCCCTCGCGGTTGGTCCAAGAATCGGCCGGTTCGGACCTTGGCGCCGTACTCCATCTGAAGGCTCCAGGCCTCCTTCAACAAGCGCGCGTCGCATGACGTGTAGCCGCTGTCAAAAAACAGCTGCATAGCTGATTGTTCGGACAGAGGAGGCTTCTCCGCAAGGGCGATACTACTGCCCGCCAAGGCCAACCACAGAACAAAAGTACGAGTGAACATAAGGCTCCCGCGACCAGCGCTAGGGGCAGTGTATTGCAGTCGGCCAGCGGAAGACCAATGTGCATGCACGAGCTATGCGGGCGGTCTTGGAGGCCTCATGCGCTTTAGTCCCATTCTTGCTCTTCTCGCCCTCTCGTGCGGGCCCAAAACCCCAACGGCTGCCGACGCTATCACCGACGATGTCGTAGAGACCCCGGTACAGGCGGCGGTTCGCACCAGCATGAACCCCGATGTTCGGGCATGCGACGACTTGTACGAGTTCGCCTGTGGTGGCTGGCTACAAGCCAACGAGATTCCCGCTGACCAGTCGCGATGGGGCCGTTCCTTCTCGGTCATCCAAGAGACAAATCTGACCCGCCAACGCGACATCCTGTCGTCGGCATCCGAGTCAGAAGACCTCGCCGTTGCGAAGGTTGGCAACTTTTACGACGCGTGCATGGACATGGGCGCCACGGACATGACCACGTTGCGTTCGCTCGGTCAGGTACGAGACAGCATCGTTGGTATCTCCACCAAGGAAGACCTCGCCCGCGTGCTGGGTGAGCTTGAGAAGATTGGTGTTGGCGGATTGTTCAGCTCGTACGTGTACTCGGACCTCGAAGACCCAGACCTGAATATCATGCACGTCGCACAAGGTGGACTGTCTCTGCCAGACCGCGACTACTACCTGATCGAAGACGGTGACGAAGAAGCCGCTGCCTTGCTCGAAAAGTACCGCGTACATGTGGCCAAAATGTTGGAGATGGCGAACATGCCGGCCGAGTCTTCGGTCGAGACAGCCACCAAGATTGTGGCGTTTGAGGCCGCTCTTGCCGAGATAAACCTGCCCCGCGCAGAGCTTCGCGTCGTCGAAGAGAACTACCACAAGATCGATCGCGCTGGCTGGCAGGAACAGTGGTCATTGCCGCTAGATGTGTACTTTGCGTCTGTGGGTGCAGAGGATGCCACAGACGTCAACGTGGGCCGCTTGGAGTACTTTCAACAGCTCGATGTGTTGTTGAACGCCACCGACATGAGCACTGTCAGTGCCTACCTCTGGTGGCGCGTCCTCACCGACTTCGCCCCGCACTTATCTCCTGCGTTTGATGCCGAGAACTTTGCATTTTACGGTGTAGAGCTGACCGGTCAGCCAGAGCAGCCCGAGCGGTGGAAGCGCTGTGTCCAACTATCCGACGAATGGCTGGGAGACGCCGTTGGTCAGGCCTTCGTCGACGCGTATTTTGCTGGCGAGAGCAAGCCGATTGCCGAGGACTTGGTCCGTCGGGTCGAGGCTGCGTTCGAAGCCAACCTTCCGCAGCTCGCGTGGATGGACGACGATACCCGTGCAGCCGCGCGTGAAAAGGCTGGCGCTATCGTCAACAAAATTGGCTACCCGGACAAGTGGCGCGACTACACCGGCCTAGAAGTCAGCAGCAGCGACCACCTCGGCAATGTTGTGCGCGCGCGCCAGTTCCTTGTTGCTGACTTCATCGGTCGTATTGGCAACCCGGTGGACAAAGACGAGTGGTTCATGACTCCTCCGACCGTCAACGCCTACTACAATCCGTCCGCCAACGAGATTGTGTTCCCGGCTGGCATCTTGCAGCCGCCGTTCTTTAGTTCCGACTTCCCAATGGCGATGAACTACGGCGCTATCGGAATGGTTATCGGCCACGAAATCACCCATGGATTCGACGACGAAGGCCGTAAGTTCAATGGTGAAGGCCGCATGGAAGAGTGGTGGGCGCCAGAAGTCGCCGACCGCTTCGAAGAGCAGGCCCAGTGCCTGGTTGACGCTTACAGCTCCTTTGAGGTCCGTGACGGACTTGCGGTCAACGGTGAGCTCACTCTCGGTGAGAACATCGCGGACCACGGTGGACTCAAGTCATCGTTCTACGCGTACAAGTCGTGGTCCGAAGAGAACGGTCCAGAAGAGGGCATGATTGGCCTAAGCGCCGAGCAGTTGTTCTTTGTGGGCTACGCGCAGGGCTGGTGTACGAACATGCGGCCCGAGCGCGAAGAAATGCAGGTGACGACTGACCCACACAGCCCGGCCAAGTTCCGCGTGAACGGACCGGCCATGCACTCGGCCGAGTTTGCCGAGGCCTTTGGCTGCGAAGCGGGCGATGCCATGGTCGCCGAAGATGTCTGCGAGGTCTGGTAGCGCTTCCAGCGCTTACTCGGCGGCCTGGTTTGCGTGAATGCGACCGGGCCGCAGCACCGGGGCGTCTTGTCCGAGCGGACGTGGCTTGTACAGGGCAGCCAGGGCAATTGCGATGAACAGCACCACCGTGCATGGCAGGCCGGCTTCAATGCCGTAGCTTCCGCCGGTCGCCCAGTTGGGACCCGTCAATGCCGTGGACCAGAGCGACGGAATGGACATGCCACTCTCTGCGCTGCCCAGGCCGCTAATGGGCAGTCCGAGCAGTGGGCCTTGGGCAAAATTCCAGCCCAGATGAAGGCCACATGCGAGCCACAGGGCGCGGGTGCGGAAGACAGCGACGGCAAGCCAAATTCCGGCGAGCCCGGTGTTTATGCCACTCAAAATTCCAGCATTGGGGTTTGCCGCGTGCATGATGGCGAACACGCCCGAGGATAGGGCAATCCAGAAGGCGCGTCCGAGCCACTGGGCGACAACGTCGGGCTCTAGTGGAAAGAGGGGGCGAACCGCGTACACGATGACATTGCCAGTGGCTCGACAGATCCACTGAAAGCCGTAGCCGCGAAACAGAACCTCTTCCCAGGCTGCGGCAATCGCCAAGCCGACGAACCACAGCGGGATCATGGCCCAGTGCCAGCTGGGGGCCAAGGCATCCATGCGTACCGAACCTACAGTGGCAGGCGCAAGCAGAGTGAGCAGGACTAAGCCAACACCCATGGCGGTGCCGCTGGTGTACTCGGCTAAGCTGCGCAGCACTGGGCCACCGAGCCCAGCAGACGTCACGCGCGGTTTGTCGAAAGCACCGAATACCAAAGTGAGCAAGATTGCGGGTGTGTAGGTGATAGTGCCAACCATCAAGAAAGCTTCGCCGCGGCGTATGCCAACACTGCTGAAAACCGGCTGCAACAGTTCGCCAATCACCGCAGCGGCGATTGTGCACGGAATCACAATAGCGAACCACAAGGCCACTCGGTAGGCGGAACGCAGGCCGCTCTCGCCGATGAACAACCAGCGGACAGGGTCGGATTGCATGGTTGTGTCGTTCACAGTCGCTCCATGGCCGCTGTTGGGCTCGGAGTTGATGGTAACCGCGTGCTTTCGGCTGTGCGGGTATCGTGGCTTATCGTGCGGCTTCAATGGTCCGACGGTCTCTCTGTAGGGGTGGAACCCCATGGAGGAGTGACGATGGGACGCATCCTAGAAGCTGGCATGACGGTGGACCGCTACGAAGTGGAGTCGTTTATTGGCGACGGTGGGCTTTCAGAAGTCTTTAAGGTCACCCACCGCGATTTACGCAGCTCGCATGCCCTCAAGGTATTGGCCGTGGACTTGCCGAATATCTCCGCCCGGATTCTCGCAGAAGGGCGGGTGCAAGCCCAGCTCAATCACCCCAATGTGGTGCCTGTGAGCGACATCATTGACGTGCGTGGTCGACCGGGCCTGGTGATGGAATATGTACCTGGCAGTAGTCTTCGTGATTGGCTGCGCAACAACAGTCCGACCCTTGAAGAGACGCTTGTACTGTTTGCAGGCATTGTTCGCGGCGTTCGTGCCGCCCACCGCTTGAGCATCATTCACCGCGATCTCAAGCCCGAGAATATCCTCCTGGCTGAGACGGAAGCGGGCTTGGTGCCGAAGGTGATGGACTTTGGCCTCGTAAAGGTGCTGAGCCAGGAAGAAGGCGACACGCAGACCGGCATGATGATGGGAACACCCCAGTACATGGCCCCCGAGCAGATTCGCGATGCCTCTCGCGTAGACCAGCGGGCAGACTTGTTCTCCCTTGGCTGTATTTTGTACGGCATGACCTGCGGAGTCCCGGCTTTTCGCGGCTCGGATATGGTCACGATTTTGAACAAGACTGCCCAGGGCGACTACCCGGACCCACAGACGATTCGCCCAGATATTCCCGACCACATTGCAGCGGTGATTCGCAGCCTGTTGTCCGTTGCCCCCGAAGACCGGATGACGGACTGCGATGCGGTGTTGGAGGCCATCTTTCCAGAAGAGGTCGCCGCGACAGGTTCGTACGACATACCGTTTATAGAGTCGGACGGAACCGGGCCTGTAGAGGCGGATGCACCCACGTTGGACCTCGACCCCATCTCCGAGTATTCGTTTGTAGCGGAGCGCATCCCAGCGAACCATGGGGCCATGTCGCAGCGCAACGCACGCCTTCAGGCCAATGCTATGGGATGGCTTGCGGCTGGCGCCGGGGTGTTGCTGATTGGGGTGAGCGTCTTCTTTGGACTGACCGTCTAGGGGGAGTCCGGTTGGTTGAGGACCTCGTACAACGCCTGAACGGTCTGCGGTATCGTGAGCACGTCTTCCGGCCCTTGACGTAAGAATTTGCGAATAGCGGGTTGCAAGCGGATGGCACGGTCGACCAGAGGGTCACTGCCATGTGCGTACGCGCCGAGGCGGACCAACTCCTCATGCTCGGCCCACACAGCCATAATTTCGCGCAGATCTCCGGCCAGGCCGCGGTGCTCATCGTCCGTGACCTTGGTGAACAGTCGGGAGATGGACTGCAAGATGTCAATCGCTGGAAAGTGACCACGATTTGCCAGGTCGCGTGAAAGAACGACGTGCCCGTCTACGATTCCACGAACGGCATCGGCGATGGGGTCATGGATATCGTCGCCTTCGACCAGAGTGGTGTAGACCCCGGTAATGGACCCCCCATCTCGGTGGGCACCGGCGCGTTCGAGTAACTTGGGCAGCATGGCAAAGACGGATGGTGTGTAGCCCCGGGCGGTCGGCGGCTCACCGCTAGCCAGGCCAATCTGTCGTTGAGCGAGTGCGAGCCGGGTGATGGAGTCCACCAGCAGCAGCACATGCTTGCCTTCGGCGCGAAAGTGCTCGGCAATCCGTGTGGCCATGAACACACTGCGCACTTGGAGGGCGGGGGAGCGGTCCGACGTGGCGACGACCAGGCAGGCTCGCTTTCGCCCCTCCTCACCAAGCGTATCGTGAACAAACTCCTGGACTTCACGCCCTCGCTCACCGACCAAACAGATGACGGTGACATCGACGTTGACGTTGCGAGCCAGCATGGCCATTAGCGTAGATTTTCCAACGCCGGAGCCTGCGAGCAGAGCAATGCGTTGACCCCTACCCAAGGTGAGCATGCTGTCGATGGCCCGAACGCCGGTAGCGAGCGGAAGGTGGATGGTACCCCGCTCAAAAGGACTCGGTGCATTTCGCATGATGAGCGTGCTGTGGCCGCGAATAGGTGCTTGACCGTCGTCCAGAGGCTTGCCCAGTCCATCGAGGATTCGGCCGACGAGGCCATCGCCCACGGTGACGGAGAGCTGACTTTGCAGCATGCGGACATGCGTGCCTGCACGAAGTTCTGAGGTCTCTTCCAGTGGGACCAGAAATGCGGTGTGGCCCTTTACGCCCACCACCTCACACAGCGTGCCGTCGTCCAGCTCGCACATGCCGCCAATGGAAGCGCCGGGGACTTCCGCTTCCAGCAGGGCACCAACGGCTCCGGTGACCTGACCGCGCATGCCCATAGGGGTCAGGCGTTGGGAGAGCCGTTGCAGTCGGGTCAGACTTTCAAGGCTCATGGCTGTTCACTGGACAACCAGGTCTTTAGCATTGTGTCTACCGCTTCGATCGCGGCCGCATGGCTCGCATCCACAGATGCACGCTGGGTCTGTGCAATGCAGCCGCCTTCAACCTTCGGGTCGGGCACAAGGGTCTCGGCCATGCCATCGGGTAGCAGATGGCAGACCCGCTCGATGTCGGCTGGATTCATGCGCAGCCGGATGACGTCGGACGGTAGGGCTTCTGCGGCGGCAATGACGACCCGAACCAAGGCGTCATCGTCAACCCGCATGGCGCCTTGTAGAATCCGCTCTACAATCTGGCGGACGATACCCGCGATGAGTGTTGCATTATCTGCGAGGGTCTCACGACGTGCCTCGGTTGCGGCCGTCATCATGCGGTCGGCAATGCCTAGAGTGTCTACGGCCTGCGTCCACTCGGACTGGAGGGAGGCTTGGCGTTGCTTTTCAGCTTCGAAGGCGAAATTTGGCGCCGGAACAGCTTGTTGCGGAGGTCCGGATGACCCATCATGAACGCCATTATCAGCCGGGGCTGCGACTGATGGAGCGTCTGGAGGCGTCACATCGACTTGAGGAGGTGGAGTCGGGGTGCGGCTGGTGGCATTTCGTTGGAACAACTTTCGGTTCCCGCCAAACGGCTTGAATAAAGACATGGGCAACCTCCCATGTGGCTATCGGTCAGACAGCGGCTAGCTTTAGGTGGGATCTCGCACAGGGACCCCCGATGGGTTCACAGCATGGGATTGCGCGGGTGGCGGACTTGGGCTTTGTTGTTGTCGGTGAGCGAACAATGGCATTTTCTGATTTACTCTCTAAGCTCTCACTGAAAGACCACTGAGATAGCGGGGGAGTCGCAAAGCGCTACCATTGGAGCGTTCGCGGGAGATACGGGGACAGCGCATTCTCGGGGAGAGTGTCTTCCGATGAACTTTTTTCTGATCAGGGGTCTCTCGAATCGTGGGCATTACGCCTACGTTTTGCGGGGGGCCGCTCTCGGCAGATCGGTATCCTGCACGGCTGCGGCCGACGGTCCCTCTCGTCTTGAGAGAGTCGTTTGTGGCGAGTGTGTTCTCGCGTCCGCGTAGAGAGTCCCAGCGCGGAGAATGGAAGTATCTGTCGATGCCGAATGCCAGTCTCTCGCCGCAGATTTGGGGAGGGCGGATGCGGTGTGGTGACGGCCTTACGTCCGGCGTATGCGTATACGACACAGTCGTATCTTCCTACGTCCGATTCGCCGGTAGATTCTGACTTGTTGAGAGCCTAGAACTGCTGCTGTGTATTGAGACCAGAGGTCCGATCATCGGGAGAGGCTGCGCAGACATCTGGCATCGATGCGGCCGTGTTGTACTAGAGAACCGGTGATATTCGCTGGTTTTCATTTTGCGTTCTCGCTGACAGACAACTGAGATAGCGGAGTCGTTTCACGGCACTACAGTGGGGGTGTTCACTGGAGACGTCGGGACCCTCGGTTCCCGGGGAGAACATCTCTCGGTGTTCGGTTGTTCCTGACAAGTGGCTCCTCGAACTGTTGGCTTTTTGCCTGGGTTGGGCGGGGGGCCACTCTCGGGAAGACCTTGACGGGGCGTTACTGCCCGAAGGCGTTGGCCGTGGTTAAGTACGCCCGTTCCGCGGCGGTGTTCTCACGTCCGAGCGCACTATTCCGATACGGATAGCGACCGAAGGCTGCGATGATGTTTCGGTGCTGGCGCGCGTAATCTTCGCTCTGTGTACCGGCAAAGAGTGTGACGCTGCGGTCGTGATCGTCCAACGTCTCTGAATGCATGAACGGCATGTAGAGGAAGTTGCGGCGCTCTACGGCGAGGCCGTCGTCGTAACTCAGTTCAACAGCGCTCTTCGCTAGGCGAAGCGCTTTGGCGTCTTGGGCGAAGGCAGCGCTAGTCTTTCGTCCAAGGTTGCGGGAGAACTGGTCGAGTACGATGATGGCGGCGAGCGCGGTATCTACGTCGACGAGTAGGTCGTCCTCCGCCATGCTGGCCACCTGTTCATGGACGTCGCCGAACTCGGAGCGAATGTGAGCATCTAGCGTCGGGCTGTCCCTGTACCAGTCCTTGGGAGACAGGGTGGTGAACCAAAACGTGAGCACGTTTTTTGACCAGGCCATCAGTTGCACTTCCGTTCGATGAGGCCCGCACATGAGCCATTGAGTTGGTTGGTTGCGCATTCCCAGTAGGGCTGGAAGGTTTCTGCACAGGTCTCATAGGAGCACTCGAAGAAGTCCTCGAAGCCGTCCATGCAAGACTGGACGCACACGCCGTAGCCCTGCATCTGCGACTGGCAGCTGTCTGCAAGGCATCCGCCAAAGTCGAACATTTGGTCGATGCCGCAGTACAGACACGCCTCGCTGGAGTGGCTCATGCAAGTCATCGGACACCAGGAATCTGCTGGGTCACACTCGGACACACAGCGGTCGACGCCTGCACAGGTACCAGCGTCATCAGCCTGCAAGGTGTTGGGGTGCAGAACGCTGATGTAGTCTAGGCACATCTCGTCAGTGGTTCCGTCGCCCCACTGAACGCGCTCTTGGCTGTCGCTGTTGTCGTACGTACAGCGAATCTCAACGAGGTCATTGATGCTGATGTTGATGGCGTCGTCTGGTGCATACTCGTAGCCGCGCTGCCAGTCGAAGTCGTAGTCCATGACTCTGGACAGGCACTCCTCGGTGCCGTCCGGTCGCTCAAGCCGCGTCTCGATGGTGCGGCCGCGGGTGTGCATGTGCGGACTGACACCGATGATTTTCCCCGACACCGGAACCCGCTGCTCGCGGCTCTGTAGCGAGTCTTCGGCACCGGCTGGAATGTCGAGGGTGGTGTAGGCAATGGGGTGGGTGCTCACCAAGAAATCGGGACGGATACCCTCTGGCTGAACCCATAGGTCGATCTGGGTGCGGTCGCCCTCAAGCTCGCCAGCGGCGGTGTTGTAGTGCATCTGAACTAAGAGCTGCGAGCCCTCGGGAACCCGCATTGCGGTGCCTTCGGGGTACAGCGACGCGACTCCGCCCGGCGCCCAGCCGCCAACGTTCTGCGAATCGCCAATCCCTGTGTCGCCGAAGCAGGCAAATCCCGGCGCGTCATCTTCGGCTTCGAGCTCGGTGAGCTCGGCGAGACCACTGGGCGGTACCGCGTACAGGAGCACGTGATGGACCAGGTCGGCGCGGTCCGGGCGTATGTTCATGCCGCGCAGGTACAGGTCCTGTTGAAGCACCTCGCCCACCGCTACGCAGCGGTAGTCGTCTAGCTTGGTAGCGTCTGGAAGGTAGGCGTCGCCGAAGTCTAGCGTCATGTCTGCCGGGGGTAGGGGCTGAATATCTGGCATGACTGGCGCCACGTAGGCACTCTCATCCCCCAACTGAAAGCCGGAGTCTGCCCAGGCGGTGAAGGCGGCAATTTCTCCGTCAGACAAGGCCTGACTGTCTTGAATGTCCCGACAGTCTGGATCCATTCCCCACGGTGGCATGGTGCGGGACTCCACAGCGAGAACCATGGCTTGTTGCCACTGTTGCACGGTGTCCGAGCTCGAGAAGGACATAGGGCCAATACCGTCTTCGGTGTGGCAGGTCATGCAGCGCGCATCCACGATCGGGCGCACGTCTTCGTGCCACGTAGTGGTTTCGCCTGCGCAGGCGGACAACAGTAATAATAAAAAGGGGCGGATGCCGTCTCCGGTTGGCGGGGTTGAGAGGCTAGTACTCCCACACAGAATACATATATCAGGAAAGGGTGGGTATATAAACCCCAGCATCGGTGGTCACACGTCAACCTGCCTACGGGTCCCTAGGCACCGTATGAGTAGAGATTAAGTGCAGTCATGAAACAATCGAATCTCCAGGGCGGGCCGAGCAGCCCCATTGAGGAAACATCTGCGGCTACAGGGGTGAGCATCGGTCTTGGTCTCGAACTCGACGCTTTGGCATGCCCAGTTCGGCCGCCACTGTCCTAGCAGTAACCAGTTACAACGTCGTCAGTTGGCGGCCACCCTGAACGCACCTTAGCGCCGGTTTCCTCCATCAATCCCATCCCTCACCCCGGTAAGAAGAGTAGCAATAAGGAAAGTCGCGGTTGCAAGCCAGTTTGGCGGGCCATCTGGCAGGTTTATACAATTTTTGTGCTGCTAGAGTAAGGTTGAAGATTGCAACGGATCTGTGGAGGGAACCTTTACCCTTTGATGGATTCCCGCACGGGGTGGAAAGAGGACCTGTATGGGCGCCGTGATCAGAGGGGCTCAACCGGGCCACGATGGTCGGTCTGGCGCCAAGCTGCGGTCTGCTTGGAGCTGTACACACTTCGGCCTTCCTGGGAAAAGCTGAAGGTGTAGTCGGTGAACACCGTGCCGCGAATGGTGCGGGATCGAGTGAGCTCCGCCACGAGCTCGACTGCCGGTCCAATCTCGCCGAGACTGCCGAATTTGCAGCCGCGCACATGTGTCCCGAAGCCGACCCACCCATCTGTCGGACGCATGTTGAGGCCGTAGATAGCGTGCAGTTGTCCAAGAACGCCCGTGATCTGAATCACGGCCGCGCCGGGTAGATGCTTGGGATGCCCCGGCCAAACGCGCTGCGCATCTACGAGGTGGCCCAGGCGTGTGGTGTCGGTGACAGCCGCAATGCGCTCGGGAGTGACCTCGATCAAGTCATGTATGTACCAGGCTTCGGGAGCGTACAAGCACTCCACGGCAAAGTCAGAGGGAAGGGGCATTCGAACTCTCCAAAGTAGGCGGACGACGGTCCCACCGCCAGTCCACAACAAGGATGCACAACACGCCGAGCGTCAGCCAAATATCCGCCAGATTGAATACGGGGCCATCTGCGCGGCCAAACGTGCTCAAGATGAACGAGTAGACAGGCTCAACATCGGCATGAACGCGGATAAAGTCTGTGACGGAACCGAAGACCAAGCGGTCGATACCGTTGCCTACAGCGCCCGCGACGAACAGGGCAATGCCTATTGAACGGGCCCAGCGGGTTTTCGTGGTGCGGGACAAGAGCCACAAGCCAATCGCTGCGGCCGCCACATTGAATAGGGCGAAGGCTAGTACGCGCCACTCTTGCGGAAGGCCGCTCAATAGGCTGAATGCAGCTCCGGAGTTCTCCCTGCGCACCAAGTGCAAGAAGTTCTCGCTAACCGCCCAGCCGTCTGCCGTCTGAAGGAGGGGTTCGCCCCGCGCCCATGCCTTGGTCAGCTGATCAAGCACAAGCCCGACCGCCACGGTGAGGCTGAAACCGATGTTTTTGGTGTTCACGCCACCGCGTTTAACCCAATTTCACGAGCCACAGGCTACGATGCGTCTCGCTGGAGAACTCGTGTACAGAGACCTCGCTACC